>JBEKUL010000018.1:0-35979 GCA_049515055.1 Steroidobacteraceae bacterium | reverse complement strand
ACCACCACTGCGAAACCACCCCGGCAGCGCCGATAGACGGCGCTGGTGGCGGCAAAAATATCCGCCGGTGTCACGCGCTGCGTCCCGACGCGCTGCAATTCGGAGGCGAATACGTTCAACAGTACTTCGGAGTCGGATTCGGTATTGAGATGGCGCCGATCCTCGCGGATCAGCACTTCAGCCAGTTCCGAGGCATTGGTCAGATTGCCGTTGTGCGCGAGACACATGCCGTATGGGGCATTGACGAAGAATGGCTGCGCCTCGAAGGCGCTGTCGCAACCGGCGGTCGGATAGCGCACGTGACCGATGCCCACATTGCCCGCAAGCTCGAGCATGTGCTGCTGCTCAAATACGTCGCGCACCAATCCCGCACCCTTGCGCGAGTACAGCCTGCCTTCGTAGGCCGTCATGATACCCGCGGCATCCTGACCGCGGTGCTGTAGCACGGTCAGCGCGTCATAGAGGCGTTGATTGACCGGGGTTGTGCCGACGATACCGACGATGCCGCACATGTTTGGGGTCTGCTACCTCGGCGCCATCAGCGCGCCGTCGTTAATTCCGGTCCGGTGTGTATTTTACGCTCGCCCACCAGCCCTCGCAGCACATTCGCGGCGCGCTCGGCATAGGGAACCAGAGCTGAAGCGCGCCACCACGGCTCATTTTCCAGCCGCACCGCATGACACAGCATCACGAGCACACCGACCATGACCACGCCGCGTATGAATCCGAACACGCCGCCGAGGAAGCGGTCCGTCGCGCTGAATATCGACAGGCGTACGAAGTGTGAGACCAGCAGGCCGATGAGTGTGCCGATCAGCAGTACCGCGAGAAAGATCACCGTGCGCGCAGCCCAGGGCCGCACGCTCTCGGCGCTGAGGGCGCCGCCCAGGTGCGACTCAATCAGGCCCGAGTAGGTCCAGGCGAGCCACAGTCCGGCAACCCAGGCAACCAGCCCGATGATCTCGCGCAACAGCCCGCGCAGCAGACCGGCAATGCACGAGCTCGCGATTAACGCGATGACGACGTAGTCGGCCCAGTTCATGGCGTGTGCTGGCATTGCGATGGCGCGAATTGTAGCCTACGGCGCTTGCAAGCAGCGCGCCGCGTGCGCGGCATGTGCGTCGGATCACGGCGCGACGATCGCCGCGGCAAAGCCCTGCGTTCGCAGCCGCTGTTGCAGCGCCAGAGCCGCCGCACGGTCGGCAAGACCGGCCGCGCGCACCCGGTAGGGTCCCTTGCCATCGGCATTGGCCAGACTCACCGCGAAGCCCTTGGCCTGCGCCTCCTGCACGAGCCGCTGCGCGTTGTCGCGTTGGCTGAATAGCCCCAGCTGTACGCTCCAGCCCGCGGCGGCAACGTGCTCGAGCACCTTGGGCCGAGCCGCGCTCGCTGCGCCCGTGCTCACCGCTGCCACGCTGGCTGCCGGCGCGGCAGCCGCGCTGCTCGCTTCGGACTTGACCCCAGCAATAGCAGACATGCCCATGGAGGAGCCGGGCGCCGCCGTCGGCGCGCTGCCTTCACTGCCGCTCGCAACGGTCGGCCCGCTGGACTGCAACGGTGCGGTGCGCGTCGCGCCATTGCTCAGGTCGATGGTGTAAGAGCGCTCGGGCGGCCCCTCGGCGCTGTTTGCGCCACTGGCCGTGATGTTGCCAGCCTGTCCATGAAACATCTCCGGCACCAATAGCACGATCAGCGCTACCAGTATCACCGCGCCCGTCAGTCGCTCTTTCAGGCGATGGTCCATAGCTGCGCGATTCAGTATAGCCCAAGCCAGCTCAGCGCCGGCCCGACCACGTGAAAGGAGCCGAGCACGATGATGCGATCACCCGCGCGTGCACGTTCGCGAGCGAGCGCGCAGGCCGCTGCGACGCTGTCAGCCAGCTGCACCGGCGCCCGCAAAGCCGGCAGGCGCTGTCGCAGTGCCTCGGCGCTCAGGCCGCGCGGCTCATCGGTGATGCTCGCGAGCAGCCAGTCATCGATCACGCCATCGAGCGCGCGCCCGACGGCGGCGGCGTCCTTATCGGCCAGCATGCCGGCTACGGCGATGCTCTTGCCCTCGACATGCCGCGCTCTGAGCGCCTCGGCAAGCCCGATTGCGGCCGGCTCGTTATGCGCGACATCGAGGATCCACTCCACCTCCCCGGGTACGATCTGAAAGCGTCCCGGCAAACGCACCGCGCGCAATCCCTGCGCGACACGCTCGGGGCAGATCTCGGGCTGCTCGACCAGCAAGTTAAGCGCGGTCAGCGCGCTGGCGGCATTGCCGTATTGGATCGCCCCGTGCAGCTTTGGTGCCGGCAAAGCCAGCAGGCTGCGCGTGCCGGCAAGGTAGTCCCAGGGCGCTTCGGCCTCGGCTTGCCCGAGGATGCGCACGCTGAACTCGCGCCCTGCGGTGAACAACGGGCAGCGCAGTGCCTGCGCACGCTGCCAGACGCTCGCCGGCATCTGCGCATCGCCGATTACGACCGGCTGGCCGGCACGAAAGATGCCGGCCTTCTCGGCGCCGATTTGCTCCAGCGTGTCGCCGAGCCAGCTGCGATGATCGAAGCCCACTGAGCACAGCAGCGCCACGTCGGCGTCAATGATATTGGTGGCATCCAGCCGCCCGCCCAGTCCGACCTCGAGCACGATCGCATCCACCGCCGTCTCGCGAAACACGTCGAGCGCGGCGAGCGTGCTGTACTCGAAGAAGGTCAGGCTGACCTCGGCGCGCGCGGCCTCGATACCCTCGAATGAGCGCAGCAATACGCCATCCTCAACCGGGACGCAGTCGACTTGCACGCGCTCGTTGTAGCGCACCAGGTGCGGGGAGGTGAACAATCCCACGTGCAGATCGCAGGCGCGCAACAGCGAGGCCAGCAGGCTGGCCGTCGAGCCCTTGCCATTGGTGCCGCCGACTATGGCGACGGGGCAGCGCTTCTGGAGCAATCCCAGCCGGATGGCGACCGCGCGCACGCGATCCAACCCGAGCTCAATAGTGGCTCCATGCGCACTTTGCTGATACGCCAGCGCCTCGGCCAGCGTGCGATAGCGCACCTTCAGGCCGCTTGCAGGGCAGGACGCTTCTGCAGCAAACGCAATAGCTGCGCGATGCGATCGCGCATCTCGCGCCGATCCAGGATCAGATCGAGGCCGCCGTGCTCGAGCAGAAACTCGCTGCGCTGGAAGCCCTCCGGCAGCGTCTCGCGCACGGTCTGCTGGATTACCCTTGGGCCGGCAAAGCCGATCAGGGCGCGCGGCTCGGCAATGTTCAGATCGCCCAGCATCGCCAGGCTCGCCGACACCCCGCCGGTGGTCGGATCGGTCATGACCGAGATGAACGGCAGACCCGCTTGCGCCAGTTTCGCCAGCGCGGCGCTGGTCTTGGCCATCTGCAATAGCGACAACAGCGCCTCCTGCATGCGCGCGCCGCCTGTGGCCGAGAAGCACACCAGCGGGCAGCGGTGCTCAATGCAGTGCTCGACCGAGCGCCTGAAGCGCTCGCCGACCACCGAGCCCATGGAGCCGCCCAGGAATTGGAACTCGAAGGCGCAGGCAACGGCCGGCTCGCCATGTAGCCGTCCCGCCAGCGCGACCAGTGCATCCTGCTCACGCGTGGTCTTCTGCGCCTGCGCAAGACGGTCGCGGGGATCCTCGGGTCTGACGCGCTCGCCGATCTCGCTGATGGGCTCCGGGTCGAGAAACGCGCGCAGGCGCTCGCGTGCCCCGATGCGCATGTGATGGCTGCACTTGGGGCAGACGTTGAGATTACGCTCGAGCTCGGCGCGATAAAGCACTGCGTCGCAGGCCGGGCATTTGATCCACAGACCCTCGGGCACCGAGCGCGAGCGCCGCTCGGTCTTGATCCGCGATGGAACGATCTTTTCGAACCAGGACATCGACTCCGACCTCAGATGCCGTCGCATTCCGGCGGCCCGATCATAGCTGAATCCGCCGTGCCTTCGGACTCAGGCAGCCCGAACTGCGCCGGGTAGTCGACCCGCCAGAGGTACAGCCCCACGGCCGCGGCGGTCGCCTCTCCCTGGCTGCGCTGGCGTGACTCGAGCTGCATGCGGGCGCGCTCGGGCGGCACGCGCTGTAGGCCTATGGCGAGCAGCAGTCCCACGATATTGCGCGCCATGTGGTGCAGAAAGGCATTGGCAGTGATATCGATAGCAAGCCAATCCCCCGAGCGCTGCAGGCGCAGTGCGCGTATCTGGCGCACCGTCGAACGCGCCTGGCACTCTGCCGAACGAAAAGCGCTGAAATCATGCTCGCCAATGAGCGCGCTCGCGCCCAGCTGCATCGCCGTCAGATCCAGCGGGCGGTGTACGGTCAGTGCGCGCCCGAAGGCCAGTGCCGAGCGCGTGCGTCGATTCAGGATCAGGTAGCGATAGCTGCGTGCCAGCGCACTGTAGCGGGCATGAAAATGGCCGGGCACCTGACATGCCCAGTGCAGACTGATGTCGCGTCCCAGGTAGCTGTTGGCGCCCAGCAGCCATGCCTGCGCGCTACGCTGCGCGCTGGTATCGAAATGCACCACCTGGCCGCGTGCGTGCACCCCCGCATCGGTGCGGCCAGCGCAAATTACGGCGACCGGCTCATTGGCTATGCGGCTCAGGGCGACCTGCAGCGCGCCCTGCACGCTCGCAGCGCCGTTCTGGACCTGCCAGCCGCAGTAGGCGCCGCCCTCGTACTCGACGCCGAGGGCGATCCGGCGAGGCATGGCCTTAAGGCGGGAAGGTCTCAGCCCGGCAAGGTATCGATCAGGCGCCGGGCTTCCTGTTTCTGCGACACTGAGCCTTCGAGCAGAACTTCCGAGAGGATGCTGCGCGCGCCCTCCGGATCACCCATGTCCATGTAGGCGCGGGCCAGATCCAATTTTGTGCCCACCTCGCTCATCGTGGCCGGCTCGAGTTCCGGAAGCGGCACATCCTCGGCCATGATGCGTTGCGTTTGCACAAAAGTGCCCTCGTTGCTGACAGGCGTCCCAACATCCAGATCCAGGCCGTTGGCATCCAGCTGTGTGGCCGATAGTTTGGTGTCGCCAAGCTCGAGATCCAGATCTTCGGCCTTGAGCGTTCCCAGCGGCACGGTCGCGCCGCTGTTATCGATCCCGCCCGACTCGAAACGCGGCGAGAGCTGGGTCACCACTTCGGTCGGTGCATCGCCGGGGCCGCGATTCTCGGGCGGCACGGCGTTGGCAAAATCAGTATCGGTAAACAGCCACGTGCCTGAATCGGTCGGTGCCGCAGCCGCCACGGTCTCATCCGCTGTGCCCTCGCGCTCACTCTCGGCACGAGCCATAAGGCGGCGCGTGTCCTCATCCAGCCCGGCGAGCATCGTCGGGGCTTCTGCCGCGCTCGTCAGCTCAATCTCCTCGCCGGTGCCTTCCATCGGACCTAAGTCGAGCCCGAGGTCCTGCAATTCCAGTTCCGCAGTCTGTTCCGTGCCGGCGACGGCGCCGCGAGTTGCGGCATCCAGCTTCTGGCGTATGGTCGGATGATCACCGCTCTCCATTTGCGGCTGCTGCACCGTGTCGGCGTCCGGATCGCTCAGTGGAGCGTCGGCGGCCCTTCCGGTGACGGTGCTGCCGGTGCGCTTGGTTCCTGGCATCTCGCGCGTCGAGCCCGTGGTCTCATTGCCGCGCTCGGCGTCATCAAAGACGAAATCGATGCCCGTGCTGCCGCCGCCTGCGGTGTTCTCCCCGGTCGTCTCCGTATCGCCCAGAGCCGCTCCCAGATCCAGATCAACGCTGTGCGGAGCGACCGTGGGCTCGCCCATCAGATCAAAGTCGATTCGATTCTGGCCGCCCTCCAGATTGAGGTCCACGCCACCGCTGGCAGCACCCTGCAGCGAGCCCGAAGTGCCGAACAGAGCATCATCGGGGGCAATCTGCCGGCCCATGATCACGATCTTTTCCCATTCGCCGGGCAGGGCCTGCGCGCGCGTCGCCGCCAGCTCGCGGGCGCTGCTCAGGAAGCGCTCCTTGTTACCCCAGACGAAGTACACCTCGAGCAGTTTGAGCTTCAGATCGCGCCGGGTCGGCTCGCGGCCGATCGCGATCTGCACCAGATCGGCAGCCTGATCGTACAGACCATAGGCCATGTGGAAATCCGCCTCTGCAAGCGGATCGCCCTGATCAAGCGCAACCGGCGCTTCGCCGCCCGCTACGTGCTCGCCGATCGCGACGTGCTGTCCGGTCGTCGCGGCTCTATCGGCGAGCCCAGCCGGCTGCTCGTGCACGCCGGACTCCTCGACGCGGTAGGACGAATGTTCCTCACCCGGGGGTGTGAGCGCACGCACGGGTACCGTGTCACTGGTGCGCATACTAGCCGCGTCGCTCGATTCGAATGCGGGCTGCGCGAGTCGGCCCAGCGAGCGGTCGAATGCATCTTCCTGGCGCGCACGCACGGCGCGCAGCACCAGCAGTGTGATCAGTACAGCCACCAGTGCGGCGGGCAAGTACCAATATTGCTCGAGCAGATCGATGAGCGAATTGCCACGCTCGACCGCGACCGGGGCAACCTTGGACGGCGCGCGCGCGGCAGGCGCCGGGGCTGGCGCGCTCGGCGCGGCAGCGCTTGGGCCGGCAGCTGGCGCCGCGGGCGCCGGGCTCGTGACCGGGGGTGCACTTGCGGCAGGGGCTGCGGCATTGGGCGCTGCGCGCGCTTGCAACGCCGCGAGCTCCGCATTCCTGAGCTGCAGCAGGCGCTGCGACTCGGCCAATTGCGATTCGAGCGCGCTGAGGCGCTGCTGCAGCTCCGCCGTGGCAGCAGCGCTAGCCGCTGCGCTCGTCCCCGCTGCAGCGCCAGGCGCTGCGCCCGCGCTCGAGCTCGGCGAGACTGCGGGACCGGGCGCGCTACGCTGGCTGGGCGGTGAGGCGGCTGCTTCCTGGGGCGGTACGAGCCGCAATTGACCGGCACCGGCCGCACTCGTGCTGGCCGCGCTCGGGTTGGCGTGATTGGCATTCCACGTCGAGTATTGCCGATGCACTTCTGCCGCAGCCTCAGCCGGACTGATTGCAACCAGTTCCGCCTCGCCGGGTAAGCTCAATCGGCTGCCGGCCCGCAGCAGGTTCATATTCCCGTCGAAAGCTGCCGTGTTAGCGCGATAGACGCCAACCAATTCGCGCTGGCGCTGGGCGTGATCGCCGGCCCCATAGACCTGGGCGGTGATCGAGGTCAGCGTGTCACCATTGCGCACCACATAGCTTCCACCGCCCGCAGGCGTAGCGCCGGCACTGCGTGACGGGGTGTTCTGGCTGACCATTGTGCTCGAGCTGGCCGGTGCGCTGGAGCGCACGGGAGCGCGCACGACCGGTGCGGCCTCGCTGGGCAGCGTCGGTGCTGCGGAGGCGCTGCTGGCTGGCATCGGCGCTGCGCTCGGGGCTGCCCGCTCGATGTTGGCGCTGCGCGCTGCAGCACCAGTAACGGGCGCGGCGATCGTCGTTGCACTCGGCGTCTCGCTCGCAAACACCGGCGGGTCGAGCAGTACCGTGTATTCGTGCACCAGATGACCACGCGACCAGTCGACCTCGACCAGCACGGTGGCAAAGGGCTCGTTTACCGGGTCCGTAGAGTGCAGATGGAGGATCGTGCGGCCATCCGCGGTCTGCTGCGGCACTACCGTTATGCCGCTCAGAAATGCCGGATAGTCCAGACCATGGCGGCTGAAGGTCTCGCGCGAGGCCAGCGCCGCCTTCAGACTGGAAAGGTCCGCAGGACTCGCCCCGACCACCTCGATATCGGCGTCGAGCGGCGCATTCAGGGCCGAATTGAGATGTACGTCTCCCAACCCCAGCGCCAGGGCGGCCGTTGGCCCCAGCAGCACGAGCAGCAGCGCTCGGTAACAGTTAGGCATCACCATCGTGTCTCCAGCGGGCCGCCTGCCATATATCCCTTATAAAATAAATAATTAGCGTAGCGCGCAGGCCCGGCACCCAATTGCGCGGAATATAACTTATAAATACTCGCGAGCCAAAATCTCAGCGATCTGGACGCTATTGGTCGCGGCGCCCTTGCGCACATTGTCCGATACCACCCAGAGGTCAATACCCCGCTCATGAGACATATCTTCGCGAATCCGGCCCACATAAACCGTGTCGTGGTTCGCTGCTTCGGTGACAGCGGTGGGGTAACCACCCGCCACGCGCTCATCCAGGACGGTCACTCCAGGGGCCCGGTCGAGCAATGCGCGCACTTCCGGCGCCGAAATCTTGCTGCGCGTCTCAATATGAACCGCCTCGGAGTGTCCGTAGAACACCGGGACCCGCACCGCCGTGGCATTGACCCGTATCGAGTCGTCCTCGAGGATCTTGCGCGTCTCCCAGTGCATCTTCATCTCCTCGCGGGTATAGCCGTTGTCCTGGAACTGATCGATGTGCGGCACGCAGTTGAAGGCGATCTGCTTGGCTACGGCCCGGGGCGCATCGATCGGTCGGCCGCTCAGTAGCGCGGCGCTCTGAGCAGCCAGTTCCTCCACGGCTTCCTTGCCCGCGCCCGAAACTGACTGATAGGTCGCAACGTTGATGCGCTCGATACCGACTGCATCATAGATGGGCTTCAGAGCCACCAGCATCTGAATGGTCGAGCAGTTCGGATTGGCGATGATACCGCGGGCGCGAAACTGCGCGATCGCGTGCGCATTGACCTCCGGCACCACCAGCGGGACATCATCCTGGTAGCGAAACTCGGCTGTGTTGTCGATGACCACGCAACCGGCCGCCGCGGCGATCGGCGCATAGTGTGCCGATATATCGCTGCCGGCAGAGAACAGCCCGATGTCCGCGCGCGAGAAATCAAAGCCCGTGAGCTCATCGACCGGCAGCTCGCGGCCCTGATAGTCGACCGACTTGCCCAGCGAACGGCTGCTGGCCAGCGCAAACAGTTGCCCGACCGGGAAATTGCGCTCGGCGAGCACACGGATCATGGTATCGCCCACCAGTCCGGTGGCCCCGACCACAGCTACCCGCAAAGACCTGCTCATCGATCGCCTCGATTCCGGTCCGAAAGAAATGGATTGCCGCTCAGCGCCGCGTGATGTCGGGCGTAGGACAGCGCACATCCGCGTTCTGTGCGCGATGGCGCAGGTAGTGATCCATCAGCACGATCGCGAGCATCGCCTCGGCAATCGGTGTGGCACGCAGTCCGACGCACGGATCGTGCCGCCCGGTCGTGACGATGTCGACCGCGTTACCCTCGATATCGATGGTGCGACCCGGCACCTGAATGCTCGAGGTCGGCTTCAGACTCAGGTGCACCAGTATAGGGGCCCCGGAGGAAATGCCGCCGAGCATGCCGCCGTCATGATTCGATGCAAAACCGCTCGGCGTGAGCTCATCGCGATGTTCACTGCCGCGCTGTGCAGCCACCGCGACCCCGTCGCCGATCTCCACTGCCTTGACCGCATTGATGCCCATCATCGCATGCGCGATATCGGCATCGAGCTTATCGAACACCGGCTCGCCCAGACCCGGCGGCACCCCTTCGGCTATCACGGTGACCCGGGCCCCGATCGAGTCCCCGGCCCCGCGGGTATTCCACATCAGTTGCTCGAGCTCCGTCACACGGCTCGGATCCGGGCAGAAAAAAGGATTCGAGTAGGCTGCCGCAGGCTCGAGCGGCTCGAGCCTGAGCGCGCCGATCTGGCTGAGGTAGCCATAGATGCGCACGCCGAGGCGCTCGGCCAGATATTTGCGCGCGATCGCGCCGGCCGCCACGCGCATGACCGTCTCGCGTGCCGATGAGCGCCCGCCGCCGCGATGATCGCGGAAGCCATATTTATGCTGGTAGGTGTAATCGGCGTGTCCGGGCCGGAAACGATCTTTGATGCGCTCGTAATCGCGCGAACGCGCATCGGTGTTATCAATCAGCAGTCCGATCGGCGCGCCGGTACTGCGGCCTTCGAATACGCCCGAGAGTATGCGCACCGCGTCGCTCTCGCGCCTTTGACTGACGAATTGCGACGTGCCGGTGCGACGCCGATCGATATCGCGTTGCAGATCGGCCTCCTCGAGAACCAGGCCCGGCGGGCAGCCGTCGACGATACAGCCGAGCGCCACGCCATGGCTCTCGCCGAAGGTCGTGACCGCGAACAATTTGCCCAGCGTATTGCCCGACATTGCCTGCCTCTAAGCCCTCATCCCAAGCGAGCGCGGGCTGCGCGAGTGCGCCAGCTGCGCTCGCTCGAGCACGAATACGCCGCCGCCGCCACGCTCAAAGCTCAGCCATATGAATGGCAACCGAGGAAACGCCCGACGCAACGCCGCTTCCGAGTTGCCCACCTCGACGATCAGGATCCCGCCCGGATTCAGATGCGCTGCGGCGTCGCGCAAGATGATTCGGACCGCGTCGAGGCCATCGGCGCCGGCAGCCAGTGCCAGCTGCGGCTCGTGCCGGTATTCGGGCGGCAGCCCCCGCAACTCGCGCCGCCCTACATAGGGCGGATTGCTCACGATGATATCGTAGCTGGCGCTGCGCAGAGCAGTGAAATAATCCGATTGCAGCGCGCGCACGCGCCGCCCCAGGCGGTGGCGGCGGATATTGCGTCGTGCCACCTGCAGTGCATCGCTCGAGATATCCAGCGCATCGATGCGCGCACGCGTAAATGCCCGCGCGCAAGCAATTGCGATGCAGCCCGAGCCGGTGCCCAGATCCAGAATGCGCTGTACGCGCGCAAGCGCTATCCAGGGCGCGAAGCGCTGCTCGATGAGCTCGGCGATCGGCGAGCGCGGAATCAGCACGCGCTCATCCACGTATAGCGCCAGACCCGCAAACCAGCAGCGCCGCGTCAGATAGCTGGCCGGTATGCGATCACGGATGCGACGCAGCAACAGGGCCTCGACGCGTGCGAGCGCGCCGGGCGCGACTGGGCGAGCCAGCAGCGCCCGCAGCGCCCCTGCTTCGTCGGTATGCGGCAGGCGCAACGCATGCCAGATCAGCGCCGCGGCCTCATCGCGCGCATTGTCGGTGCCGTGGCCGTAATGCAGGCGCGCGCGCGCCAGCCGCCGTGTGCTGCGCGCGAGCAGGCTAGCCACATTCAGCCGCCCCCCCGCAGCGCGCGCCGCGCGAGGCTGCCGCGGCGATGCCGTGTGTGATAATCGGCGCATGAAACCCCGTTTGCTCCTGATGTCGCTGGCTCTGGCCGTGCTCGCCGCGGCGGTGGGCGCCGGCCTCGCTCGCCTGCTCGAGCCCGCTGCCGTGTCACTGCAGGCGGGCACCTGGCTGGCGCAGCCCCGTGCGCTCGCCGAGTTTCATCTGCAGGATCTGTCGGGCCGCGATTTCGATCGCTCGAATTTGCACGGTCACCCGACGCTGCTGTTCTTCGGATTCACGCACTGTCCGGATGTGTGTCCCACGACCCTCGCGATGCTGGCGCAGCTGCAGCGTGCCCGTCCCCTGCCGGACGCGCAGGTCGTATTTGTGACGGTCGATCCGGAGCGCGACAGCGCGGCTAGCCTGCAAGTGTACCTGGCTTATTTCGATCATGGGTTCATCGGCCTGCGCGGCGATCAGGCTGCGCTCGCGCCATTGCTGAGCAGCCTGAGCGCGATTGCCGTGCGCCAGAGCCTGCCCGACGGCAGCTACACGATGGATCATTCGGCCACGCTCTACCTGCTCGACAGCGCGGGCCGATTGGTCGCGGTGTTCTCCCCGCCATTCTCGGCCTCTGCCATCGGCGCCGACCTGCGGCAGCTACGCACGGCGCGCCGGGTTTGAAGCCCAAGCGCCCGCCAAGCCTAGCCACCCGCAGCTCATGAGCCGCTTGTTCGTCGCGCTGCAGTGCCTGCTGCCGCATCATTTGCTATGCCGCCTGATGCACGCCGTGAGCCGCAGCGAGATCGGCTGGTTCAAGAATCTGCTGATCCGTGTGTTCGTGCGTGGCTATCGGCCAGACATGAACGGCGCGACCGAGCCCGAAGCGCTCAATTATCGCAGCTTCAATGCCTTCTTTACCCGCGCGCTGCGCGCCGATGCGCGACCCGCCGATCCGGACCCGCTGCACATCGTCTCGCCCTGCGACGCGAGGCTGCAAAGTGCCAGCAGCGCTCAGGCTGATCAACTGCTGCAAGCGAAGGGACGCACCTATACCCTGGAGGCATTGCTCGCTGAGAGCGCATGGGCCGCGAGGCTGCGCGGCGGACTGTATGCGACGCTGTATCTGGCGCCGCGCGATTACCACCGCGTGCACATGCCGCTGTCCGGCCGACTCAGCGCCGCCTGGCACGTCCCAGGGCGCCTGTTCGCCGTCAGCGGAGCTACGGTGGCGCATTTGCCGAATTTGTTTGCACGCAATGAGCGGCTGGTGTTCGCCTTCGAGGGCGAGCGTGGCGCCTTCGTCGTGATCATGGTCGGGGCGCTGTTCGTCGGCAGCATGAGCACGGTCTGGCACGGCACGGTCACGCCCTCGCCTGCGCGCGAAGTTGTGCGGCGACTCGAGCCGCGTCTTGCAGCGCCGCAGTGGCAGCCGCGCGGCGCCGAGCTCGGCACCTTCAATCTGGGTTCCACCGTGATCCTGCTGTTGCCGCCTGGCATCGCGCGCTGGCAGCCTGATGTGCACCCCGGTGCGCTCCTGCGCGTCGGACAATCCCTCGGCTCGCTCCTGCCATGAATGCGCAGGAGCTGTGGCGACCCTCGGCGTCCATGCCGACGCTGCGCCTGCGCGCGCGGCTGCTGGCCGCGGTGCGGACATTTTTCGCCGCACGCGATGTGCTCGAGGTCGACACGCCCTGCCTGGTGCGCCACGCAGTCACCGATGTGCACATTCACTGCGCCACGGTTCAGTTGCCCGGCCATGCGGCACCGCTGTATCTGCACAGCTCGCCCGAATACGCGATGAAGCGCATGCTCGCTGCCGGCAGCGGCGACATATTCCAGATCACGCATGTATTTCGCGGCCACGAGCTAAGCCCGCTGCACAATGCCGAGTTCACATTGATCGAGTGGTATCGCTGCGGCTATTCGATGGCCGCGCTCATGACTGAAGTCGCGCAGCTGGCCGGCGAGCTACTGGCGCTGCCAGCGAGCGCGCCGGTGCAAGAGCTGCGATATGTGGAGGCCTTCGAGCAAGAGCTGGGCGTGCACCCCCTGCGCGCGCAGGAAGCGGCCTTGCGCGCGGTGGCGCTTGCGCATGGACTCGAGCCGCGCGTGGCAGACGGCTGCAACCGCGATGAATTGCTCGACTGGCTCATGGCCAGCGTGCTGGCTGCGCGACTGGGCAGATCCGGTCTGTGCTTTCTGCACCATTATCCGGCCAGTCAGGCCGCGCTCGCGCGCCTGGACCCCCAGGACCCGCAGCTTGCCATGCGCTTCGAGCTCTACCGCGCGGGCGTTGAGCTCGCCAACGGCTTTGAGGAATTGTCGGACGCGGCGCAGCAGCGCGCGCGCTTCGAACTGGATCGGCAGGAGCGCATACGCCGCGGTCTGAGCGTGCCCTCGATCGACGAGGCGCTGCTCGCGGCGCTGGGGGCTGGAATGAGCGCGGTCGCGGGGGTTGCTCTGGGCTTTGATCGGCTGCTGATGTTGCGTCTGGGTGCCGAGCGTATCGAGCAGGTGCTGCCCTTTGCGCTCGAGCGCGCCTGAGGCTGCAGGCGCACGCCGGTGAGCCGCGCCAGACCCGCACTATTGCTTGGCGCGCGAGATATAGGCCGAGCTGCGGGTATCGACTTTGACGATTTCGCCCTCGTTGATGAACAAGGGCACGCGCACGACCGCGCCGGTCTCGAGCTTCGCACTCTTCTGCCCGCCAGTGGCGGTATCGCCACGCAGGCCCGGATCGGTCTCGATCACCTTGAGCTCGATGTGGGGCGGCGGGGTCACCACGATCGGCACGTTATTCCACAAAGTGACGATGCAGACCGTGCCGTCCTTGAGCCACTGCGCGTTCTCACCGACCACTGCGCGGCTCGCGGCATGCTGTTCGAAGTTGTCTGGGATCATGAAATGGAAGAAATCCCCGTCGCTGTACAGGTACTGCATGTCCACGTCGACCACGTCGGCGGCCTCGACGCTGTCGCCGGACTTGAAGGTGCGCTCGATCGTGCGGCCGCTCTTGAGATTGCGGATCTTGACGCGATTGAAGGCCTGGCCTTTGCCTGGCTTGACCATTTCGTTTTCCACGATCGCGTACGGATCCCCGTCGATCAGGATGCGCAGGCCCGACTTGAATTCGTTGGTCGTGTAGCTGGCCATTTCTCTTACCGCCATGGAGACCGCACAATGACGGCTCTCAAAAAAGGGCGCGTATGATAACGACATCAATCTTGAGCCGCCAGCCGGACGCCTGGCAACGCGAGCTCGCGCAGGCCATCACCGAGCCGCTCGAGCTGCTGCGCTTGCTCGAGCTTGATCCGCACCAGGCCCCCGGGGCCATGGCCGCCGCCAGGGCATTCCCGCTGCGTGTGCCGCGTGGTTTCGTGCGCCGCATGCGGCGCGGTGACCCACACGATCCGCTGCTGCTACAGGTGTGGCCGGGCGAGCGCGAGCTCATTGAGCAAGCCGGATTTCTCAGCGATCCACTCGAGGAGCGCGCCGCCACGCGTGCGCCCGGTTTATTACAGAAATATATCGGGCGCGCACTACTGATCAGCACGGGCGCCTGTGCCGTGCACTGCCGATACTGCTTCCGGCGCGAGTTCCCCTATGAGCAGACCCATGGCGAGGGCGCTCGCTGGCAGCAAGCCCTCGCGGCAATCCGCGCCGATGAGTCGATCGAGGAGATCATCCTGTCCGGCGGGGACCCGCTGTCGCTCACCAATGCACGGCTGACGGCCCTGAGCGCGGCTTTGAAAGGTGTGCCGCATCTGCGGCGCCTGCGCATCCATACGCGCACCGCGATCGTGTTGCCTGCGCGTGTCGATGAGGGCCTCATGGATTGGCTCGCCGCTCTGCCCTGGCCGACCGTGGTGGTGCTCCACTGCAATCATGCAAACGAGATCGACGGCGAGGTGCGCGCCGCCGCCGAACGGCTGCGCGCGGCCGGCGCGACGCTGCTGAACCAGTCGGTGCTGCTGGCCGGCATCAACGATTCGGTTGAGGCGCTCGAGCTGCTATCGCAGGCGCTCTGGTCTGCCCGGATCATGCCCTACTACTTGCATATGCTCGATCGCGTGCGTGGCAGCGCGCAATTCGAGGTCAGCGAGCCGCGGGCCAGGCAGCTCATGGGCGCCTTGGCCGCCCGCCTGCCGGGGTATCTGCTGCCAAGGCTGGTGCGCGAGAGCGCCGGGGCTCCGGCCAAGACGGTGCTGGCCGCGGTACAGTGGGATATGCGTCACGACCCGCTGCAACTCGAGTGTTAGACTTTCTGCGCCACAAGGGGAACAAGCTTTGGACGACACGTCGGCGGTTCCGCTGCTGGTACACAGTGCCACCCGCGATGCCGTCGAGAACCTCAATAGTCTGCTGCGCCGCGCCGGCATAGCGGCGCACTGCACCTGGATTCCAGCGATCCAGGACATTCCCGATGCACTCGAGCAACTCAATCCGGAGCTATTGATCTGCTGTGCCGCGCCCGGCGCCGAACTGCGCGAGCTCGCGGCTATGCGCGACCAAATGGCGGCGATGGTGCCTCTGATAGCGGTGCGCGAGGCGGTGGATGAGCAGCTCATCGCGGCCGACATCGCGCAAGGCGCGCGCGACACGGTGTCGCTGCAGCAACCCGAGCGCTTGCAGGCTGTCATCGCGCGCGAGCTGCGTGCATTTCGCCTCGAGCGTGCACTGAGCTCGACGCTGCGCGCCTCGCAGTACTACCGCCGCCAGCTCGAAGTGGTACTGCAGCGCTCGAATGACGCCATGGCGCAGGTCCAGGAGGGGATCCTCGTGGGTGCCAATGAGGCCTGGGTCGAGCTCTTCGGCGTTGCCGATGCGAATTCCCTGATCGGTCAGCCGGTAATGGACCTGTTCGAGGAATCCACGCATGCCCCGCTCAAAGCGGCGCTGAGCGCGAGCCTGCAGGGACGCTGGGCCGATCAGACCTTCAGATGTGGCGCCTTGCTCAGCGACGGCTCGGTCATGCAGCTCGAACTGGTGCTGGCGCTGGCCGAGTACGAGGGCGACCCGGCCGTGCAGCTGATCGTGCCGGCGCAAAAGCGCGACGAGCGCTCGCTCACGCAGAACTTTCAAATCGCGGTGCACAGCGATCCCGGAACCGGCCTGCTCACGCGCCGCCATCTGCTCCATGCCGTGCAGGAGCGCCTGCGCACGCCGGTGGCCGGCGGCCTGCGCTATGTTGCCTGTCTGCGACCCGACAGATTCGCGGCCATCGAGCGCCAGCTGGGCGTACTGGCGAGCGAGTCGTTTCTGATCGCCTTCGTCAATATCATTCGCTCACTGCTTGGGCCCAACGATCTCGCCGGCCATTTTGGCGGCACCACGCTGCTGTTACTGCTCGAGCGCGGCAACCAGCGCGATGTGGACGCCTGGTGCGAGAGTCTGCTCGCGCGCGTCGGCAAGCACCTGTTCGAGGCCAACGGCCACAGCCTGAATGCGACCTGCAGCATCGGTCTGGCCGTCGTGCCGCTGGCCGAACCGGATCTGAACGCCTCCGTCATGGATGCTCTGGACGCGATGCGCCGCGCGCGCGAGCGCGACGGCAACCAGGTCGTGGTCGTGGACCGGGCCGATAACGATACGCGCGTGAAGGCCTACGATCAGATATGGGTCAAGCACATCATGGCGGCCTTGACCGAGAATCGCTTCCGTCTGGCGCAGCAGCCCATCGCGGCGCTGGCCGGCGGACAGCAGAAAATATTTGACGTCGCGATCCGGATGCTCGACGCCCAGGGCAAGGAGGTGCTGCCTTCTGAGTTCCTGTCGGCGGCCATGCGCAACGATCTGCTGCGCAGCATCGATCGTTGGGTGCTCAAGGCCTCACTGAGCCTCATCGCCAGCCACAAACCCGATCTGCTGTTCGTGCGTATCTCGCGCGACAGCGTCCTCGATGCCACGCTGCTGGAATGGCTCGCACCGCAATTGCGTTCAGCGCCCGAACAAGCGATACGCCTGTGCGTGCAGATCACCGAGGAGGTCGCCGACAACCACCGCCAGGAGGCCCTGACCACAGTCGAAGCACTGCGTGCCTTCGGCGTGAAGTTCGCGCTCGAACATTTCGGCATCGGCCGCAATTCGCTGAGCCTGATGGCGCGTTTGCCGATCGATTTTGTGAAGATAGACGGCTCGTTGATGCAGGGCCTGCCCGGCAGTACTGACCTGCAGCGCCAGGTTCGTGCCATCGCCGAGGCCGCCGCCGCGCGCAATATCCAGACCGTAGCCGAGCATGTTGAGGACGCTAACACGATGGCAGTCGTCTGGCAGCTCGGCGTACAGTACATTCAGGGTTATTTCGTGCATGCGCCAGAAGAGGTCGTTTTGAAGTCCTGATGGGTCACCGCGCGTTCCCCTGGGCGCTGCTCGCTGCGATTGGGCTCGCGGGGTGCAATGCGCAGCATCCAAGCACCGCAATTCCCACGCCGGCGATTCACGTCGGCACGCAGCTGGCCGCCGAGCAGGTGCTGTCGCGCACCCTGGACTCCGCGCCGCCGCTGCTCGATCCATCGCTCACCACCGATGCGTCCACGCAGATCCTCATGGATGACCTGTTCGAAGGGCTCACGACTCTCGGGCCGGATGGGTCGGTGGTGCCCGGTGTGGCGAGCAGTTGGGAGACCAGCGCCGACGGGCTGACCTGGACGTTCCACCTGCGTCCCGAGGCGCACTGGTCCAACGGCAGCCCGTTAACTGCAGCCGATTTCGCCTACGCCTGGCGCCGCACGGTCGATCCGGCCACGCGCGCCGAATACGCGCAGGCGCTCTCACCCATACTGCACGGACTGGATGTGGCCACCGGAGCTCGCCCGCCGAGCGAGCTGGGAGTCACAGCGCTCGATGCGCATACGCTGCGTGTGCAGCTCGGTGCGCCCACGCCGTACCTGCCGATGCTGCTGACTAATATGTACCTAATGCCACTGTACGAGCCGGTGATTCGCCGCTATGGGGATGACTGGACGCGGGCGGGCAATATGGTCGGCAATGGGCCGTTCATGCTGCAGGAGAACGTCATCGGCAGCCGCCTGACGCTCGATAAGAATCCCTACTACTGGGATGCGGCCAACGTGAAGCTGCGGCGTGTGATCTACTACGTCGTCGAGGATCGCACGGCGCAGGCGCAGCGCTTTCTGGCCGGACAGGTGCAGTTCATCATGACCTTTCCGACCACGGATCTGCCCTACTACAGAGCACGGCTCGGCGAGCAGGTCGTCGTGGCCCCTTATTTTGGCACTCTGAAGGTCGGCATCAATGTGACGCGGCCGCCCTTCAAGGGCAACCGCGCCTTGCGCATGGCGCTGAACCTGGCGGTCGATCGTGAGCTGATTGCCCAGGATGTGCTCAACGGCGCGGGCTTTCCGGCCTACACGCAGACCCCGCCATTGCCCGATTACCCGCGGCCGATACCCGAGTGGGCGCAGCTGTCGGTCAGCGCGCGCCATGAGCTCGCGCGCCGCTACTACCGTGAGGCCGGCTACTCGGCCTCGCGGCCGCTGCGCGCCGAGCTGAGCTCCTCCAGCGGCGATCAAGGCGGTACCCTGCTGTACGAGGCAATCATTGCGATGTGGCGCGAGACCCTGGGCGCGCAGGTGAGCCTGCACGAAATGGAATTCAAGATCCTGCTGCAGGAGCGGCGGCTGAAGAAACCGGAGCTGTTTCACGATGCGTGGATCGGGGATTATCTGGATCCCTACACGTTCCTCGAGCAGCTCAACACCGGCTTTGAGCTCAACAACAGCGGCTATTCCAATCCGGCGTATGACACGTTGCTGGACAAGGCCAATCAGCAAACCGACATACACGAGCGCTATCGCTATCTGGCCGCTGCCGAGGCGCTCAGCAACGAGGACGCGGCGGTTATTCCGGTTTATTACTACGCCGTGCGCCACCTGGCCAAGCCATACCTGAAGGGCTGGGCGCCGAACATCCTTGACCGCAATTTCTCGCGCTACATGTACCTGCTCGAGCACGAAGGCAACTGAAAGGATGCTGCGCTACACGCTGCAACGCGTACTCGGGGCGATTCCGACCTTATTGCTGATCGCGACGCTGGCCTTCGCGCTGCTGCATGCCGCTCCTGGAGGCCCCTTCGACACGCAAAAACAGATGCTGCCGGAGATCCAGAAGAGCATTGAGCATCAGTATCATCTGGATGAGCCGCTGTGGCGCCAGTATCTGCGCTACCTGGGCAATCTGGCCCACGGGGATCTCGGGCCCTCATTTCAGTACCGCAACACCTCGGTAAACGAGCTGATCGCGCAGGGCTTTCCGGTGGATCTGGCGGTAGGCGGCAGCGCCATTCTGATCGCGCTGCTCCTAGGCGGCTCGATGGGGGTACTGGCAGCGTTGCATCGCAACTCCTGGTGGGACCATGGCCTCATGGGACTTGCGGTACTCGGTATCTCGGTGCCGGTGTTCGTCATCGCGCCATTGCTGATCCTGCTCTTCGCCATTGAGCTGCATTGGCTGCCGCCCGGGGACTGGGGCGGCATCCCGCATCTGATCCTGCCGGCCCTCGCCCTCGCATTTCCCTACACCGCATATGTTGCGCGCCTGATGCGCGGCTCCACGCTCGAGGTCATGGCCAGCCGCTTCATCCTCACGGCACGCGCCAAGGGCCTGCCATTGCGCACCATCATGCTGCGCCATGCGCTCAAGCCCGCGCTGCTGCCGTTGATCTCCTGTCTGGGTCCGGCCCTCGCCGGTGTCATCACCGGCTCCATCGTCATCGAAACCGTATTCGGTCTGCCCGGCATCGGCCGCTACTTCACCACGGGAGCGCTGAATCGCGATTACACGCTGGTCATGGGCATCACGGTCCTGTACGGCGCGCTGATCCTCTTTTTCAACCTGCTCGTGGACCTCGGCTACGCCGCGCTCGACCCGCGCGTGAGATTCGCGCGATGAGCGGCGGCGGACTGTGGTACGAGGCGTGGCGGCGGCTGCGCGCTAATCGCCCCGCGCTCAGCGGCGGCGCGCTGCTGCTGCTGATCGTGCTTGCGGCGCTGCTGCTGCCGTTGCTTTCGCCTTACAACTACTACACGCTCGACTGGAACCATCTTTATCTGGCCCCCGGTTGGCATGGCTGGCACCTGCTCGGCACCGATGCACTCGGACGCGACCTGCTGGTGCGAACGATGTGGGGCTGCCGCGTGTCGCTGCTCGTGGGGCTCGCGGCCAGCGTCGTGAGCGTGCTGATCGGGGTATTGTGGGGCACCACGGCCGGCTACGTCGGCGGCCGCACCGATGCGCTGCTGATGCGCTTTGTAGATGTGTTGTATTCGGTGCCCTTCATTCCGTTCGTCATCGTGCTGACCGTATTGTTCGGACGCGAGCTGCTGCTGATATTTGTTGCCATCGGTGCGGTCTCGTGGCTCGACATCGCGCGCATCGTGCGCGGCCAGACGCTGGCACTGAAGAGCCGCGAGTTCATCGAGGCCGCGCGCGTCAGTGGCGTGGGCACGCCGGCAATGATCGTGCGCCACCTGGTGCCGAACCTGATCGGCATCGTCGTGATCTATGCGACCCTCACGATCCCAACGGTCATACTGTTCGAGGCGTTTCTGAGTTTTCTGGGACTGGGCGTGCAATCGCCGATGACCTCTCTCGGCTCGCTGGTCGCCGAGGGGACAGGTCGCATGCAGTCCTATCCGCACCTGCTGCTGGTGCCCGCGCTGCTGCTGGCGGCATTGATCTTCTGCTTCAACTTCCTGGGCGATGGCCTGCGCGATGCGCTCGATCCGCGTGAGCGCTAAAGCGTGTTGAACGGCGCTGCCGGCATCCTGCAGATTCGCGGCCTGACGGTGGGCTACCAAACGCCCCAGGGTGCGGTCACAGCCGTGGATGGCGTGGACCTGGACATCGCTGCGGGCGAATGTCTCGGGATCGTCGGGGAATCGGGCTCGGGCAAGACGCAGCTGCTGATGTCGATTCTCGGACTGCTGCCCCGGCAGGCGCGCCTCGGCGGCAGCATCCGCTACCGCGGCACGGAGCTGCTGCACCTGCGCGCCAGTGCGCTCAACCGCATCCGCAGCGCCCGCATCGCGATGATATTTCAGGATCCCATGACCTCGCTCAACCCGTACCTGCGCGTGCTCGGGCAGCTCAGTGAAGTCGCACGCCTGCATTGCGGCCTCTCGCGCCGCGCCGCCGAGGCGCGCGCGCTGACGATGATCGAGGCGGTGCACATAGGCGAGCCGGCGCGGCGCGCGCACCAGTACCCACACGAGCTCTCAGGTGGCATGCGCCAGCGCATCATGATCGCGATGGCCCTGATGGCCGAGCCGGAAATCATCCTCGCCGATGAGCCGACCACCGCGCTGGATGTGACCGTGCAGGCACAGGTGCTGGCGCTGCTGCAGGAAATACGCGAGCGTACGGGGGCGGCATTGGTGCTGGTCACGCACGATCTGGGCGTGGTCGCGCAACTTGCCGATCGCGTCGGCGTGATGCGCGCCGGGCGCATCGTCGAGCTGGCTGGCAGCGAGGATCTCTTTTTGCGGCCGAGCCACCCCTACACGCGCTCGCTGCTCGACAGTCTGCCGCGCTTATGAATGGCGAGTCGCAACGGGTGCTACTGAGCGTGCGCTCGCTGCACGTGAACTACGCGGTGCGTGATCGTGGCCGCGCAGTGCAGCTGCACGCGCTGCAGAACGTGGACTTCCAGCTGCGTTCGGGCGAGGCCCTGGCGGTGATCGGTGAATCCGGCAGCGGCAAATCCACGCTGGCACGTGCCCTGCTGCGACTGGTTGCAGTGGCTGCGGGCGAGGTCAGGTTTCGCGGCACCGATCTGTTGGGCCTGGAGGGCGCTGCGCTGCGTTCGATGCGCCGCCACCTGCAGATGATCTTCCAGGACGGCCCCTCCGCGCTCGATCCGCGCATGCAGATCGGGGCGATCCTCGCCGAGCCGCTGCAGGTCTTCCGCCCCGAGCTCAGCGGCGCCGAACGGCGCAGCCTCGCCGCCGCGATGCTCGAGCGCGTGGGGCTGAGGGCGCAACACCTCGAACGCTACCCGCACGAATTCTCCGGCGGTCAGGCCCAACGCATCGGTATCGCGCGCGCATTGATCGTCGAGCCCGAGCTCATCGTTTGCGATGAGCCGCTCTCGGCGCTGGACGTCTCGATCAAGGCGCAGATCGCCGCGCTGCTCAAATCCACCCAGCGGCAAATGCACCTGGCGCTGCTGTTCATCGCGCACGATCTGCCGGCCGTGCGCGAGCTGTGCGATCGCGTGCTGGTGCTGTATCTGGGCCGCACCATGGAGATTGCCGCCTGCGAGGCGCTGTTTCGAGCCCCGCGGCACCCCTACACGCGCGCGCTGCTGCAGGCCGTGCCCATCCCCGATCCGCGCATCGCGCGTCAACATCGCACGGCCCCGCTGGGCGGTGAGATCCCATCCGCGCTCGCGCCGCCTTCCGGCTGCGTATTTCGCACGCGCTGCCGCCACGCCATCGAGCGCTGCGCGCGCGAGCTGCCGCTCCTGCGCAGCGTGGGCGAGAGTCTGGTCGCCTGCCATCGCGCCGAGGAGATCTAGTCGCGCACCGCGATGCGCTCGACCGTGCGCCAGCCGCGCGGCAACATGGCCCCGCGCTGCGCGCGTGCGCCGACATAATCCTTCAGATCCGCCGGCGTGAGCGTCATTTGCCGCTCCCCGCTATAGACCACGAGCGACTGCCTCGGGGCCAGCACGCTCACGGCCACGAGTAGCTCGGTGCGCGTCTCGGCGCGCTTTCTCGGGATGGCGAATAGTTTATTGCCTTTACCCCGAGGTAATTCCGGCACCTCGCTGGCGGGAAATAGCAGCAGTCTGCCTTCGGAATTGACCAGCGCGACCAGCATGTCGGCGCTCTGACGAGTCTCGCCCACCAGCACCGGGGCCGGGGGCAGCGGTTGGGCGCCCGTGCTGAGCCGCAGCACCGTCTTGCCGGCGCGGTTGCGCGACTGCAGGTCCTTGAGTCGCACCGTAAAGCCGTAGCCGGCATCGGTCACGAGCAGCCACATGTCCTCTGGCTCACCGATGAGTACGCCGGCGAAGCGCGCGCCGTCGGGCGGATCGAGCCGCCCGGACAGCGGCTCTCCCTGTCCGCGCGCCGAAGGCAGCGTATGGGCCGGCAGACTGTAGACGCGGCCCGTGCTGTCGATGAACATCGCCGACTGCGTGCTGCGACCGCGCGCCTCGGCCTGAAAGGCATCCCCGCTCTTATAGGACAGGGCGCGCGCATCGATATCGTGACCTTTGGCCGAGCGCACCCAGCCCCCCGTCGAGAGCACCACGGTGACCGGCTCGCTGGCGAGCAGCTCGGTCTCTTCAATCGCCTGCGCCGCGGCGCGCTCGACGATGCGCGTGCGCCGTTCATCGCCATATTGCGCCGCGTCGGCCTCGATCTCCGAGCGTATGAGCCCGCGCAGCTTCGCCTTGCTGGCGAGAATCGCCTCGAGCTTGCTGCGCTCGGTGGCAAGCTGGTGCTGCTCCTCACGGATTTTGAGCTCCTCGAGCTTGGCCAATTGGCGCAGCCGCGTCTCCAGGATCGCCTCGGTCTGCTCCTCGGTGAGCTTGAAGCGCTGCATGAGCGCGGCTTTGGGCTCCTCCTCGCGCCGGATGATGCGTATGACGGCGTCCAGATTCAGGTACGCAATCAGCAGGCCTTCGAGGATATGCAGGCGGCGCGCGACCTTCTCGAGCCGATGCTGCAGCCGACGGCGTACGGTCTGCTGCCGGAACTCGAGCCATTCCGCCAGCAGCGCCTTCAGCCCCAGCACGCGCGGGCGGCCATCCCGACCGATCACATTGAGGTTGACGCGGTAGGTACGCTCCAGATCGGTGGTCGCAAACAGATGCGCCATCAGCTGCTGCACATCCACGCGACTGGAGCGCGGCTCGAGCACCAGGCGGGTCGGGTTCTCATGATCGGACTCGTCGCGCACGTCATCGAGCATCGGCAGCTTCTTGTCGCGGATCTGTTGCGCGATCTGCTCCTGCACGCGGCTGCCCGATACCTGGTAGGGCAGCTGCGTAATGATCACGTGCGCGCTGTCTTGCTCGATCTCCCAGCTTGCACGCGCCTTGAAGCTGCCGACGCCCTGCTCGTAGAACGCCGCGAGCTCCGCGCGTGGCGAAATGATCTCCCCACCGGTCGGCAGATCCGGTCCCTTGACGTGCTTGAGCAGCGCGCGGGTCGTGCTTTCGGGCGTCTCGAGCAGCGCGATGCACGCTGCAGCGATCTCGCGCAGGTTGTGCGGCGGAATGTCGGTCGCCATGCCCACCGCTATACCTGAGGCGCCGTTGAGCAGCAGGTTCGGCAGCCGTGCCGGCAGCATGAGCGGCTCTTCCATCGTGCCGTCGAAGTTCGGCGCCCAATCGACCGTGCCGTGCTCGAGCTCGCCGAGCAGGACGTCCGCGTAGCGTGTCAGGCGCGCCTCCGTATAGCGCATGGCGGCGAAGGACTTCGGATCATCGGCCGAGCCCCAGTTGCCCTGCCCGTCCACGATCGGGTAGCGATAAGAGAATTCCTGCGCCATATGCACCATGGCCTCGTAGCAAGCCGAGTCCCCGTGCGGATGGAATTTGCCGATCACATCGCCGACCGTGCGCGCCGACTTCTTCGGCTTGGAGGCAGCCGACAGACCCAGCTCGCTCATCGCATAGATGATGCGTCGCTGCACCGGCTTGAGGCCGTCGCCCAGGGCCGGCAACGCCCGATCCAGAATCACGTACATCGAATAGTCGAGATACGCCTTCTCGGTGAAGACGCCCATCGGGCGCTGCTCGATGCCCTCGAAATTCATGCCCTCTTCGGCCATCAGCCCACCACCTCGGCCTGATCGCCGTGACGCTCGAGCCACTCGCGCCGATCACTCGCGCGCTTCTTCGACAGCAGCATGTCCATGAGCCGCTCGGTCTGCTCCTTCGCCGGCAGCGTCAACTGCACCAGCCGGCGCGTGCGCGGATCGATCGTGGTCTCGCGCAGTTGCTTCGGATTCATCTCCCCGAGCCCCTTGAAGCGCGTCACCACGGGCTTGAGTCGCGCATTCTCCTGCGTGAGGCGCGCCAGCAGCCCCTCGCGCTCGGCATCATCGAGCGCGTAGAGCACCTGCTTGCCGGCATCGATGCGGTAGAGCGGCGGCATCGCCACGTGCACGTGACCGCCGGCCACGAGCGGGCGGAAATGGCGCAGGAACAATGCGCACAACAGCGTAGCGATATGCTGACCGTCGGAATCCGCGTCGGCCAGGATGCAGACCTTGTGATAGCGCAGCGCCGATAGGTCGGCCGATCCGGGATCCACGCCCAGCGCCACGCTGATATCGTGCACTTCCTGCGAGGAGCCGATCTGACCGGCATCGAGCTCCCAGGTATTCAGGATCTTGCCGCGCAAGGGCATGATGGCCTGAAAATCTTTGTCGCGCGCCTGCTTGGCCGAGCCGCCGGCCGAGTCGCCTTCGACCAGAAACAATTCCGAGCGGGCCGGATCCTGGCAGCTGCAATCGGCGAGTTTGCCGGGCAGCGCCGGACCGTTGACGGTTCGCTTGCGTACCACGCGCGCGGCCGCACGCAAACGCTCCTGCGCATTGCTGATTGCGAACTGCGCCACGCGCTCACCGGCATCCGGATGCTGGTTGAGCCACAGCGCGGCGGCATCACGTGCCTGGCTCTCGACCAATGCCGCGGCAGCCCGTGAGCTGAGCTTCTCCTTCGTCTGCCCGGCAAATTGCGGATCGCGCAGCTTGAGCGACAGCACGAAGCAGGCGCGGCTCCAGACATCTTCGGCCGCGAGCTTGACGCCACGCGGCAGCAGATTGCGAAACTCGCAGAACTCGCGCACGGCCTCGACCACACCGGCGCGCAAGCCGTTGACATGCGTGCCCCCGGCACTGGTCGGAATCAAGTTGACGTAGCTCTCGGCGATCAGGTGCTCGGCATCGCTCGACCAGAGCAGCGCCCAGTCGACGACGTCCTGCTCGCTCGCGCTGTGTCCGGTGATCGGCTCGGGCGGCATGCGTTCGGCCGGCCCCAGCTGCTCGATCAGGTAGGCGCCCAGATCGCCGGTGTAGAACCATTCCTCCTTCTCGCCGGTGAGCTCATTGAACAGGCTCACGCGCAGTCCGGGGCACAAGACTGCTTTGGCCTTGAGCACGCGTTTGAGCTCCGGCAGCGAGAAGCGATCGGTATCGAAGAACTTCGGTTCGGGCCAGAAGCGCACCGTGGTACCGGTGTTGCGCGCCCCCACGGTGCCAATCACCGTTAGCTTGGAGTGCACGCGACCCTCGCGAAAACCGATGTGATACTCGTGGCCCCCGCGGCGAACCCAGCATTCGAGCTGCCTGGACAGGGCGTTGACGATCGAGACCCCGACACCGTGCAGGCCGCCGGAGAATTTGTACGAGCCTTCGGTGAACTTGCCGCCCGCGTGCAGGCGCGTGAATATCAGCTCCACGCCGCTGACCTTCTCCTGCGGATGAATGTCCACCGGCATGCCTCGGCCATCGTCGGCGACCTCGAGCGAGTTGTCCTTGTACAGCGTGACCCGGATCGATTTGCAATATCCGGCGATCGCCTCATCGACGCTGTTGTCGATGACCTCGTGTGCGAGATGGTTCGGTCGCGTGGTGTCGGTGTACATGCCTGGACGCCGGCGCACCGGGTCCAGACCACTCAAGACTTCGATATCGGAAGCGGTATACGATTCAGCCATTATTTTCCAGTCGCGTGGCGCTGCTCAGCGCACGCGAGCGCTGCGACGCGAGGGCTTAAGTCTAGCAGAGCGGACAGCGCATTCAGACGCGAGGCGCGGCGCGTTTTACCACAGGCCCACGCGCTGCTCGGGCGGCAGGAACATCTTATCCCCCGGCTTGACGCCGAATGCTTCGTAGAATCCCGGCTGGTTCTGTTCAGGCACCATGCCACGGAACTGCATGGGCGAGTGCGGATCGGACTTGATGAGCCGGACGGCTTCATTATCGCGCGTCTTGCCGCGCCAGACCTGCGCGAAGCCGATGTAAAAGCGCTGCGCGCCAGTCAGGCCATCGATTACGGGGGCCTGCTGGCCGCCGAGCGAGATCCGGTAGGCCTTGTAGGCGATCGCGAGGCCCGAGTTGTCGGCGATGTTCTCGCCCAGAGTCAGCTCGCCGTTGATCGGGTAGCCCGGCACCGGCGAGTAAGCCGAGTACTGCTCGACCAGTGCCCGCGTCCTGGCCTTGAACTGCTGCAGATCGGCCGACGTGAACCAGCCCGGCGCGTCGAGCAGATTACCGTGACCGTCGTACTGACTGCCCTGATCATCAAAGCCGTGACTGATCTCGTGGCCGATGACCGCGCCGATGGCGCCGTAATTGACCGCATCATCCGCCTTCGCATTAAAGAATGGCGGCTGCAGGATCGCGGCCGGAAATACGATCTCGTTGCGCTCCGGGTTGTAGTAGGCGTTGACCGTCTGGGGCGTCATGTCCCATTCGGTCAGGTCGATGGGCTTGCCGAGCTTGTTGAGGTTGCGCTCATACTCGAACTCATCGGCGCGAATCAGGTTACCCACCAGCTCGCCCTTGACGATGCGCAGCGCACTGTAGTCGCGCCACTTCACCGGATAGCCGATTTTAGTCGTGAAGAGCGCGAGCTTCTCCTGCGCCTTGAGGCGCGTCTGCGGCCCCATCCAGTCCAGCGTGTCGATGTCGGCCCGATAGGCCGCAAGCAGGTTCTGCACCAATTGCTCGACGCGCGCCTTGGCTTGCGGCGGAAAATAGCGCTGCACATAGAGCCGGCCCACGGCCTCGCCCATGGCGCCGTCCAGCACACCTAAGCCGCGCTTCCAGCGCGGCTGATTCTGCGCGATGCCGCGCAGCGCCGTGCCATAAAACGCGAAATGCTCCTCGACGAAGCCTTTGTTGAGGTAGGGCGCGAATGCACTGAGCAGGTGCCAGCGAAAATAGCTCTGCCAGACTGACAAGGGCGTGGATTGCAGGATCTTGTTGAAGTCAGTGATGTAGCTGGGCTGGCTGACGATCAGATAATCGGTGCGGCCCTGCACCCCGGATTCGTGCAGATAGGCGTTCCAGTCGTAACCGGGCGCCAGCGGAGCGAGCTCGCGCAGACCATACTTGTTGTAGGCCAGCACCGGATCGCGGTTCTTGACGCGCGTCCACTGCACCCTGGCCAATTCGGTCTCGAGCGCAATGATGCGCGCGGCCTCCTCGTGCGCTGAGGCGTCGCCCGCCAGCGTCAGCATGCGCGCGATATGCTCGCCGTACTGCGTGCGTATCTGCTTGAAGCGCTCGTCGTCCTGCAGATAGTAGTCGCGGTCCGGCAATCCGAGACCGGCCTGCACCAGATCGAACACATACTTGCTCGAATCCTTGGCGTCCTGATGCACCTCGGGCTCGTAGGGCGCGTTCGCCCCGATGCGGTTGAAGTGCGCAATCAGCGCGGGAATCCGCGATTTACTGCGCAGGGCCGCGACGCGCGCGAATTCGGCTTTCAGCGGCTTCAGAGCGAGCTGCTCGAGCAGCGCCTCGTCCATGAAGTCGCCATACAGATCGGCGAGCTTGCGCTGATCCGGGTCGGCAGCGTCGACGGAGTGCTGCAATGCCTCGATCACGACGCGCTGCTGATCCAGTGACTGATCCCGCAGCGCATCGAATGCGCCAAAGCGCGCCTTGTCGGCCGGTATCTCGTTACTCGCGAGCCACCCGCCATTGACGTAGCGATAGAAGTCGTCCTGGGCTCGCACGCTCTGATCGACGTACTGCAGGTCGATGCCCGATACCAGCGGTCCCGGCGCCGGCTCGTCCGCGGCCGCGCATATCTCACCGCTGCCGGCGATGGCGCCCAGCAATGCTGCGCCGCCGATTACCCAGGCTGTTTGCTTCATCTTGCTGCTCCGTTGGCGATCAGGCAATGACACCGGCTAGTCGCGAAA
This sequence comes from Steroidobacteraceae bacterium, assembly GCA_049515055.1. Classification (GTDB taxonomy): domain Bacteria; phylum Pseudomonadota; class Gammaproteobacteria; order Steroidobacterales; family Steroidobacteraceae; genus FEN-1191. The sequence goes on along the minus strand of JBEKUL010000018.1, from coordinate 7,049 downwards.
GTTCTCGAACTGCAATGGTAAATCGATTTCCGCCTTGCGCAGCAACGCGATCGCGGCCTGCAGCTCATCGCGCTTCTTGGCGCTGACGCGCAATCTATCACCTTGGATCTGCGCCTCGACCTTGAGCCTGGCGTCCTTGAGTCGGCTCACGATCTTTTTGGCCTGGGTCTGCTCGATGCCTTGTTTGAGCGTGATCTGGCGACGCGCACCGGCCAGATTGACCTCGAGCGGGCCCAGTTCCAGACATCGCGGATCGATGGCGCGCGCGGCCAGCCGCAAGCGCAGGATATCGAGCAGCTGATTGAGCACATACTCACTCGGCGCGAACTGCGTGACGATGAAGCCCTCGAGCTCGAAGCGCGCGTTGCTGCCACGCAGATCGTAGCGCCGCTCCAGCTCGCGCCGGGCCTGATCGACCGCGTTAGTGAGCTCGTGCCCGTCAACCCTGGAGACGATGTCGAACGCGGGCATGGGCCGCTAATCAAAATCCGCGAGCAGCGCGCCTCGCAGCGGCTCTGGCAAGGGATCGACGCCATAGAGGTAGGCGCCCAGATCCACACCCGCGGCCAGCGCCGCGCCCGCCTTGAGGCTCGCGATCATCGCCGGCGCAAACTCAAAGCGCAGAAAATGCACCGCCGAGGTCTTGACCTCATTCTCGCGCGGCAGATCCTCATCCGGGATTCCCAACACGCGCTCGCAGCCCTGGACCCGCAGCCAGCAATGTCGCTCGAATCCGCGCAATGCCACCAGTTGCCGGGCGCGCTCGGCCGCATCCGTGAACTCGATCAGCACGGTCGCCTTGAGATTGCTGCCATCGGGGATCAGCGGGTTGTAGGCGCCGAGCTCATCGGCGATACCCTCGGGCTCGAAGATGCGCTCGGTACGCAGCATCTCCTGCACCTGGTAATGCACGGTCGCGCGGTCCTCGAAGTTCCAGGTGCAGTGTGGACCGACACTGAGCTGGCGCGCACGCCGATACTCGATCATGCGGGCCCGCAGTGCCGGGCGCTCGCGCGTGTACTGCTCGAGCGACATCAGGTCTGAGGCGGTGAGTCGCTGCACGCTCAGATGCCGTAGGCGATGCGCAGCAGCTTGAGCGGATGAGTCGGCTCACGCGAGTCCTGCAGGCCACTGGCGATCTGCTCACCGGCCATCGGACAGTCGCTCGAGTAATAGTCCGCGCCAGAGGCGGCAACGCGCTCGAACACCGGCCGGCCGATCCTCATCGAGGCGTCGCGGAACTCGCGCTTGACGGCGTAAGTGCCATTGTGTCCGGAGCAGCGTTCGATCACCTCTATGGTGGTGTCGGGCACGAGCCGCAGCACATCCCGGGTTTTGAGGCCGATATTCTGCACCCGCAGATGGCACGGCACGTGATAGCTGATCTTGCCCAGCCGACCGCTGAAATCGGTGCGCAGCAGCCCCGCTTTGTGCCGCAGCAGCAGATATTCGAACGGATCGAATACGCGCGCGGCAACGCGCTGGACCTGAGGGTCATCGGCGAACATCAGGCGCAATTCCTGCTTGAACATCAATACGCATGACGGGATGGGCGCGACCACGTCATATCCGGCGCCGATCAGACGGTCGAGCTCGGGCACATTGACCTGCTTGAAGCGCTCGACGGACTCCAGATCGCCCAGCTCGAGCTTGGGCATGCCGCAGCAGCGCTCCTGCTCGGCGAGCACCACGGCGATGCCGTTGTGTTCGAACACCGCCGCGAGGTCCATCGCCAGCTCGGGCGCGTTGCGGTTGCCGTAGCAGGTCGTGAACAGCACCACCTGCCCGCGCGTCTGCGGGCTGCTGCGCACAGTCAGATCGGTACGCAGCTTCCCGCGCAGGCGCGAGCGCGCGCTGGTCGAATGAAATTGCGGCAATGGTGCACGCGCATCCACTCCCAGAGTCTTTTCCAGCGCCTTGCGCATGGTCGCGTTGCGATTGGCCGCATTGACGATCTCGCACACGACCGGAATGCCGGCGATGCGACCTACAGCATCGGTCGCGCTCAGTACGCGCTCGCGCAGCGCGAGGCCCCGGGTGCGCGCACCGAGGGCCTTGGCACGCAGCATCAGATGCGGGAAATCGACGTTCCAGGGGTGCGGCGGCACGTACGGGCACTTGGTCATGAAGCACATGTCGCACAGATAGCAGTGCTCGACGACCTTGCCGTAGACCGACTTATCGACGCTGTCGAGCTCCATCGTCGCGGATGCATCGATCGCTTCGAACAGGGTCGGGAACGCCTGGCACAGGCTGAAGCAGCGCCGACAGCCGTGGCAGATGTCGAACACGCGCTGCAGCTCGGCCTCGAGCGCCGCCTGATCGTAGAACGCCGGGTCGCGCCAGTTCAGCGCCTGGCGCAATGGCGCGGCGATGCTGCCCTCCCGGCCCCCGCCCCCCACGTCGGCGACCACAGCGTGCGATCTCGCCCGCGGCCCTGGAATTACAGGGTGTCGAGCGCCTTCTGGAAGCGGTTCGCGTGCGAGCGCTCGGCCTTGGCGAGGGTCTCGAACCAGTCGGCGATCTCGCTGAAGCCCTCTTCGCGCGCCTGCTTGGCCATGCCCGGATACATGTCCGAGTACTCATGGGTCTCGCCGGCGATGGCCGCCTTCAGGTTGAGCTTGGTCTCGCCTATGGGCAGGCCAGTGGCCGGATCACCCACCAACTCCAGATACTCCAGATGCCCGTGCGCATGGCCCGTCTCGCCTTCGGCCGTAGAGCGAAATACCGCCGAGACGTCGTTGAAGCCTTCAACGTCGGCCTTGGCCGCAAAGTACAGGTAGCGACGATTCGCCTGCGATTCGCCCGCGAAGGCATCCTTGAGGTTCTTCTCGGTTTTGGTCCCAGATAGTTTCATGGAAAGCTCCTCTTCGTGTTCTGGACGATTTAGACTTATTCTAATGCATTGGACCGCGGGTGCAATGCCTCAGAACCCGTTCGGCCCGGATAATTTGACAATTATGCTAGGGTCCTCGCATGGCACCCAAGGCAGAAACGCCGCCCGCAGCGCCCTCCCCCACGCCCGACTTTGAGCAATCCCTCGCTCAGCTCGAGGCGCTGGTAACGCGGCTCGAGTCGGGCGACTTGCCCCTCGAGGAGGCGCTCGCGTGCTTTGAGCAAGGGGTGCGCCTCACGCGCGACTGCCAGAGCGCGCTGAGCGCCGCACAGCAAAAAGTACAATTGCTGCGCCAGCGCGGTGAGAGCAGCGTCATCGAGGATTTCAGCGCCCCTGCTGGCGAGGACCCGGGCGCCGCGCAATAGCGATGTTGCGCCGCCAGCGGTGCCGGCTCCCCTGGTGCCGGGACCGTGTAGACTATCCTGCAGCATGTCAGAGACTACCCCTACGTACCCGCTGCTGGGTGCGATCGAGTCCCCGGCAGACCTGCGCGCCCTACCCGTCGGGGACCTGCCTCTGCTGGCTGCGGAGCTCAGGCAGTTCCTGGTGCAGACGGTGAGCACCCGGGGTGGTCACTTTGCCGCCGGGCTCGGCACTGTCGAGCTCACGATCGCACTGCACTATGTTTTCAATACGCCCGAGGATCGGCTGGTCTGGGACGTGGGGCATCAGGCCTACCCGCACAAGGTGCTGACCGGCAGGCGCGATCAGCTCTATACCATCAAGCAGCGTGACGGCCTCGCACCCTTTCCGAGTCGCAGCGAGAGCCCGTACGATGCCTTCGGGGTCGGGCATTCGAGCACCTCGGTGAGCGCCGCACTGGGCATGGCGATCGCTGCGGCGCGCCAGGGTACGAATCGCCGCGCGGTCGCGGTCATCGGCGATGGCGCCATGAGCGCCGGCATCGCCTTCGAGGCATTGAATCACGCCGGCAGCCTGCCAGTGGACCTGCTCGTCGTGCTCAACGACAACGACATGTCGATCTCCGAGAACGTCGGCGCCTTGTCGAACTACCTCGCGCGCGTGATCTCGGGCCGCCTGTATGCGCAGCTGCGCGAAGGCGGCAAGAAGGCGCTGCAGCAGATGCCCGCGATGCGCGCGCTGGCTCGTCGCTCCGAGGAGCATGTCAAGGGCATGGTGCTGCCGGGCACGCTGTTCGAGGAGATGGGCTTCAACTACGTGGGACCGATCGACGGCCATGATCTGAAGGCGCTATTGCGCGCATTGCGCAACCTGCGTGACGCGCACGGACCGCAGTTGCTGCATGTGGTGACGCGCAAAGGCAAAGGTTATGGGCCGGCCGAAGCCGACCCGATCGCCTGGCACGGCCCCGGGCCATTCGATCCGGCCAGCGGTACGATCCTCAAAGAGAAGCCCGGCACACCGAGCTTCTCGGCGATCTTCGGCCAGTGGCTCTGCGATATGGCCGAGCTCGACCCGCGTATCATCGGTATCACACCAGCGATGCGCGAAGGTTCGGGCCTGGTGCAGTTCTCGCGCCGTTTTCCGGATCGCTACTTCGACGTGGCCATTGCCGAGCAGCATTCGGTGACCTTCGCGGCGGGCCTTGCTGCTGAAGGCCTCAAGCCCGTGGTCGCGATCTACTCCACGTTCCTGCAGCGCGGTTACGATCAACTGATTCACGATGTGGCCCTGCAGCGACTGCCCGTCGTATTCGCGATCGACAGAGCGGGCCTGGTGGGCAGCGACGGCGCAACGCATCATGGCAATTACGATCTGACCTACCTGCGCTGCATCCCCAACATGGTAGTGATGGCGCCCTCGGACGAGAATGAGTGCCGCCAGATGCTCTACACGGCCACGCAGCTGGATGGTCCGGCGGCCGTGCGCTATCCACGCGGTAGTGGACCGGGGGTCCCCGTGCAGCAAGCGATGAGCGCGCTGGAAATCGGTCGCGCCGAATACCGCCGCCAGGGCAGCAGCGGGCTGGCGCTGCTGGCTTTCGGCACGATGCTGGCCCCGGCGCTGCAGCTGGCCGAGCGGCTGAATGCGACCGTGGTGAACATGCGCTTCGTCAAGCCGCTGGACCTGGCGCTGCTGCGCGAGGTGGCCGCCAATCATGTGGCGATCGTGACGCTCGAGGAGAACGTCGTTGCCGGTGGCGCGGGCAGCGCCTGCGTCGAGGCACTGGATGCCGAGGGTCTGAGCATGCCGTGCCTGCACATCGGCATCCCGGATCGCTGCATCGAGCACGGCAGCCGCCAGGACTGCCTGGAAGCCGCTGGCCTGGACACTGCGGCTATCGCGACCACGATCGAGCGCTGGCGCATACAGGTGCCGGCCTTGAAGTTGCCCCGTGCCGCCGCCAAGCTCACTGCAGCGGGTGGCGCAAGTACCCTTTGATACGGACCGAATCACCATGAGCAGCGTTCTTCAGCCGCGATCGGCAAAAGTGATTTCCGTGGAGGACGTGCAGGCCCGCGCGGACAATCGCCGCATTGCGATCGATCGCGTCGGCATCAAGCAGATTCGCCATCCGGTCAGGGTCAAGGACCGATCGGCCGGCGAGCAGCACACCGTCGCAACCTTCAACATGTACGTCGACCTGCCGCACAATTTCAAGGGTACGCACATGTCGCGCTTCGTGGAGATCCTGCACCACGAGCGCGAGATCTCGGTGGACTCCTTCCGCGGCATGCTGACCGATATGACCGCGCGGCTCGATGCCCAGGCCGGGCATATCGAGATGACCTTTCCTTACTTCGTGATGAAGCGCGCGCCGGTCTCCGGCGTGGAGAGCTTCATGGATTACGAGGCCTCGCTGATCGGCGAGGTGCGCGACGGCGAGGCCTGCATGTGGATCAAGGTCGTGGTGCCGGTCACGAGCCTGTGTCCGTGCTCCAAGAAGATCTCCGATCGCGGCGCTCACAACCAGCGCTCGCACGTGACGATCAAGGCACGGCTGCGCGAGCATATGTGGATCGAAGAGCTCATCGACCTCGCCGAGAGCGAGGCCTCATGCGAGCTCTGGGGCATTCTCAAGCGGCCCGATGAGAAGTATGTCACCGAGCACGCCTACGACAACCCGAAGTTCGTCGAGGACATGGTGCGCGATGTCGCCGTGCGCCTGAACGAGGAGCCGCGCATTGCCGCCTACGTCGTCGAGAGCGAGAACTTTGAATCGATCCACAATCACTCGGCCTATGCGCTGATCGAGCGCGACAAGGGCCTGGATGCACCGGCCGCTCGCGCGCCGGGTATGGATGACGAGCAGATCTGAAGAGGCGCTGAAGCGCGCTCAGGCCCGCTAGGCTCGCCGCATATCCGGGCTCTGCAAACGGGCAATCAACGCTCGCAGGAACACGCGGTTGAAACGCAGCTGGCAGGAGGCCGAGACCTGTTCCAGCAGCGTCGAGCTCACCTTCAGCACCGTGACGGCATCGGCCGCCCGGATGGTGGCGGTGCGCTTGGCGCCCTGCACATAGCTGGTCTCGCCGAAGCACTCGCCGGTCGAGAGGATGCCGATCGCCTCGCCGTGGCGCTCGACCGCGCAGTTGCCCGAGACGATGATGTAGAAGCGATCGTCCATTTCCCCTTCCTTCACGATCTCGTCGGCAGGGGCATAGTCCTGCCAGCTGCTCGCGCGCATGACCTCCCAGATCTCGGCATGCGAAAAATCGTGGAAGAACTTGAGACGTCGCAACAGTCCGAACTGCTCCTGCTGGTCCATGCGCGCGTATTGCTGGCGCAGCTTCTGGTGCACGCGCGTGAGCGCGGCGGCAAAGTCCAAACCCGATTGATAGCGCCGTGCCGGCTCCTTCTGCATGGCCACGCCGACCACATTCTCGATATCTTCCGGGATGTCGGCGCGCAAGGTGTGTATCGGCACCGGCGTGGCATAGACGATCTGATGCAACAGCTTGGCCAGGTTGCCGGCGCGAAACGGACGCACGCCGGTCAGCAGCTCGTACATCACCGCGCCGAGCGAGTACAGGTCCGAGCAGCTGGTCAGGTCCAGGCTCTGCACCTGTTCGGGTGACATATAGCTCGGCGAGCCGGCGATGCCCTCGATGCGCGAGATTTCCGATCCGGCCACCAGCGCAATGCCAAAATCGATGATGCGCACGTCACTGTCGGTCGTGAGCATGATGTTGGACGGCTTGATATCGCGGTGAATTACGCCGCGCGAATG
>JBEKUL010000017.1:0-32519 GCA_049515055.1 Steroidobacteraceae bacterium | reverse complement strand
CCGCGAGCATCGATCGCAGGCTGTCAGTCGCCCCGATGATGGACTGGACCGATCGGCATTGCCGCTATTTCCTGCGCGGCTACTCGCCGCGCGCACTGCTCTACACCGAGATGATCACGGCCGCAGCGATCGTGCACGGCGATCGCGAACGGCTGCTGCGCTATAGCGTTGCCGAGCGGCCACTGGCGCTGCAACTCGGCGGCAGCGATCCGCAGCTGCTCGCGGCCGCCGCCCGCGCCGGCGCCCAGAGCGGCTACGATGAGATCAATCTCAATTGCGGCTGTCCGAGCGAGCGCGTGCACACCGGTGCCTTCGGCGCCTGTCTCATGCGCACACCCGGGCGCGTGGCCGAGTGCGTGGCGGCGATGCGTGCGGCGGTCGCGGTACCGGTGAGCGTGAAGCTGCGCATCGGTCTGGCGATGGGGCCGGATGCGCGCGCGCAGATCGGCGTCTTTGATGAGCCGGACTACGAGCGCTTGCGGGCTTTCATCAGCACGGTTTCGGGCAGCGGCTGTCGGCATTTCATCGTGCATGCGCGCAAGGCGGTACTGGGCGGCCTGTCCCCGCGCGAGAACCGCGAGGTGCCGCCGCTGCGCTTCGATGTCGTGCGGCGACTCAAGCAGGATTTTCCGCTGCTTTGGATCGCAGTCAACGGTGGACTGCGCACGCCCGCGCAGAGCAGCGCGGCATTGAGCTGGTGCGACGCCGTGATGCTCGGTCGCGAGGTCTACCACCGTCCGGCGCTGCTCGCGCAGCTGCACGCGCAGGTCTACAACGATGGCTGGCAGTGTCCCGATCCGGCAACGATGCTCGAGCGCATGACAAGCTACGCGGAGCGCGAGGTGGCGGGCGGCGAGCCCCTCAGCGCCATCACGCGGCACATGCTCGGAATGTATGCCGGGCAACCCGGCGCGCGCCGCTTCCGGCAGTGGCTTTCCGAAGGGGCGCGAAGCTTGGGTACGGGCGCCGGTGCTGTAGCCCAGATCTGCGCCCTGATGCGCAAAGCCGCTGCGGCGTGCGAGTACGCGGATGCATAGCGGCACGGCGCCGCTTGCGTATAATTCAGACGCAGCGCCAACTTAGACGGTCTTTCCGCCAAAGCGCCAGAGCGGCGTGCACTAAGGTCCGGAAAGCATGGGCAAAGACATCGAGCTTGCGATTCTGTTCGCCGACGTGGTCGGCTCGACCCGCTTGTTCGAAGCCATGGGTGATCTGCGTGCGCGCGACATGGTCTCCACCTGCATCGAGGTGATGCGCGAAGCCACCGAGCAGCACAACGGCACGGTGATCAAGACCATTGGCGATGAGGTGATGTCCACCTTTCCGACGGCGGACGATGCCCTGAATGCGGCCGGGCAGATGCAGAAGCAGATCGCCGCCCATAGCGAGCTGCGCGTCGAGGGTCAGCCGGTATCGATCCGCATCGGTTGTCATTTCGGGCCGGTCGTGCTCGAGAGTCGCGATGTCTTCGGCGCGAGCGTGCACACGGCCAACCGCATGACCAGTCAGGCCAAGGCGGGCCAGATCATTACTACCGAGGCTACGGTCGAGCGGCTCTCGCCGGAGTGGCGCGCCTCGGTTCGCCAGATCGATGTGGCGACCATTCGCGGTCAGGGCGGAGAGGTCGCGCTCTATGAAGTGCTCTGGCAGACCGAGGACGTCACCAGCATGCTGCCCGCGCTCGCGCTCAACGGCCGGGAGCTGCGCCGGCCGCGGCGACTGCGCCTATCGGTGCAGGATCGCGAGGTGGTGCTCGATGAGCAGCACCCTCACGTGGCCATGGGACGCGCCGAGGACAACGATATCGTGATCCGCGGCAATCTGATCTCGCGGCTGCATGCGCGCATCGAGTTCAGCCGCAATCGCTTCACGCTCACCGATCAAAGCACCAACGGCACTTTCGTGCAGATCGACGGCGAGGAGGAGGCTTTCGTAAGGCGCGACAGCATGCCGCTCAAGGGCGAGGGGTTGATTGGCCTCGGGCGCATCCCGGATCGCGATTCGCCCTTGACGATTCACTTCGTTTGCGAGGATGGCTGAGCCGCGCGTGCTTGCGTGAGGCTCTCAGTCTCCCAGGCGGCGCTTGAGTTCATCGAGCTCGGTCAGCATCGCGGCGGGCAGGCGCGCGCCGTAGCCGTGCAGGTATTTTCGCAGGCGCCCAAGTTCCTCGCGCCAGGGCCCGTGCGGCACGGCGTTGAGCTCGGCCAGTGTCTCGGGGCTGATCTTAAGGCCCTCAGTATTCAGGTCCTCGGGCCTGGGCAGCAGGCCGATGGGTGTTTCGCTCGCCTCCAGGCGCCCCTGGCAGCGATCCAGGATCCAGGCGAGCACGCGCAGATTCTCGCCAAATCCCGGCCACAGGAACGCGCCGGCCGCATTCTGGCGAAACCAGTTCACGTGAAAGATGCGTGGCGGATTCTTTAATCCTGCGCCGACCTTAAGCCAGTGAGCCCAGTAGTCGCCGAAGTTGTAGCCGCAGAACGGTTTCATCGCCATCGGGTCACGACGCACGACGCCGGTCTGGCCGGTGGCCGCAGCGGTGGTCTCGGAGGCGACCGAGGCGCCTACCAGGACCCCGTGCGCCCAATTGCGCGCCTCGTAGACGAGCGGCGCGAGCTCGCGCCGGCGACCGCCGAATATCAGCGCCGAGATCGGTACTCCGCGCGGATCCTCCGCGGCACGGCTGTAGGCCGGATTGCGCTTGGCCGACACCGTGAAGCGCGAATTCGGGTGTGCCGCCGGGCCCCTTGCCGGATCGAAGGGTCTTCCCTGCCAGTCAATGACCGGCTTGCCTTCCAGTCCTTCCCACCAGGGCTCGTTATCGGCGGTCAATGCGACGTTGGTAAACAAGGTGTCGCGATGTATGGTCTCGTAGGCGTTGCGATTGGTCTTGGCGTTGGTGCCGGGGGCGACGCCAAAGAGGCCCGCCTCCGGATTTGTAGCCCAGAGCCGACCATCCGGGCCAGGGTGCAGCCAGGCGATGTCGTCGCCGATGGTGGAGACTTTCCAGCCCGGCAGCGACGTGGGCGGAATCAACATCGCGAGGTTGGTCTTGCCACATGCCGATGGGAAGGCCGCGGCGATATAGTGGGTCTCGCCGCGAGGGTTCTGCAGCCCGACGATCAGCATATGCTCGGCGAGCCAGCCCTCATCGCGCGCCTGCCAGCTCGCGATGCGCAAGGCGTGGCACTTTTTGCCCAGCAGCGCATTGCCGCCATAGCCCGAGCCGAAGCTCTCGATGGCAAGCTCCTCGGGGTAATGCATGATGAAACGGCGCGACGGATTCAGATCCCCGGTCGAGTGCAGGCCGCGCACGAAGCTGCCTTCGGTGGCGATGCGCTCGAGCGCGGCGCGCCCCATGCGCGTCATGATCGCCATGTTCAGCACCACGTAGGCGCTATCGGTGATCTCCACGCCGCAGCGCGAGTGAGGCGAATCGAGCCCACCCATGCAATAGGGCACGACATAGAGCGTGCGACCGCGCATGCAGCCCTTGAACAATTCGCCCATCTTGGCATGCGCCTCGGTCGGCTCCATCCAGTGATTGTTCGGGCCGGCGTCGTCCTGCGAGCGCGAACATATGAAGGTCACGTGCTCAACGCGCGCGACATCGTTGGGATTGGAGCGATACAGAAAGCAGCCCGGAAAGCTCTCCTGATTGAGCTTCTGCATCTCACCGCGAGAGCTGAGCTCACCGCGCAGGCGCTGAAATTCCTGCTGCGAGCCGTCACACCAGTAGATCCTGTCCGGTTGGGTCAGCGCTGCGACGCTCTCGACCCAGTCGGTCACGTTTTTCGAGATTTCGGCGAGGGATGCGAGGCTGTGTGGGGCGGTAGCCATGTCGTATCCTCCCGCGATCTACAAGGCCGAGGCAAATTATAGCCTGTGGCGGGGATCATCCGGCCCTTTTGCATCGCAACAACGACCCGTAATGACAGCAATCTCGGACATATTTGCCAATGGCGGCGCGCTTTGCGCCGCGCTGGAGGGCTTTCGAGCTCGGCCAACGCAGCAGCGCATGGCGGCCCGTATCAGCGCGGCCCTGGCCCAATCCGAGCGTCTGCTCGTGGAGGCGGGCACGGGCACCGGCAAGACCTTCGCCTACCTGGTACCGGCGTTATTGTCCGGACGGCGCGTGCTGATCTCGACCGGCACGCGTACGTTGCAGGATCAGCTGTTTCATCGCGATCTGCCGTTGCTCGCCGGGGCCCTGGGGCGTCCCGTGCGCGTGGCGCTGCTCAAAGGGCGCTCCAACTATCTGTGCCGCGCTCGGCTCGAACACAGCGCCTCCCCCCAGGCCGAGTTGCCGGCCCTGGCCGATCCTCTGCGCGCGCAGCTGTCCGCGTGGTCGCTGCGCACCCGCAGCGGTGATCTGTCCGAGCTGCCCGAGCTGACCGACTCGCATCCGCTGCGCGCTCAGATCACTTCCACGCGCGAGAGCTGCGGCGGGGCGCGCTGCGCACAGTACGGGGCCTGTCATGTCTTCGAGGCGCGCCGCGCGGCGCTGGAGGCGGACATCGTCGTGGTCAACCACCACCTGTTGCTCGCCGATCTGGCGCTCAAGGAAGACGGCTTCGGGGATCTGCTGCCGAGCGTCGACGCCGTGATTCTCGATGAGGCTCATCAGCTGCCCGATCTTGCCAGCGAGTTCTTCGGGCTCAGCGTCAGTGCCCGTCAGATCGAGCTGCTGATCACCGATATGCGCGCGCAGCTGCGAGCCGAGGGGCTACAGGCGCTCAGCGAGGCGCAGTGGCTCGTCATGCTCGAGCGCGCGCTGGCGCACTGCCACAGCGTTTTCGGCGCGCAGGAGCGAGCGCTCGCATGGCGCGAGCTCGAGCCCGCAGCGCCGAGGAGTATCGGGCAGCTCGAGGCGGCACTGAGCGCTGCTGCGAAGCATTGCAGCGAGGGGATAGCCGCTGCCGGCCTCGGGCAGTGCGGTGAGCGCGCGCAAGCCATCGCGGTCGCGCTCGGGCAACTGCTGGATGAATCGGGCGCCGAGGCATGTGCCGGTGCCCGCACAGTGTTCGTGCACGAGCACGGCTTTGAATTGCGGCTACTGCCCTACGAGATCTCGACCCGCTTCAGCGCATTGCTAACCGCGCACCACGGCGCCTGGATTTTTACCTCGGCGACGCTCGCCGTCGGCGATGACTTCAGTCACTTCGCGAACCGCCTTGGGTTGCAGGACGCTGCCACCTTGCGCGTCGAGAGCCCATTCGATTATCAGCGCCAGGCGCTGCTCTACCTGCCGCTGGGTCTGCCATCCCCGTCCAGTCCGGCGTTTACCGAAGCTGTGGTCGCGACTGCTTTGCCATTGCTCGAGGCCGCCGGCGGTGGGGCTTTCCTGCTCTTCACCAGTCATCGCGCCTTGCGCGCGGCGGCGCTCATGCTCGAGCCTCTACTGCCGTCTCAATGGCCGTTGCTGGTGCAAGGGCGTGCGCCGCGCGAGCAGCTATTGCGTCGGTTTCGCGCCAGCGGGCGCTCGGTGCTGCTCGGCAGCGCGAGCTTCTGGGAGGGCGTGGACGTACAGGGTCCGGCGCTGCGTCTGGTGCTGATCGACCGCTTGCCATTTGCCTCGCCCGAGGATCCCGTCGTGAAGGCGCGTATCGAACATCTGCAGTCGCAGGGTGCGAGCCCTTTCAAGGACTATCAGTTACCCGAGGCCGTGCTGGCGCTCAAACAGGGCGTCGGACGACTGATCCGCAGCGAAGAGGATCGCGGTGTCGTGGTGGTCTGCGATCCGCGCCTGAGCGAGCGCGGCTATGGACGCGTATTTCGCTCGAGCCTCCCGGCCATGTCGGTGGTGCGCGAACCGACCCCCGCGCTCGCGCTGCTGCGCGAGCTCGCCGCTGAGCTGAACGCCGCGCCGCCGCGCGCGCTGCCGGCGTGAAGTTGCTGGCTCTGGATACGGCGAGCGAGCTTTGCTCGGCTGCCCTGTGGATCGACGGTGCATGTCAGACGCGCGAGTGCGAACGCGCGCGCGGCTCAGGCGAGCTGATTCTCGGCATGATCGAGCAGCTGCTGGCCGAGTCGGCCCTGTCGCTCAAGGGCCTGGATGCGATCGCGTTCGGATGCGGACCGGGAGCCTTCACCGGAGTGAGGCTGGCGCTCGCGGTCGCGCAAGGTCTCGCTCTGGCCGTCGGCTTGCCGTTGCTGCCGATTTCGGATTTGCGCGCGCTCGCGCTGCGCGCGATCAGCACGACGGGTGCGCCTGCGCGCGCCTTGATATGCCAGGATGCTCGGATGGCAGAGGTCTATTGGGGCTGCTTCGAGCGTAGCGGCGAGACTGTGCCGCCGGCACCTGAAGCGGTTTCAGCGCCAGGCGCAGTGCATTTACCGCGGCATTGGAGCGCCAGCCCAGTGTGCGGCGCGGGCTCGGGCTTTGAGGCTTACGAGGCCCTGTCGAGCCGTCTGCAGCTCGCGCCGGTCTGGGGACGGCTGCGCCCCAGGGCGCTGGAAGTGGCCCGATTGGCCGCCCTCGATGGCCTGGCGACGGCCGTCCCGCCCGATGCGGCAGAACCGGTGTATCTGCGCAATGATGTTGCGACGCCACAATCATGAACCCGGGGCGTTCATGAAACTGACAATATCGCGTCGGGCTTAATACGACTGCAACATGCGGGCCGTAACGTGCGCAGACGTGGTCGCAACAATATGACTTCAAAGCAGATTTTAATCGTTGAGGATGAGCGCCCCATCCGCGAGATGATTGCGTTCGGTCTCAAGCGCGCCGGCTTCGAGGTGCGTGAGGCCGAGGATTGCCGCAGCGCGCGCGCAGCGCTAGCCGACCGCCGTCCTGATTTGATCCTGATCGATTGGATGCTTCCGGATACGAGCGGCCTGGAGTTGACCCGCTCGCTCAAGCGTGAGCGCGAGACCCGCGATCTGCCGGTGATCATGCTGACAGCACGTGCGGAGGAGGGCGACAAGGTCGCCGGTCTGGATGGCGGCGCGGACGATTACATGACCAAGCCCTTCTCGCCGCGCGAGCTGATCGCGCGCGTCAATGCAGTGCTGCGGCGCAGCGGAGGCACTGACGAGAGCGAGCGCATCCTGTTTGGCGAGCTCAGCCTGGATCGTGCCGGACATCGCGTGATGGTCCGCGATCGCACGGTGCCGCTGGGCCCCACCGAATATCGGCTGCTGGAGTTTTTTATGACGCACCCCGAGCGCGTCTACAGTCGCGAGCAATTGCTTGACCGTGTCTGGGGTGGCAATGTCTATGTTGAGGAGCGCACGATCGACGTCCATGTACGCCGCCTACGCCGCGCGCTCGAGGATTTTGGCTACGACCGACTGGTGCAGACGGTGCGTGGCGCGGGCTATCGATTCTCGGCTCGAACTGAACCCTGAAATTCGAGCACTCTGCCAGCTCGTGCCGCGAGCAATCCGGTACATTCGCTCCCGATGAACTCTTCCGGTTGGCTGTACTTAAGCGCTCGCGTGTGCACGGCGATCGGGCTCGGCCTCGGGCTGGGTTTCCTCGCCCATGCCCCGTGGGCCGGCCTGGCCATCGCGCTGGGAATTTACCTGGCCGCGCAACTCGCCGACCTGCTGCGCGTATTGCGCTGGCTGCGAGCCAATGAGCCCGACCTTGCCCCGGAGCTGGGCGGCCCCTGGGGCGATCTGGTGGCTTTGGTCGTGCGCCTCTACCGGCGCAAGCAGTTCCACAAACAACGCCTGCTGCGCCTGTTGCGCGAGCTGCGTCGCTCCACGGCTGCGATGCCCGATGGCGTCGTGGTGCTCAATCCGCAGGCCGAGATCCTCTGGTTCAACCGCACCGCGGCCCGGCTGCTGAATCTGCGCGGTAAGAGCGATATCGGTTTGCGGCTCGAGAATCTGGTGCGCTCGCCCGAGTTCGTACGCTACTTGCGCCGCGGGGAGTACGCCCTGCCCGTGATCCTGAATTCGAGTCTCGGGGCCGAGCAGCAGTGCCTGTCGCTGCAGATCGTGCCCTACGGGGCCGGTCAATTGCTGGCGCTGGTGCGCGACGTGACGCGTCAGGCTCGGCTCGAGTCGATGCGCAAGGACTTTGTGGCCAACGCCTCGCACGAGCTGCGCTCCCCGCTCACCGTGATCTCGGGCTACCTCGAGACCCTGACTCAGGAGACGAGCCTTGATCCGACGCTGGCTGCGCCGCTGCACGAGATGCGGCGGCAGGCGTTGCGCATGAGCGGCATCGTGCAGGATCTGCTCGAGCTCTCGCAATTGGAGGCCTCCGATCGCTCGGCTCAGAGCGAGCTCATCGATGTCATCGCGCTCATGGCGCAACTGCGCCAGGACGTGCTGGCGCGCACGGTACATCCGGCGCAAGTGCTGGTGCACGTCGAATCGAGCCTGAAGCTGCTCGGTGAGGACGCTCTGATCCACTCGGCTTTTGCCAATCTGGTCGACAACGCCGCCAAGTACACCCCGCCCGAAGGCGCGCTGCATATGCGCTGGTGGACGGACGCAAAGGGCGGGCACTTCTCGGTACAGGACACCGGTATCGGTATCGCCGCGGATCATATTCCGCGGCTCACCGAGCGCTTCTACCGGGTCGATGCCGGCCGCAGCCGCGCCACCGGCGGCTCGGGACTGGGCCTCGCCATCGTCAAGCACGTCTTGCAACGTCACGGCGCGCAGCTCTCGATCGAGAGCGAGGAAGGGCGCGGCAGCACCTTCACCTGCCACTTTCCACCCGAGCGCTTGCAGAGCGTGACTTACGTGGCAGCAGGCGGCGCCGGATAAAAAGTTCTGCAAGCTGCGACATTGATCGCGCGCACAGGTTTAATTCTTGCGCTATATTCGAAGCTCAATGCAAGCCGCTGATCTGTCGCATCACACCTCCACGCGCTTCAACGAGGAGCTCGAGCGGGTGCGCAGCAAGGTTCTCGCGATGGGTGGCTTCGTCGAAGAGCAGCTGGGTCGCAGCCTGACCGCGCTGGTCGAGGGCGACAGCGCACTCGGCCGCGCCGTAGCGCTGGATGATTACAAGGTCAATGGCATGGAACTGTCCATTGACGAGGAATGCAGCCGTATCCTGGCCACGCGCGCCCCGGCCGCCGGTGACCTGCGCATGATCGTGGCGACGATCAAGGCCATTACCGACCTCGAGCGCATCGGCGATGAATGCGAAAAGATCGCGCTGATCGCCACGCGCCTGGCGACGCTCGAGCGACCCGCAAACCGGTACCGCGAAGTGCGCCATCTGGGCCGCACCGTGCAAATCCTGGTGCACGACACGCTCGATGCCTTCGCGCGACTGGATGCCGATACGGCGCTCAAGACGTGTCGCCAGGACCGCGTGGTCGACGAGGAGTACGAGGCGATCCAGCGCCAGTGCATCACCTTCATGATGGAGGATCCGCGTACGATCCGGCGCGCGCTCGACGTCATGTGGGTCGTGCGCTCACTCGAGCGCATCGGCGATCATGCCAAGAACATCTGCGAGTATGTGATCTACACGGTGCACGGCAAGGACGTACGCCATACCTCGCTCGACCATGTCGAGCGCGAACTGGCCGAGCGCGCCGCCCGCGCCCGCTGATGCGCCGGCGAGCGCTGAATGGCCTGGGCCTGCTGGCCTGCGCCGCGCTGCTGGGCTACGCCTGGTACGCGCAGGCGGTGCTCGGACTCGAACCGTGCCCGCTGTGTATCTTTCAGCGCATCGGTATCGGCGCCTGCGCTGTGTTGTTTCTGCTCGCAACGCTGCAGAACCCGGCTCGAGCGGGCGCACGCGTCTATGGCGCGCTGCTAGTGCTGGCTGCGCTGGCCACCGTGCTGGTGGCGCTGCGGCATCTGTGGATCCAGCACCTGCCCGAAGGCTCAGTGCCGGCCTGCGGGGCGAGCCTGAGCTACCTGCTCGAGGTTTTTCCGCTCACCGACGTGATACGCAAGGTCCTGAGCGGATCGGGCGAGTGTGCCCGCATCAACTGGGGCCTGCTCGGGCTATCCATGCCGGGCTGGGTGCTGATCGCCGCCTCCTGCCTGGCTGTGCTGGCGGGCTATGCGAACTTTCCCTCGGGGCGCCGCCCCTGAGTCGACTCTAGCCGAGCAGATTGCGCAGCGAGGCGAGGTACATGGCATGCAGCCGATCGATATCCTCGATGCGCACCGATTCATTCACCTTATGTATGCTCGTATTGACGACGCCGAGCTCCACGACCTGCGCGCCCATAGGCGCGATGAAGCGGCCATCCGAGGTGCCCCCGCCGGTCGATAGCGTGGGGGATGCGCCGGTGATGGTGTGCACTGCATCGCTGACCGCCTGCGACAGCACCCCGGCCGGGGTGTAGAAGGGCTCGCCCGAGACGTACCATTCCAGCGTGTAGCGCACCTGGTGGCGCCTGAGGATCTGCTCGACCGTGTTCTTGAGTAACTCGAGCGACTGCACCGGTGAATAGCGCAGATTGAAGCGCGCCTTGAGCTCCCCGGGGATCACGTTGGGGGCCCCCGTGCCCGCAGTCAGGTTCGATACCTGGAAGCTCGTGGGCTGAAAGTACTCATCGCCCTGGTCCCAGACGCGGCTGACAAGCTCGGCGAGCGCCGGGGCAAAGCTGTGCACCGGATTGACCGCCAGCTGGGGGTAGGCGATGTGGCCCTGCACGCCGTGCACCGTCAAACGACCGGAAAGTGAGCCACGCCGACCGATTTTGATCGTATCGCCGAGCCGCTCCTCACTGGAAGGCTCCCCGACGATGCACCAGTCAATGCGCTCGCCGCGCTCGCGCAGGGTCTCCACGACGCGCTTGGTGCCGTCGACCGAAGGGCCTTCCTCATCGCTCGTGATCAGAAATGCAATCGCGCCTCGATGTTCAGGCTGTGCACCCAGATACGCCTCCACGGCCGTGATCATGGCGGCCAGCCCGCTCTTCATGTCAGCCGCGCCTCGGCCGAAGAGCAGCCCGTCGCGGATGGTGGGCGTGAATGGATGCGATAGCCACTCCTCCAGCGGCCCGGTGGGCACCACGTCGGTGTGGCCGGCGAAGCACAGGACCGGGCCATCCGCGCCGTGCCGTGCCCACAGGTTCTCCACACTGCCATAGCGCAGCCGCTCGACCTGAAAACCCACCCGCTCGAGCCGGCCCGCGAGCACGTCCTGGCAGCCCTCATCGGCGGGCGTGACCGAAGCACGGGCAATCAGGTCCTGGGTCAGGGCCAGCGTATCGGACATCGATTCCTCTCAGGCCTGGGCAGCGCGCCTTATACGGGCTGCAGAGCGCATCAGCAAGTGACACGAATCTGTCATGGAGAAGCGTATAGCATGAACTCATGAGCACCGAAGGCTTGGGCCATCACATTTCGAGCCGCTACAACGAGGACCTCGAGCGCCTGCGCAGCAGCGTGCTGGAGATGGGCGGCATGGTCGAGCGCCAGTTGACCCAGGCGATCCGCGGCATCACCGAGCCCGACGCGCGCATGATCCTCGAGGTCGCGCAGGAAGAGCTGCGCATCAATCAACTCGAACGCTCGATCGATGAGGACTGCAGCCGTATTCTGGCCACGCGCGCACCGACCGCATCGGATCTGCGATTGATCATCACGATCCTCAAGACCATCACGGATCTGGAGCGTATCGGTGATGAGGGCGAGAAGGTCGCAGCAATCGCCGCGCGCCTCGCGTCGCGCGAGCGACCGGCCAACCGCTACCGCGAACTGCGCAATCTTGGCGAGGTGGTCAGCGAGATGCTGCACGATACGCTCGATGCCTTCGCGCGCCTCGACACCGAGCTGGCACTCGCGGTTGTGCGCCGTGACCGCATCGTCGATGAGGAATATGAGGCCATACACCGCCAGAGCATCACGTTCATGATGGAGGACCCGCGCTCGGTGCGTCGCGCGCTCGACGTCATGTGGGTGGTGCGTTCGCTCGAGCGCATTGGCGATCATGCCAAGAACGTCTGCGAGTACCTCATTTACCTGGTGCACGGCAAGGATGTTCGGCACACCAGGATCGAAGAGATCGAAAAGGAGCTGAATGCATCCAAGAGCTGAAGGACTGGGTAGCCTTCTGGTACTGTAACGGCAGGCACCCATGGAAACAGTGGTGACAGGCATGGCCTCGGGCGGGGTGGGCGGTTTTACGCCGGCGAGCGAAATCGACACGGGCGTGATTCCGATTCGCGCCAGCGGGCGCGGCATGCTGCAGGTGGCCGTGGACGAGACGCGCCGCGCGGCGCAGGTCAATGCGCCCGTCAAGGCCCGAGTCGAGGCTTTGAGCTTTCACTACGGGCCCACCCGGGCGCTTGCCAATCTCAACATGGAGATTCGCGAGAAGCAGGTCACCGCGCTGATCGGGCCCTCGGGCTGCGGCAAGAGCACTTTCCTGCGCTGCTTCAATCGCATGCACGACCTGACGGCGGGCGCACGCTACGAGGGGCGCATCATGCTGCTGCCTGAGCAGATGGACCTGATCTCGGCTGCCATGGATCCGATCGAAGTGCGCATGCGCATCGGCATGGTCTTCCAGAAACCCAATCCGTTTCCCAAGTCGGTGTATGAGAATGTCGCCTACGGACTGCGCATTCGCGGCCTGCGCTCGCAATTGCGGCTGCAGGAAGAGGTCGAAAGGGCCCTGCGTGGCGCGGCGCTCTGGGATGAGGTCAAGGACCGGCTGGCCGACTCGGCGATGTCGCTCTCGGGCGGGCAGCAGCAGCGGCTGTGCATCGCCAGGGCGCTCGCGACCAGTCCCGAGATCCTGCTGTTCGATGAGCCCACTTCCGCACTCGATCCGATCGCCACGGCTCGCATCGAGGAGCTCATCGCCGCCCTGCGCGAGCAGGTGACGGTGCTGATCGTGACGCACAACATGCAGCAGGCCGCGCGCGTGTCGGACTACACGGCCTTCATGTATCTGGGCGAGCTCATCGAGTTCGATGAGACCTCCCGGATCTTTACCAATCCGGCCCAGAAGGCTACCGAAGACTACATCACGGGCCGCTACGGCTGAGCAGCGTCGCGCAATAGCTCGTTGATTGAGGTCTTGGCGCGCGTCTGCGCATCCACGCGTTTGACGATTACGGCACAGTAGAGACTGTGGCTGCCATCTGTGGCTGGCAGCGATCCGGCCACGACCACCGAGCGCGGCGGCACCTGACCACGCAGGATCTCGCCACTGCTGCGATCGTAAATGCGTGTGCCCTGGCCGATGAATACGCCCATTGAGATCACCGAACCGGCGCCAATTACCACCCCCTCGACGATCTCCGAGCGCGCGCCAATGAAGCAATCATCCTCGATGATGGTCGGCGCTGCCTGCAATGGCTCGAGCACTCCCCCGATGCCGACCCCACCCGACAGATGCACGTTGCGCCCGATCTGGGCGCAGGAGCCCACCGTTGCCCAGGTATCGACCATCGTGCCTGCGCCCACATGGGCGCCGATGTTTATGAAGCAAGGCATCAGTACCGCATTAGGCGCGACGTAGGCGCCTCGGCGCACCAGTGCGTGCGGCACCACACGCACGAGCGCACGCGCGAACTCGCCTGCATCGGCGTGGGCGTACTTGAGCGGGACTTTGTCGTAAAAGCGCGCGTAACCCGCGTCGAGCACGACATTGTCATGGATACGAAAATACAGGAGCACCGCCTGCTTGAGCCACGGGTGCACGCGCCAGCGCCCCTCGAGCGCTTCGGCCACGCGGTACTCGCCGCGATCCAGTCCGTCGATGGCTGCATCGATGGCGGCTCGGGTCGCATCATCGACTTTCGATCCCGACAGCTCGGTGCGCCGCTCCCAGGCGGCCTCAATCGTGTGCTGCAGCTCGCGCGTGCGCATAGATGGCTGATTTCCTGTCACGGGATGGTCAGCGTATTCTGACGCTGGCGTCGCCGTCCAGACGACATGCTTGGCCGGCCGGTCCTATAGCGCGCTTTTGCGCCGGTTAGCTAGGGTTGATCATGAACGCGATTTACGCGACCCAGGTCCCGACAGCAGCTCACGGCCTTGCCGGCCACGCCCTGTACCTGGATATCGACGGTACGATACTCGACATCGCCCAGACTCCCGAGCTGGTCAGCGTGCCCGAGTGGCTGGTGCCGTTGCTGCAGCGGCTCTCACTCAAGCTCGATGGTGCCCTGGCTTTCGTCAGCGGGCGCACGCTGGCATCGATCGATGACTTGTTTGCGCCGCTGAAATTACCGGCCATCGCCGTGCATGGCGCGGAGATCCGCGCCTGCGACGAGCATGTGATTTTCGAGCAATCGCTGGCGGTGCAACTGCAGCGCGCGGTGCCGACATTGTGCGCGGCGATCGAGCAATTGCGTGGCGTGCGACTGGAGAATAAGGGCTCGGCACTGGCCTTGCACTACCGCAGCGCGCCCGAGCGCGGACGCGACGTGCTCAAGCTCGCCGAACTGACATCGTGCGGCCTGGGCCCCGAGTTCGGCGTGCTCATGGGTAAATGTGTGGTCGAAATCCGGCTGCGTCATTTGAATAAAGGCACGGCGCTGAGCCGGCTCATGGAGCGGCCGCCGTTTCGCGGCCGCACACCCATATTTGCCGGTGACGACAGCACCGATGAGGATGCCTTTGCGCTCGTGAATCGACTCGGCGGCATCAGCGTGCGTGTGGGCGCACCGGCGCCGAGCGCTGCGAACTACCGGCTGGCCGATCCTGACGAGTTGCGCGGCTGGCTGTGCGAGATCGAGGGCGCATGAGTAGCACAGGCGAGGGCGCAAGTCTGAATCTGGGCGTGATCGGCAACGGCCAGATCGCCTCGCTCATTGACCCTCAGGGCACGCATGTCTGGACCTGCATGCCGCGCCTGGATGGCGATCCGATCTTCTGCGCGCTGCTGCAGGGCGAGATTGCCCCCGAGCGTGCCGGCCGCTGGGCGCTCGAATTGCTCGAGCAGGTCTCGTGCAGCCAGGCCTATGAGCGCAACAGCGCAATCCTCGAGACGACGCTGACTGACGCGCAGGGTGCGGTGGTCTTGCTCACCGACTTCTGTCCGCGCTTTCGCCAGTACGATCGCAATTACCGTCCGTCCATGCTCGTGCGCATCGTACGCCGGCTTGCGGGCCGCCCGCGGCTGCGCATGGCGCTGACTCCAACCGATGACTACGGCGCGCATCAGCGCCGCACGATCTACGGTTCGCACCACATCCGCTACCTCGGGCGCGAGCACGACCTGCGCTTGACGACCAACGCCAGTATTGCCGCGGTCCAGGGCCAGCGCGTGTTCGTGCTCGACGAGCCGCTGGCATTCATCTTCGGTCCGGATGAGACCGTGCACGAATCGGTGCCGGGGCTTGCGCAGCGGCTGCTCGACTCGACGCGCGAGTACTGGCACGACTGGGTTCGATCCCTGGCGGTGCCCTATGAGTGGCAACAGGCGGTCGTGCGCGCCGCAATCACACTGAAATTGTGCAGCTACGACGACACCGGCGCGATCATCGCGGCTATTACGACCTCGATCCCGGAGAGCGCCAACAGCGGCCGCAACTGGGACTATCGCCTGTGCTGGATCCGCGACAGCTATTACACGATTCAGGCTCTGAACCGTCTGGGTGCCACGCGCACCATGGAGGGCTACCTGCGCTTCATCCAGAACATCACGGTGAACCGGCCGCTGCGGCTGCAGCCGTGCTACGCCATCGATGGCGGAACGCATCTGCAGGAATCCGTGGTCGAGCATCTGGCTGGCTATCGCGGCATGGGACCGGTGCGCATCGGTAATGCCGCGTACACGCAGCTGCAGCTGGACGTGTACGGGGCCGCGATACTGGCCGTCAGCCAGTGCTTCTTTGATGAGCGCCTGGTGCAACCCGGTACCCAAGCCCTGTTCGAATCGCTCGAGCCGCTCGGCGAAGAAGCTGTGGCCGTATTCGGCCAGCCCGACGCCGGCATCTGGGAATATCGCGGCCACACGGCGGTGCACACCTTTTCCGCCACGGTGTGCTGGGCCGCGGCCGAGCGCCTGGCGCGCATCGCCGCGCGGCTGGGACTCGGGCAGCGCGAGGGCTATTGGCGCGCGCATGCCACGCGCATGTCGCAGAGCATTCGCGATGCAGCCTGGTCTGCGCAGCTCAATAGTTTCACCACGACATTTCACGGCGATAGCGTCGATGCGAGCCTGCTGTTGCTCGCCGAGCTGGGGCTGGTGGACTGGCTTGATCCCAAGTACGTGAGCACTGTGGAGCGCATAGGCAAGGTGCTGCGCCGCGGGTCGTACCTCATGCGCTACACCGAAGCCGACGACTTCGGTCTGCCCGCAGCGGCCTTCAGCGTGTGCACCTTCTGGTACATCAGCGCGCTTTGGTCGACCGGCGCGCGCGCCCAGGCGCGCGAGCTGTTCGTGGACATGCTTGGCCGGCGCAACAGTCTGGGCCTGATGTCCGAGGACCTCGCGCTGGGCACGGGCGAGCTCTGGGGCAACTATCCGCAGACCTACAGCATGGTCGGCATCGTCAACTGCGCCATGCGCTTGTCGCGCTCCTGGGAAGACGCCCTGTGAGCCGTCTGCTGGTGGTCTCGAACCGGGTGACAATACCCGGCTACTCGGCCTCCCCCGGCGGCCTGGCCGTCGGCGTGCTCGCGGCGCTGCGCCAGTCGGGCGGTCTTTGGTTCGGCTGGAGCGGCACGACGCGCGAGCCGCCGGCCCCAGAGCCTGAGATCATCGAGAAGGAGGGCATTCGCTTCGTGACGATCGAGCTGCCCACTGCACAGTTCGAGCTGTACTACAACGGCTTCTGCAATTCCTCGCTCTGGCCGCTGCATCACTACTTCCTGGGAGCATTTCGCTACGACGCCCGGGAGTTCGAAGCCTACATGGATATCAACCGCGCGTTTGCCGCCGCCCTGGTGCGGCAGATCGCGCCGGGGGATTCGATCTGGGTGCACGACTACCACCTCATGCCTCTGGCCGGCCTGCTGCGTGCGCAAGGCGTGCAGGCACGCTTTGGTTTTTTCCTCCACATTCCTTATCCGAACATTGCCCTGTTGCGCGTGCTGCCGGTCTTCGCCGAGCTGGTGCGCGATCTGTGCCAATACGATCTGGTGGGATTTCAGACGCAGGAGGATCTGGAGGGGTTTCAATCAGCGGTGACGGGCGTGTTTCACGACGAAGCGGTTATCGGCGCCGATACCATCGAGCTCGCCGGGCGGCGCGTGGGCACCGGAGTGTTTCCGATTGGCGTCGACGTCGCGGCGATCGCGGCGCAGGCGGCCACCGCCGCACGTGAAGACGAACAGGTCAAGCGCCTGATTGCCGGCCTACTCGGGCGCAAGCTCCTGCTCGGCGTGGACCGGCTCGACTACAGCAAGGGGCTGGTGGAGCGCTTTGCCTCCTATCGCACATTGCTCGAGTCGAGCCCGGACCTGCTGGGCAAGGTCACCTATATTCAGATCGCCCCGCCCAGCCGCACCGACGTTGCCGCCTACGCCGAGATACGCGACGCGCTCGAGCACGCCGCGGGCCGAACCAACGGTCAGTACTCCGACACGGACTGGACGCCGGTGCGCTATCTGAACAAGGACTTCCCGCATGAGACGCTCACGGGCTTCCTGCGGGTCGCGAACGTCGGGGTGGTGACTCCGCTGCGCGACGGCATGAATCTCGTGGCCAAGGAATTCCTGGCCGCGCAGGATCCGGAGGATCCGGGCGTGCTCGTGCTCTCGAGCATGGCGGGGGCGGCGCGCGAGCTCAGCGATGCGCTGCTCGTCAATCCGTACGATCGCAGCGCCGTGGCTCTGGCTCTGCGCCAGGCGCTGGCGATGCCATTGGCCGAGCGGCGCACCCGCCACGCCGCGATGCTGCAGGTACTGCGCGAGAATTCCATCGCCCGCTGGTACGGGCGCTTCGTCGAGCGCCTGGGGGCCGATCAAGGCTGAGCGCTGCGCCCCGAGCGCCTCACGCCCAGCGCTGCTCGAGCGCGTCGGTCAGTCGTGCGCGCAGGCGCTCGGAAGCCGCTGCATCCAGCGGCTGCTGCGCCCGGTCAGTCACGTAGAAGACGTCCTCGGCGCGCTCCCCGAGCGTGCTGATTCGGGCCGCATGCAGATCCACGCGCTCTTCCCAGAAGACCTTGCCGACATCGCACAGCAGCCCAGGGCGATCGCCCGCCGTGAGCTCGAGCACCGAGCGGCGGTTGCGCTCATCCACGCTGATGCTGATCTGCGTCGCGGTCCTGAAGACGCGCATCTGGCGCGTCTCGCGACGCGAGACCGCCAGTGGCGCCTCCTCGGGGCGCTGCAGCGAGCGCCATAATGCCTGCTCGATCTCGTGACAGCGCTCGGCGTCCACCGCAGGCATGCCGTCCTCCTCCAGTACGTGGTAGGAATCGAGCGAGAAGCCGTTGCCCACCGGCGTAATCCGGGCCTCCAGGATGTTCAGGCCGAGCTGATCGAGCACCGCGGTGGCGCGCGCAAAACCGTGGCGTCGGTGCGGCGCATAGATCATGACCGCGGTCGTACCGCGCTCGCTGTGCCCCTCAACCGACACCAGGGCTTCATCGCCGTTCGCCTCGCCCGCGGCCAGCGCACGCGTGTGCCGTGCGATCTCCTCGGGAGGATGGCGCAGAAAATACACCGTTGGCAGGCGCGCCCAGGTGCTGTCGATCGCGCTGGGCTGCATGCCCGCGCCAATCAGCAGCGCGCGTGCCCGGTCTTGATGCTCGCGCATGAGCTCGTCCTGATCGATCGGAGTCTCCAGGCCGCGGCGCAGGGCGCGCTTGACGTGATCGTAGAACTCCTGGAACAGCGAGGCCTTCCAGGAGTTCCATAATTTTGGATTCGTGGCCCGTACATCGGCGCAGGTCAGCACGTACAGATAATCCAGATGCGTCTCATCCCCCACGTTGCGGGCGAATTCACTGATGACCTGCGGATCGGCAATGTCGCGCTTCTGCGAGGTCATCGACAACAGCAGGTGATTCTTGACCAGCCATGCCACCAGGCGTGCGTCGTAGCGCGACAGGCCTTGCTCCAGGCAGAAGGCCTCGGCATCGACCGCCCCGAGATCGGAGTGATCCCCGCCGCGGCCCTTGGCGATGTCGTGAAAGAGCGCGCCGAGATAGACGATCTCCGGCTTGGGCAGCGCCTGCATGATCGCCGAGACCAACGGCAACTCGTGATCAAATTCGCTCATGGCCAGCCGGCGCAGGTTGCTGACCACGAACAGGGTGTGAGCGTCGACCGTGTAGGCGTGAAACAGATCGTACTGCATGCGCCCGACGACGCGTCCGAAGGCCGGGATGTAGCGGCCCAGCACACCGTAGTCGTTCATGCGCCGCAATTCATGCGTAACGCTGCGCGGCGCGCGCAGGATCTCGAGGAACAGTCGGTGATTGCGCGGATTCTGGCGAAATTCCTCATCGATGAGCCACAGGCTGCGCGCCACCGCGCGCATCGTGGCCGCGCGTACGCCGCGGATCTGCGGGTTCTGCTGCAACAGCACGAACATCTCGAGCAACGCCGATGGCGTGCGCGCGAAGACATCCTCATTGATCGCCTCGAGGTAGTCGCTGCGCACCTGGAAGCGCGGATTGAGCGGTTGCGGCGGTGCCCGGTCGCTCAAGATGGCCTCGCGAAACAGCTGCAGCAACAGCTCGTTGAGCAGCGTGACGTCCATGATGGTGCGGTAATAGCGCTGCATGAGCTGCTCGACCGCGAGGGTGTAGGTGCCGTCCTCATAGCCGAAGCTCTGGGCGAGCTTGATCTGATAGTCGAACAGCAGCCGGTCCTCGTGCCGGCCCGTCAGGTGATGCAGGCCGAAGCGCACTTTCCACAGAAACGACTGTGCCTGCTTGAGCCGTCGCAGTTCCGAGGGGGTCAGAAAGCCGTGAGTGACGAGCTGGTCGAGCGACTCGGCGCCGAATTGCCGTTTCGCGACCCACGCGATGGTCTGGATATCGCGCAGACCACCGGGTCCGATCTTGACGTTGGGCTCAAGATTGTAGGCCGTGTCGTTGGCTTTGAGGCGCCGCTCCTGCTGCTCGCGCACTTTGGCCTCGAAGAACTCACGCACCGGCCAGACGCGATCGGGGGCGAGTGCAGTGCGCATCTGGGCGAGCAGCTCGGCCGAGCCAGCCAGTCGCCGCGATTCCATGAGCGTGGTCATCACGCCAACGTCGGCAGCGCTCTCCTCGGCGCACTCGGCCACGGTGCGCACGCTATGGCCGACCTCAAGGCCAGTGTCCCAAAGAAAGGCGACCCATTGCTCGACGCTGACGCGCTCGTTTTCGCTCAGCGGCGCCGGCACCAGTACCAGAAAATCGATGTCGGAATGCGGATGCAGCTCCCCGCGCCCGTAGCCGCCCACAGCCACAAGGGCCAGGCGCGCCGCCAGATCCGCCGGCAGGCGTTGCTGCCAGAGCGTGCGCAACAGCACGTCGGTAAAGCAGGCGCGGGCCCGCACCAGCCCCTCGACCGGTTCCTCCTCGACGAAGCGCGCCTGCAATTCATCCTGCGCCTGGCGCAGCAGAGCGCGGCAGGTTTCCACCGACGCCTGAGATTCGCCAAGCAATGATGGCAGGGCGTTGAGCAGCGGCCAGTCGAGCGGTGCGCTCGGCTGGCTCGAAGCATCCTCGAGCACCGTGGAATCGGAAACCGCCATCAGCGCCTCAATGCGCCGCGCGCGGGCTCAGGGTCAACACTTCATGACCGTTGCCCGTGACCAGGACCATGTGCTCCCACTGCGCCGAGACCGAATGATCTTTCGTCACCACCGTCCACCCGTCGGGCAACACGCGCACGTAGCGCCTGCCCGCGTTGATCATCGGCTCGATCGTGAAGACCATGCCGGCCTGGATCTCCAGGCCCGTACCGGGCTCGCCGTAATGCAGGATCTGCGGATCTTCGTGGTACACGCGTCCTATGCCGTGGCCGCAGTATTCGCGCACCACTGAGTAGCCTTCGGCCTCGGCCATGCTCTGGATCGCATGTCCGATATCGCCCAGATGAGCTCCGGGCCGCACCAGCTCGATGGCGCGCCACATCGCCTCTTTGCACACGTCGGTCAGACGCTGCCCGAGCACGCTGGGTTTGCCGACGAAGTACATGCGGCTGGTATCCCCGTGATAGCCGTCCTTGATGATCGCGACGTCGATGTTGAGGATGTCTCCGGCCTTGAGCAGCCGCTCGTTCGGAATGCCGTGGCAGACCACGTGATTGACCGAGGTGCAGATCGTTTTCGGGAAACCGCGGTAACCCACGTTCGCCGGCACGGCTTTCTGCACGTTGACGATGTAATCGTTGCAGATGCGATCGAGCTGATCTGTGCTCACTCCGGGGGCCACATGCTCGCCGATCATGTCCAGCACGTCGGCCGCCATGGCGCCGGCCACGCGCAATTTCTGCTGCTCCTCAGGCGTTTTGAGCGAGATCTGGGTCTGGCGCAGCATGGGGTGTCTCGCAGGAGCTCATAGCGTTGTTCGCCACTGGCACTTCATGGTATAAAGCGCGGCCTTTTTTGGCAACGCAATCCACACGCGCATCACGAACCTGTGACCGGGTGTCCTGAACGCGGCAGCGCCGCGGCGGGATCGTCACCAGGGATGTGCGGAGGCCATAACCCGAGCGAGGAGATTCATAGCATGCCCAGCGCGTCAATGCGACAGATGCTGGAGGCGGGCGTTCATTTTGGACACCAAACCCGCTTCTGGAACCCGAAGATGGAGCCCTATATCTTCGGTGAACGCAACAAAATCCACATCATCAATCTCGAGAAGACCCAGCCGCTGTTTGCCGAGGCAGCCACGTTTATCAAACAGACCGTCGCCGACGGTGGCACGGTGCTGTTCGTCGGCACCAAGCGCTCGGCGCGCGATGCGATCCAGCGCGAGGCCCAGCGCGCCGTAATGCCGTATGTGAATCAGCGCTGGTTGGGCGGCATGCTGACCAATTTCAAGACCATTCGCGGCTCGATCAAGCGTCTGGCCGAATTGCAGGAGATGGCCGCCTCCGGCGCGCTGGACAAGCGCGGCAAGAAGGAAGCCACGCAATTGCGCCGCGAGATGGTCAAGCTCGAGCGCAGTTTGGGCGGCATCAAGACCATGGAGGCGCTGCCCGATGCGCTGTTCGTGATCGACGTCGGACACGAGCACATTGCGATCCACGAGGCCAGGAAACTGGGTATCCCGGTGGTCGCGGTGGTCGACACCAACTGCTCGCCCGAAGGCATCGAGCACGTGATTCCGGGCAACGATGATGCGATGCGCGCCATCGCGTTGTATGCATCGGCGATCGCCGATGCGGTGCTCGAAGGTAAATCCTCCGTGCCGCAGGTGGCGGTGGGCGAGGATGAATTCGTCGAGCTCGACGAAGAGGGCAATCCGCGCCGCAAGAGCGGACGGCCGGCGCGTGTCCGCACAACCGCCGCAGTGCGCAAGAAAGCCCCTGCCCGCCGCCGAGCCGCCGTCGCGCCGCCCGCGGTGACCCCGGCGGTGGAAGAGGCGGCACTCGAGAGCGATCTGGATGAGATCGCAGAGACTACCGAGGCGGCGGCGCCGATGGGACTGAAGCGGCGCACCAGCGCCGCCACGGTGCGCCGTCCGCGCACCGGCGGCACGCCATGAACGTTGCCGCACAGGCGGTCCGGCAGCTGCGCGAGCGCACTGGCGCGGGCATGATGGAATGCAAAAAGGCTCTGCAGGACAGCGGCGGGGATCTCGACGCTGCCGCCGAGCTCATGCGCAAACAGGGGCTGGCCCGGGCGGACAAGAAAGCCGCTCGCGTGGCCGCAGAAGGCGTCATCGTCGTGGAAGCCTCGGCCGACGGCCGCGCCGCGGCGATGGTCGAAATCAACTGCGAGACCGATTTTGTTGCACGTGAGCACGATTTTCGCCACTTTGCAGCCGAGGTCGCGCGACTGGCCCTGGCGCGGCGCGAATCGGCTTTGCCCGCTTTGCTGGCCGCCGAGCTCGCCACGGGCGAGAGCGTCGACGCGCGCCGTCGCGCCCTGGTGGCCAAGATCGGCGAGAACATCAGCGTGCGCCGCTGCGTAGTGCTCGAGAGCCGCGGTGCGCTCGGCGCCTACGTGCATGGCACGCGCATCGGGGCGCTGGTCGCACTCGAGGGCGGCTCGACAGAGCTCGCGCACAACCTGGCGATGCACGTGGCGGCGAGTAATCCGCGTTACCTGAATGCCGCGGCCGTACCGGCGGAGGTGCTGGCCAAGGAGCGCGAGATTCTGGGCGAGCAGGCGCTGCGGGAGGGCAAGAGCCCCGAGATCATCGAACGCATGATCGAGGGCCGGCTGCGCAAGGCCGTCAACGAGATGACGTTGCTCGGTCAGCCTTATGTCAGGGATCCCGCGCAGAGCATCGAGCAATTGCTGCGCAGCGCAGGGGCGAGCGTGGTGCGCTTCGAGCGCTTCGAAGTCGGCGCCGGCATCGAAAAGAAGCAACAGGACTTCGTCGCCGAAGTCATGGCGCAGGTCAGCGCCGCAGGTCAGCGCTGAGCCGCAAACCCCGCTGATAGCGGGGTTTTTTTTGTGGCAGACTGCGGCGGTTTGCCGACAGCCATCATGGAAGCCAGACGATGAAGGATACCCAGGCGCGCTGCAGCCGCATACTGGTCAAGCTTTCGGGCGAGGCGCTGCTCGGCGCAGCCGACTACGGCATCGACGCGGGCGTGCTCAAGCGCGTTGCCGGGGAGATCCGCGACGTGCAGGCCCTGGGCGTGCAGGTCGCCATCGTGGTCGGCGGCGGCAATCTGTTTCGCGGCGCGGGCCTGGCGCGTGCTGGCATGGATCGGGTCACGGCGGACCAGATGGGCATGCTCGCGACCGTCATGAATGCGCTCGCGCTCCAGGATGCGCTCGAGCAGCAGGGCCTGCAGGCCCGCGTCATGTCGGCCATTCGCATCAATGAGGTGTGCGAGGACTTCATTCGCCGCCGCGCCATGCGCCACCTGGAGAAGGGACGCAGCGTGATCTTTGCTGCGGGCACTGGCAATCCGTTTTTTACCACCGATACGGCCGCCAGCCTGCGCGCCATCGAGATCGAGGCGCAGCTGTTGTTGAAGGCCACCAAAGTCAGTGGCATCTATTCGGACGATCCGCTGAAGAACCCTGCGGCGCAACACTACCCGCGACTCACCTATGACCGGGTGCTCGATGAGCGCCTGGACGTCATGGACGCAACCGCGATAGTGATGTGCCGCGACTATCATATGCCGCTGCGCGTGTTCAATCTGGGGATACCCGGGGAGTTGCTGCGTATCATCAACGGTGAGGACGTCGGCACGCTTGTGACCAACGATTGACGGTAGAACGACATGCTCGAGGATCTGAAAAAAGATGTGGCGGCGCGCATGCAGAAATGCGTGCAGGCATTTCAGGCCGATTTGAAGAAACTGCGCACCGGCCGCGCGCACCCGAGCCTGATCGAGCATCTGAAGGTGGACTACTATGGCTCCGAGGTCCCGCTGCAGCAGGTGGCCAGCATCAGCATCGAGGATGCGCGCACGCTCGTGGTATCGCCCTGGGAAAAAGCCATGGTCGGCGCGATCGAGAAAGCGATCCACAAGTCCGAGCTCGGCCTGACGCCCAATACCGCGGGAGCCGTGATCCGCTTGCCTTTGCCGCCGTTGACCGAGGAGCGGCGCCGGGACATCACCAAGATCGTGCGCCAGGATGCCGAGAACGCGCGCGTGAGCGTGCGCAGCGTGCGTCGCGACGCGATCGCCGATCTGAAGGAAATGCTCAAGGAAAAAATGATTTCGCAGGACGATGAACGGCGCAGTCTGGATGAGATCCAGAAGCTCACCGATCGCTATAGCGCCGAAATCGATCAGCAGCTGGCGGCCAAGGAAAAGGAAATTCTTCAGGTTTGAGCAGCGTCGCAAAAGCTTGCAGTCCCACGCCGCTGCCGTGCCACATCGCCATCGTCATGGACGGCAACGGGCGCTGGGCGCGCGCGCGCGGCGATGCTCGTGCCAAGGGTCACCGAGCCGGCGTCGGGCCCGTGCGCATGGTGATCGAGGAGTGCGTACAGCGCGATATCGGCGCGCTCACGCTGTTCGTTTTCAGCAGCGAGAATTGGGGCCGACCGCCTGCCGAGGTCATGAGCCTGATGTCGCTGTTCGTCGAATCGCTCGAGGCCGAGGTCAGCGAGTTGCACCGCAACGGCGTGCGCCTGCGCTTCATCGGCGAGCGTACTGATCTTGACGCGCGGCTGCGCGCGAGCATGGCCAGTTCCGAGCAGATCACGGCCGGCAATTCGCATCTGAACCTGCAGATTGCGCTGAGCTACGGGGGGCGCGGCGACATCATCGGCGCCGCGCGCCGCCTCGCCTCGCAGGTCGAGCGCCATGAGCTCAGGCTCGAGGAAATCGATGCGCCGACCTTCGCCGCGGCACTCTCGCTCGGTGGTCTGCCTGACCCGGACCTGTTCATCCGCACCGGCGGGGAGCAACGCATCAGCAATTTCCTGCTCTGGAACCTGGCCTACACCGAGCTGTACTTCACCGACTGTCTTTGGCCGGACTTCGATGTGGCCTGCTTCGAGGCTGCGCTGCAGCACTTCGCAACGCGGCGCCGACGTTTCGGGCTCACCGAGACGCAGCTCGTCGGTGAGGGCCCGGCGGACGGCGGCCGACCGCCTTGAGGCGGGCGAAGCCCCCATGCTGCGTGCACGTGTCCTGACGGCTCTGGCTCTCGCGCTGCTGCTGGCGAGCGCAATCCTGTATCCGCCAGCCAGCGTAACGCGCATCGTTCTGGGCGTGATCCTGCTGCTCGGCGCCTGGGAATGGTCGGCCTTTCTGGGCGTATCGGGGCTGTGGCGTATGCTCTACGTGGCGCTGCTGATGCTGCTTGCGGTGGGCGGGCTGGGTCCGACGCTCGAGTTCGAGCCGCTGCTCTGGATCCTGGTTGTGGCCAGTGCCTGGTGGCTGCTGGCGGTGTTCTGGATCGTACTCGCTCCGCTGCGCGTGCCGCCCTTCGCGGCAGCGCTGGCTGGCATCCTGGCGCTGCTGCCG
Organism: Steroidobacteraceae bacterium; assembly: GCA_049515055.1. Lineage (GTDB taxonomy): Bacteria > Pseudomonadota > Gammaproteobacteria > Steroidobacterales > Steroidobacteraceae > FEN-1191. Next base: position 6,626 of record JBEKUL010000017.1, on the reverse strand, counting down.
ACCTGGTTTGCACTCGTGCATATCGATCGGCTCTGGCACCGCGGTGCCGAGTGGACGCTGTTCATCGTGGCTTTGAGCGTGGCGGCCGACACGGGCGCTTTCTTTGCGGGACGCCGCTTCGGTAGGCTGCGCCTGGCCCCGCAGGTGTCGCCCAACAAGACCTGGGAAGGTGTCATAGGTGGAATGCTGATGGCACTGGTGATGGCTGCGGGCGGTGCTGCGTGGTTTGGGTTGCCCGCAGGCCGCTTTCTGCCCTTGTGCATGGCGGCGGCGGGCTTCTCGGTGATTGGCGATCTGACCGAGAGCCTGCTCAAGCGCCATGTGCATCTCAAGGACAGCGGGCGACTGTTCCCCGGGCACGGCGGCGTGCTCGATCGCATCGATAGCGTCACGGCCGCCACACCCGTGATGACGCTCGGGCTCATCTGGCTGGGAGTGGGCGCATGAGTCAAATCGGTGTAGCGGTGCTGGGTTCGACCGGCACGGTTGGCTGCTCTACGCTCGAGGTGCTGCGGCTGCACCCGGAGCGCTTTCGCGTGCGCGTGCTCGCCGCGCGCAGCAACGTCGAGTCCCTGTTCGCGCAGTGCCGCAGTTTCGAGCCGGACTGGGCGGCCATGGAGTCGCACGCCGCCGCGCAGGAGCTCGCGCAGCGACTGCGCGCGTGCGGCTCGCACACACGCGTGGCGGCCGGCGCTGCCGAGATCGCCGAGCTGGCCGCGCTATCCGAGGTGCACTACGTCATGGCGGCGATCAGCGGGGCGGCGGGACTCGCATCGAGCCTGGCGGCCGCTGCGGCGGGAAAACGCCTGCTGCTGGCCAACAAGGAGTCGGCAGTGATGGCCGGGCCTTTGCTCATCGCGGCTGTGCACGCCTCGGGCGCCGAGCTCGTACCAATCGACAGCGAGCACAACGCCATCTTCCAGTGCCTGCCGCCCGACTTTCAGGCCGGTAGCCGTCCGAGCGGCGTGCGCCGACTACTCCTCACGGCCTCGGGTGGGCCCTTCCTGAGCTGGAGCGCCGAGGCCATAGAGCGCGCGACACCGGCACAGGCCTGCGCGCATCCGCGCTGGCACATGGGGCGCAAGATCTCGGTCGATTCGGCGACGCTGATGAACAAGGGCCTGGAGATGATTGAAGCGAGCGTGCTGTTCGGCATGCCCGCCAGCGACATCGAGGTGCTGGTGCACCCGCAGAGTGTGATCCACTCGCTGGTCGAATACGAAGACGGCTCGGTGCTCGCACAACTCTCAACCCCTGACATGCGCATTCCGATTGCCCAGGCGTTGGCGTGGCCGCAGCGCATCTCGGCCGGCGTTGAGTTTCTGGATCTGGTCCGGGCGGCGCGGCTGGATTTCCTTGCACCCGATCGAGCGCGCTTCCCGTGCCTGTGTCATGCGCAGGAGGTGGCGCGGCTCGGCGGCCTGTTCTGCGCGAGCCTGAACGCTGCCGATGAGGTTGCCGTGCAGGCGTTCCTTGACCAGCAGTTGAACTTTGGTGATATACCGGCGGTCATTGAAATGGTCATGGGCAGGGTAAAAGGGGGCGCAGTGACAGGGCTGGGCGCGGTTCTCGACGCGGACACGCAGGCGCGCGCTCTGGCACGCGAGGCGGTCGCGGCCCGTGCCGGCAGGCAGAGCGTGCAGGTATGAGTCTGTCCTGGATCCATCTGCTGGCATTCATCGTCGCCATCTGCCTGCTCGTCACGGTGCACGAGTTCGGCCATTACTGGGTGGCGCGACGACTGGGATTCAAGGTACTGCGCTTCTCGGTAGGCTTCGGCAAGGCGCTGTGGAGCCGTACCGCCGGCGCCGACCGCACCGAATACGTGATCGCGTCGGTGCCGCTGGGCGGTTATGTCAAGATGCTCGATGAGCGCGAAGGGCCGGTGGCGCCCGCAGAGCTGCATCGCGCCTTCAATCGCCGCCCGCATTGGCAGCGCATCACTGTGCTGCTGGCAGGGCCGGCTTTCAATATCTTGTTCGCGGTGCTGCTGCTGACCGGCATCCTGCTGGTCTCGGGCATCAGCGAGGTGCGCCCCTTACTCGGCGACATCGATCCGGCCAGCATCGCGGGCCGTGCCGGACTGCAGGCCGGGGATGAGATCGTCTCAATCGCTCAGCAGCCGGTGGCCTCACAACGCGACGCGCTCATGGATCTGCTCGATGCGGTCAGTACCAGCAGCCCGATCGCGATCGGCGTGCGTGGCAGCGACGGGGCGCAGCGCACAACGGTGTTGCCGATTACCGACGCGACGGTGCGCCACCGATTGACTGAGCCCTCGGCGCTGATCAGCGGACTGGGGCTGCACTTTTATGAACCAGCGATTCCGGCCGTGCTCGGCACGGTCGAGCCGGGCGGACCGGCGGCGCGGGCCGGACTGAAGGCCGGCGATGCCATCCTGAGCGTGAACGGCACGCCGGTGCGCGACTTCCTCGAGCTGGTAGCACGTATTCAGGCCCATGCAGGCCAGAGTGTGGCGATCCGATACCGACGAGGCGATGTCGAGGCCGCCGTGCGAGTCCCGGTACTGGCAGAGACGCAGGATGGCAAGACGGTAGGGCGCATTCGCGTGCGCCAGCCCCCATCGCTGCCTTATCCGCCCAGCATGCTGCGGCACATGCGGCTGTCCCTGCCGGGCGCATTCGCGCGCGCGAATGTCGAGGCCTGGGAGATGACGGCTCTGCAGGGCCGGCTGTTGTGGCGCATGCTCATCGGGCAGGTATCGATCAAGAATCTGAGCGGCCCGCTCAGCATCGCCGAGTATGCGGGAGATTCCGCCGCACTCGGGCTCACCTCTTTCCTGTCTTTTCTCGTGGTGGTCAGCCTGGCGCTGGGGTTCATGAACCTGCTGCCCATTCCGATTCTCGACGGTGGCCAGATCCTGTTCCAGGCCATCGAATGGCTCAAAGGCAGTCCGCTGTCTGAGCGCTTCCAAACCCTGGGCCAGCAGCTCGGTGTGGCATTGCTGGTGGTGCTAATGGGCGTGGCGTTGTTCAACGATATCTCGCGTCAGTTCGGTTGAAGCGAACTTGATCAGTCCCACTCGTCGCGCGCGCCTGCGCGCCCTCGCCGCGGCGTTGGCGTTGACGGCGCTGCCCGCGACGCTGCTGGCACAGCAGAGCACCGACAGCGATTTCACCGTCGCCAACATCCGCGTCGAGGGTCTGCAGCGCATCACCGAGGGCACGGTCTACAACTATCTGCCGATCAATATCGGCGATCATCTGACGGCGCTGCGCATTCGCGAAGCAATACGCGCGCTGTACGCGACGGGCTTTTTCAGCGATGTCGAGCTGCGCCGCGACGGCGCCACCTTGATCGTGGCGGTGGCCGAGCGACCGTCGCTCGAGAGTGTCGACGTCAAGGGCAACAAGGACATCAAGACGGAGGATCTGCAGAAATCTCTGCGCAACGTCGGGCTGGCGGCTGGCAAGACTTTCGACCGCTCGACGCTCGATGAGGTCACGCAGTACCTGACCGACCAGTACTACAGTCGCGGCAAATACGCGGTGCAGGTCGACACCAAAGTCGAGAGCCTGCCGGACAATCGCGTACGCGTGAATATCACCATCAAGGAAGGCAGCCGCGCGAAGATCCGCCAGATCAATATCGTCGGCAACACCCGATTTCGCGACAAGGACATCCTCGAGACCCTGACGCTGCACACGCCGACCCTGGAAACCATGATCAGACAGAACGACCGCTACGCGCGCGAGACGCTGCAGGGGGATCTGGACAAGATCCAGGCCTGGTATCAGGACCGGGGCTATGCGAATTTTCACACCGACTCGGTGCAGGTCGCCATCGCGCCGGACAAAGGCGATATATTCATCACAGTCAACATTACCGAGGGCGCGGTCTACAAGATCGGCGAGGTCAAGCTCGCCGGCACGCTGATCGCCCCGGAAGCCGAGCTGCAGCATTTGCTGCTGGTCGCCCCGGGGCAGATCTACTCGCAGAAGGCCATCAGCGCCACGCAGGATCTGATCAAGAACCGGCTTGGCGCCGAGGGTTTTTATTTCGCCAAAGTCGAGCCGGTGCCCTCGATCGACGAGGCCACCAAGATCGCCAATCTGACGCTGTTCATCGACCCGGGCAGCCGCGTCTACGTGCGTCACATCAATTTTACCGGTACCACGCGCAGCGACGACGAGACGTTGCGGCGCGAAATGCGCCAGCTCGAGGGCGCCTGGCTCTCGAACGTCTCGCTCGAGCGCTCCAAACAGCGCTTGCAGCGCCTGCAGTTCGTCGAGAGCGTAGAAATGACCACCGAGCCGGTGCCCGGCTCGCCGGATTTGGTGGATGTGAATTTCGCGATCAAGGAGCGCCCGAGCGCGACGCTCGGCGGCGGTATCGGCTACTCGGCGTCACAGAAATTTGTACTCAACGGCAACGTCAGCGACAGCAACTTTTTCGGCGATGGGGATTTCGTCGCGCTCAACATCGATTCGGGCGAATACAACAAGATCTACAGCTTGAGCCAGACCGATCCCTACCGCACGGTCGATGGCCTCTCGCGCACGATCTCGCTGAGTTATCGCGACTCGACGCAGTACGTGGCGGAGTCTTCCGCCTTCAGTTCCAAGAACATATCCCTTGGAATGACCTACGGCTATCCGATCACCGAGTACCAGGGCATCAGCGCCGGTGCCTCGCTGCAGCGCCTCGACCTGCTGACCTTCGCGGCCAGCAGCGCGCAGCAGGCAGTCGACTGGGTGCAGACTAACGGCCATACCTACAACGGTGAGGCAGTCTCGACCTTTATCGAACCCGATGGCACCACGACCACGACGAGCACGGCGCTGGCCGGCACCCACTTTAGCCTCGTCGAACTGTCGGTGGCGTGGCAGTACGACTCGCGCAATCGTGCCTTATTCGCCGACCGGGGCATGCGCAGTGCCTTGAGCTTTGTCTATGTGCCGCCGGGTTTCGCTGTGCGCTACTACATCGCCAGCTACCAGTTCTCGGGGTATCTGCCGTTGTGGGCCCACTTGCTGCTGTCCGAGCAATTGCAATTGGGCTACGGCCAGGGCCTGGGCACGACCGTCGGGCTGCCGCCCTACAAGCGCTTTTACGCCGGCGGACCGGATACCGTGCGCGGCTATACCGAGGAGACGCTGGGACCGGTTGATACCAACGGCAATCCATATGGCGGCAACATGGAGACGGTCTCGCGCACTGAGCTGATCTTTCCGACGCCGGAAAAATGGCAGACCAGTGCGCGCGTGAGCCTGTTTTATGACATGGGCAACGTATTTTCCAATGACGGCACCAAGTTCGTCGGGGAGGATCTGGAAACCCCCGTGGAATATAAATTCAGCTATCATGCGCTCCGGGATTCGGCCGGTTTAGCGGTGCAATGGGTGGCCCCTTCATTGGGTATATTCCGTTTTAGCTACGGCATCGCGCTGAACCCCGCCAAGCAGATCGGCGAGCAATTTCCCGATCGTACCGAGGGGTTCCAGTTCTCGGTCGGCCAGTCATTCTAGGTGCAACCTGGAATGGGGCGTACGCATAAACGGATTGCAGGAGTGGGCATGAGTCGTCGTTCGTGGGTCGTGATATCCGGGATATTGGCGCTGGCCGCGGTCGCGGCCCCGGCGGCCGATCTGAGGATTGCCGTGGTCAATTACTCGCGCCTGATGCAGGAATCCCCGCAGGCCAAGGCGGCGCAGGAGGCACTGCGCGGTGAGTTTGCCGGCAAGCAAAAGGAATTGCAGAGCCAGCAGGCGGCGTTGAAGGCTAAGGAGGACTTGTTGCAGAAGGACGGGGCGACGATGACGGTGGATCAGCGCAGCAAGCTCGAGCGCGAGCTGCGCGATGGTAATCGCGAGCTGTCGCAGAAAGTCACGGCTTATCAGGACGATTTCAACGCGCGGCAGAACGAGGAGCTCTCGCGGCTGCAAAAGGCGCTGGTCCAGCAAGTACAGACTTATGCGCAGGCCGAGAAATTTGATCTGGTCCTGGCCGACGGCGTCATATTCGCCAACCCGACCCTCGATATCACCCCGCAGGTGCTCACGGCCCTGCAGTCGCAGAGCGTGCGGCCTGCCGCCTCCGGCGCAGGCGCGGCCGCGCCGACGCCAGCCACGAAGCCGAACGGCAAATAGCGCTGCGATGTGCGCCCTGGCGATGCAGCGCGGCGCCAAGAGCCTCTGAACGCGGGCCGGTAGCATGATGAGCATCGCGCTCGGCGAGCTCGCAGTGCGCTTTGGTTGCGAGTTGCGCGGTGATCCGGACGTGCAGATCGAAGCGGTGGCGCCGCTCGGCACGGCCGGCCCTGGTACTTTGAGTTTCCTGGCCAATCCAAAGCTGCTGCCGCAGCTCAAGCACACGCACGCATCGGCCGTCGTGCTGGAGGCTCGACACGTCGATCACAGTCCGACCGCGGCGCTCATCAGCCCCAATCCCCACGCGCTCTATGCCCGCATTGCCAGCTGCCTGTATCCGGAAGCGCCGCTGCAGCCGGGTGCGCATCCCAGCGCCTTGATCGATGAGCGCGCCCGGATCGATCCGAGCGCGCAAATCGGTGCCTACTGCGTGATCGCTGAAGGTGCTCAGATCGGAGCGCGTTGCCGCATCGGGCCGGCCTGTCTGATCGCGGCGCACGCGCGCATCGAGCCTGA
>JBEKUL010000016.1:0-32940 GCA_049515055.1 Steroidobacteraceae bacterium | reverse complement strand
TAGGCGGCCAGCGCGGCACACAGGAGACCGGTATAACCTCCCAAGGTGTGCAGTGCATGCAATCCGAACCAATCGCCGGCGGCCAGCAGGAAGAACGTGATCCACAAGCTCAGGAACACCAATTGCAGGACCGTGTTGTGCCGAAATGAAGCAATCCACATGTAGAAAGTAAATACCCCCCAGACGAACAGATACCATCCGACAAAAGGCGCCGGCGAGCTGCCACCAAATGTTTGCAGGTAGACCACAAACGACAGCCAGAACGCTCCGTAGCTCAGGAAGGCGACGCTCGCAAAAGTATTCCCACGGATATAGGAGAGCAATCCAGCGAGCATTTGCGCACCCCCGCCAAAGCTCAGCGCCATGGCCAGCACCAAGGGCATGCTCTCCTTACCATACCAGCCCGCGTTGATCAGGCTCAAAAGCCAAGTGGTCGCAGCAAATCCAATCAGACCCAGCGGCGCGGGATTGGCAAATTTGTGTTCCATACTGTCCCCCAATTTTTTTCAGTTCACCGTTTCCACATCTTCTCACGTAAGCAGGTGCGAGCTCTCGGCGCGGGATAGATAGCTGGAGGCCAACGCGTTGCTCTTCAGTACGCCTCAGCAAGCGTGCCAAAGGACAGGATTAGTTGCCGGGAGGCTGATCGGTCTGGAAGTAATGAACCTGGCCTTCCTTGTTACGCGGCGTCATCGCCAGGCGGGTGCAGGCGCCGGCATTGGGATGGCAGGTGGCCCGGTGCCAGCGCTCGCTGTTGGCCTGGATTACATCGCCCACTTCGCCCGTCACCAGCGGCTCGCCAGTAATCAACACGTCGAGCTTGCCCTCGAGCACCACCCAGGCTTCCACCATATTTTCGTGAAAGTGACCCCAGCTGGTAGAAGGCGGCAGCGCCGTCAGCGCCGGCGCGCGGATGATGTGCGCGGCGGTATGGCCGTCAAAAGCGAAGTCGCGGCTCTTGCCGCCGCCGGCAGCATAGGCATTGAAATCCAGATAGGGCTGGTTGGGCTCTGCATAGCCGCCTGTGGAAGTAATGCGAGCCTTGCTGTAGATCCAGCCCTTGACGGGCGTCGGCGTCTCGGATTCCGGATAGGAAGGTAGCTGACCTGCCGGTGCGGAGCGGTAGAACACAACCGGCTCAGTGCCAGTATTTTCCATGCAGTAGACAAGGCGGGGCGGGACGTCGAACAGATACCCCTTGGAGGCGCTGAAGGGCTGCTGACCGTCGATGCTGATCCTGGCCTGGCCGCTATAGATCCAGCCGAACACGCGGTCATCGGCGTAGAACATGCACTTGGTCTTTTCACCCGGCGCCAGAGAGATGTAATGGCCGTCGAAATCGCGAGTGAGAAGAACTGGCTCATCCCAGCTTTGCTTGCCCTCATGCGCCTTGAGAATGTCGGCAATGTGCCAGATCGGCCTGTTGGGTCCGGTGTACGGCGAATCGGGCACCTTGTGCGCCGCCCAGACGATGCGCTCTGGCCCGTTCTCACCGGCCGCCTGCCCCAGCGCCTGCATCGCTGCCAATCCAAGACTCAGTCCGAGCAGTCCAGACCTCAGCGATCCCATAAGCCTTAACCCCGTCGATGGTTTTTGTAGTCAAAGAGATTGCAGTGCCGAGACGCATGCGTCAACGTAATAGCCAAGAAACACAACGGCCGAGGTTTCTGTGAGCAGGCGCAGCATCGTGACCGCTACGCTTTCAGGCATCCTGGCACTTTGTGCCAGTGCCTCCTGGGCGCAGGAGCAGACGGTCTGGAAGTTTAATAACCTCTCGCATATCGGCGGACTGACGCCGAAAGTAGAAGGCGCCCCGCGGCTCGTGGATTCGCCCGTCGGCAAGGCGGTGCAGTTCAATGGCACGGATACAGCTCTGTTCTTTCCCGGCCGCCCGCTGGTTGGCGCAAAATGCTTCACCATCGAAGCAATATTCCGACCTGAAGGCGGTGAGTTTCAGCAGCGCTGGATGCACATCGCCGAGACCGATCCCAAGAGCGGTCTGGACGCCAATCCTGATGGCACCTCCGATCCCAATCCGCGCTTTATGTTCGAGATCCGGGTGGTGAAGGACCAGTGGTACCTGGATGCCTTCGTCAACAGCGCCTCAGGCAGCAAGGCCCTGGCCTTTCCCGAGAAACTGCACCCGATCGGGCCCTGGTATGCGGTGGAACAGACCTATGACGGCAAGACCTATCGCTCCTACGTCAATGGCGTGCTGGAGGGCGAAGGCGATGTGGCATTCACTGCGCACGGCCCGGGCCACATGATGGTGGGCGTGCGCATGAATCACGTGAACTGGTTCAAGGGCTCGGTAGCGCAAGCCCGCTTCAGCACCCGGGCGCTTACTCCCGCGGAATTTCTGAAAGTCCCGAAATAGCTATTTGAGCTGGAGAAAATAGATCCCGCCCGGCGTGTCGATGGCGCCGGTGACGCCGGTTGGCATCAAATGCCCGCTGGCCTTGTCTACCTTGAACTCGGTGACGTTGCCACCATTCTCGTTCGCGGCAAAGAACCACTCGCCGCTGGGATCGAAGCGGATATTGCGCGGTGTGCGTCCACCGGATGGCACATTCTCGCTCTGGGACAGGATCCCAGTGCCGGGGTCGACGGCAAATATCGCGATGCTGTCATCGCCGCGGTTGCCGACATACAGATGACGGCCGTCGTCCGAGATGATGATCTCGGCGGTGGTGTTGTGGGATTTGGCCTCATCCGGCACGGTGCCGATCACCTGGATCTGCTTAAGATTCCCACCGTCGATAGCGAAGACACTGACCTCGGAGTCGGTCTCGTGATCGACATAGAGAAAGCGCCCGTCCGGCGACATCTGGATACGGCGCGGCCCCGCGCCGGCGTGTGTGTTCACAAAGGGCGGATCGAAGGGTGTTATGGACGGTGCTGCGGCGTCAACGTGATAGCTATAAACGCGGTCCAACCCGAGATCTGCGACAAACAGATACTTGTCGTCCTTGCTGAACTGAATGCCGTGCTGTTTCGCTCCTGTCTGATTGGGCGACAGAGCCCTGCCAGTATGCTGGTCGACATAAAAGGCTTCGCTCAGCTCGCCATCGGGTTTCAGCTTGTAGGCGGCGAGTGAACCGCTGGTGAAATTCACCGTCACCGCAACGCGCCCGGATGGGTCCACAACCACCTGGTTGGGCAGAGCGCCATGCGAGGACACCTTATTGAGGAATCTGAGTGCGCCGCTCTTCGGATCGATGTGATAGGAGCTAACGCCGCCGTCGGCTTCCCAGTTAACCGCGTAGAGCGTCTTGCGGTTAGGTGTGATCCACAAATGTGCCGGCTGCGCCGCCTCTGCCATCAGTCCCAGAGGTGAGATGCTGCCGTCTTGATTGTTGAACCTCCAGGCGTAGATGCCCCTGGACGCCCCTGCCGTATAGCTTCCAACATACATGATGAATCGCGCAGCCAGGGCGGACCCAGGCAGCACCAGCATTGATGCAAGTAATGCCACACCGCAGGAGCGGATCAGTCTGGATCCCTCCCACCGGGCATTCGGACCTGCGGCCCCTGGAGCCTTGGCGGGGTGCCCAGCCGGGTCAGGAATGCAAGCAGATCGTCGAACTCCACTTTGCTCAAGCGCTTGTCGTAATCGGTGGGCATCAGGCTTTTGGGTTCATAGATGATCGTCTTCAACCTGGCGCGGTCTAACAGATAGAGCTGCTGATCAAGCCCCATGATCTGCATTGAAAAACTGTCTTCATTGCGCAGCACGCCGCGCACGGTCTTGCCACTCAGCGTTGTGACCTGCACCACCGGATACATTTGCAGCGGCACCAGATTGTGCGGCTGCGCACCGCCCGGTCCATAGACACGGTGCTGCTCGAGGCTCAGGGCGGCAATGATGGAATTGGTCTTGCGCGAGCCCGCCAGATTGCTCAGATCGGGGCCTATGACGCTGCCACGGCCCCTGACCATGTGGCAGGAGCCACATTCTCCCTTACCCCAGAACACTGCCTCCCCATGCACCGGATCACCGGGCGACGGTGCGTCGATTGCGGTACCGCGCAAGCCCTTCACATAGGCAGTGATTTTCCAAATCTGATCGTCGGTGAACTTGTTCTGCTGCGCCGGCATCGCCGTCTCGGCGATGCCGTGTTTGATGGCATCGAATATCTGCGCTTCCGTGTCGCGAGCATAGGAACGGCCAGGGATCGCCAAGCCCGGACCTATCTCGCCCGCCGCACCATTGATCCCGTGGCAACCGGTGCAGGCGCCATTGTATAGACCGCGCCCCTCTTCAATCGCGCCACTATTATTGGCGTACGGGTTGACCGCTTGCGCGTACGCGGCTGGCACGGCCACGGCGATAACCGCGATCAGACAGAGTGCCTTCATCTCGCGCCTCCACCCGCAATCCCGTCGCTGTCCGGCAAACCAAAAGCGAAAACATTGCTGCTGGAGATGATGGCGACATATTGCTTGCCGTCCACGCTATAGCTGATCGGACTGTCGGTAATCACATCGCCGGTATTGAAATGCCACAGCACCTTGCCGGTCCTGGAGTCGAGCGCGGTGAACTGGCCAAACTCCTCAGGGCTGAAGACAACACCGCCGGCAGTGGACATCAGTCCCGGCCCATAGTGGTGAGAGGTAATCTGCTCATAGTCCCACACTTTCTTGCCGGTAAAAGCGTCGAGTGCACGAGTAAAAAGCTGCCAGCTCTTGCCCGCTTCCGGGCTTTCCAGATAGCCGGTGCCGGCATAGTTGCGGGCGCTGTCGCGCAGGTTCACACCGCAGCCCTCCTGGGCTACGAAGTAAAATAGATGCAGCTCCGGATCGTAGGTCGGGGACGGCCAGTTGGTAGCACCTGAGGTCGAAGGGCATGTGGTAGTCCCCAGCACGGACGGATCATGTGCAGGATCGGGGATGGGATGGCCATCGCCCTCCCAGCCCTTCAGCCAATCTACTTGTTTGACGAATTGAGTGGCTTGCAGGAACTCCCCATTGGTGCGATCCAGAATGTAGTAAAAGCCGTTGCGATTGGCCTGCAGCAACAGTTTGCGCGGCTTGCCCTTCCAGTCGGCATCCACCAGCACCGGCATTTCCAGCGAGTCATAATCGTGAGTGTCATGAGGAGTATTCTGGTACCACCATTTGAGCGCTCCCGTGTCCGGATTGAGCGCGACGATGCAGTCACTGTAGAGATTGTCGCCCTTGCGCCCTTCGCCCGCCCATTGCGGCTCCGGCTGACCGGTGCCGTAATAGATCAGGTTCAGCTCCGGATCATAGGAGCCTGACACCCAGATCGGCGCGCCGTCGGGCTTTTGGCCACCCCAACTGGCCAGTTGCGGATCGTCATCGGCCGGGATCGGTGACCAGCTCCACAGATACTTCCCGGTATCGGCGTCGTAGGACTGAATAAATCCGTGGGGCAGATTACCGCTGACGATCAGCCTGCCCTTGACGATCAGCGGCGCCTGCCCGGCCAGCTGCAAATCATCGTGCACCGGCACGTCCCACAGCACGCTGCCGTTACGCGCATCCAGCGCCAGCATATGCTTGTCCGAAGTGGTAACAAACAATTTATTGTTCCAGAAACCGGTGCCGCGCTGCGCACCCGTGGCGATGGGCTGGCGCTGAAATTGCCAGATGACGTTGCCGCTGTGCGCATCGATTGCGTCGATGCGATTGTATTGCGAGATATACATCACCCCATTGGCAACGATGGGCGTGGCCTCGAGATCCTTTTGGCCGGTCATGTGATAGACCCATTTGGCCTCGAGCCGACCGACATTGGCAGCCGTGATCTGCCGCAGCTGCGAATGCCGCTGGGAATGATACTGGCCCGAATAGGTCAACCAGTCCTTCGGGTCAGTCTTGATTGGATCGGGAACTTGCGCCCAGACCGGAGCACAGGCAAGCAGCAAGGCTGACAGAAACGCGTGCCTCAGGTCCATGACGTTTCCCCTTTTCTCCTGGTGTTTCAGAGCGTCCCTTCAGTATCGCGGCACGCTCGTCAAGGAGCTCTCTGACCCGAAGCCAAGCCAGAATTATAGAGTTCGAGTGTCCCTTTGAATCCGAGTCCGTTACCGATCATGCCGAAAAATCAAGCTCTGCTGCCAGGTTTTATGCCAGGACCTTAGCGAGCGGCTCCCAATAATGAGCTTTCCACCCCGAAGCCAGGCTCTCGGCCTCGCCTTTAGGAAAGCCTGTATGGTCGAAGACGATCTTGGACCCCGAGCCCTGCGCCACGAGCTCAAACTTGGCAATCGAATAAACGCCTGGAGGCCAGTCGCCCGCTCGCCAGGCCTGGACAACCCGCACGTTAGGCACCAGCTCGACGTGCCGTCCCGTGATGTACCCGCCGAAGAGCGCAAACGCACCTCCCGCTTCTCTACTGATCTCTGCGGGTTTGTCTGGCAGGTGCATCGCCTGCAGGACTCCACTGAGCTGTATCACGCGAGTAAACTGTTTGGCATCAGTAAGAGCTTCGTAGACGCGCTCCGGGCTCGCCGTGAAAACAGGTTCCTGATGAATACAGTCTGCCGTATGAGATATCCCGTCCTCAGCTCCTGCCCAGACCCTGGTTGAGCTCAGGACGAGACCACCGAGTGCGCCGACAACACCGACGATTGCCTGCCGTCGTGTAGGTCCGTCGGTCAGGGTTGTGAGACTTGCTCTATCGCGCATGATCATCCCCCGAGTTTCGAGCTTCATAGACAAAATAAAATCCAGCACTTAGCTGCGCCGAGCCTATTTAATCAGCACCGTATTGGCTTTCTGGCGCTTTCCGGCCCGGGCGAACTGGCGATCCGCAGCTATCAGTATAAGCGCCTCTGCTAATGCCGCTGCAAGATGTAACGCCTCGAGCGCGCGCGGAGAACTCCCCATCGAGGCGATCAACTTCCGCGCCCTAATGAAATGTTCGGTGTTCAACGAGACCCGTCGATAAAAGCCCTCAGCCCAGCTGCGACGACTGCGCCAGGAGCGTTACAAGGGACGATGCCGAGAGCTTCATCGCCCTGCACTGCAGGTACTTGACGGCACATGTAGTGAGGACGCCTAAATGACGGTGCGTGGCCGGCTCGCCGTCCGGGGCACAATGACCGCATCATATCTGAACCCAGATCTCGCAGCACCGACGACTGCCGAACTCATCGCCCGCAGAGCGGTGCGCGCGGCGTATGTGGGCTACTTCGTCGACATGTTCGAAGTCTATCTCCCCATCGCGGTACTGGCTCCGGCGCTCGAATACTTCATCCCGGCTGGGCTGAGCGCGGCCGCGAAAGCGACGATCTTCTCAGTAATTTTTGCAATTTCGCTGATGGGGCGACCCATTGGCTCCATGGTCTTTGGCCACTTTGGGGATCGACTGGGCAGGCGTCGGGTAACGCTCATTTCAGTCGCCGGCTTTGCGGTGGCGACCTTATCGGTCGCGGCGCTCCCCGGCTACGCTACGTGGGGTAGCGCGTCCGTTGCCGCACTGCTCCTCTTGCGCCTGGCAGATGGAATATTTGTCGGAGGCGAATATACCGCGGCCAATCCTTTGGCCATGGAATATTCCCACAAGGAAAAGCGCGGACTCAATGCCGCGTTGATTCACGTGGGCTACCCTGCCGCGCTGGTATGCGTGTCCTTGCTCACAGCCTTAATTTTGAAGGTGGCACCCAGCGGTGATGCCGGCTCCGCGTATGCGGTTTGGGGCTGGCGAATCCCGTTCGTGATTGGGGCACTCCTCGCTGGCGCCCTATACCTTTACTACTATTTCATGGTCCCTGAGTCCGAAGTCTGGCGCTCATCGCATAAAATTGCGGCTCCCCTCAAGGCTGTCTTTACGGGTGCCGATTTGCGTCGATTAGGCCAGCTCATCGTAGTCATGAGCGGCGCGTGGCTTACCCTCGACACGACCGTGGCGGCCCTTCCAGGCGTGATCAATACGGTCCTCGGGGTCAAGTCGCCAGATGTGAACACGGGCATGCTGATCGGCGCGGCAATATCGATGCCGATTTACCCGCTGATGGGTATTTTGAGCCAGAAATTTGGGCGCCGACCGATGATAGCAATTCTGGGGTTACTGAATCTTTTGCCTGCGAGTGCGCTGTATTTCCTGCTGGTAGCGGGCGCCTATCACGACTCGATCAAGTCCATCGGATTGGTCACGCTCATCCTGGTGCTCACCATGCCCATATGGGCGGTCATTACGCCCTATTTGACGGAGAGTTTTCGCACTGAAATTCGCTCGAGCGGATACGGCGTCAGCTACAGCGTGGCGACGATCCTGCCCGGGCTGTACTCTTTTTACATGCTGGGCCTAGCCAAATTCATGCCTTATGAATTCAGTCCGATCGCGCTTCTCGCCCTGGGGGGACTCATGCTCAGTCTTGGCGCCCTCGCTGGGCCCGAGACGAAGCATTTGGACTTCAACCGTTAGGCGTACTAAAAGCGCCCTGGTTCATCAGGTGCGGAAGAGCGGGCGTCGTCCCGGCTGCAAACGCTGGCCCAGCTGCGCCGTATTTGTTTGGCTCTGTTGATCCTGTTGGTCTTGCTGGTCCTCTGGCGGTGCCACTGCCGGCTTTACGCTCTCGCGCACAGACCGGTCATTCACGGCGAGCTGCGTTATCGCCTCGATGTTCGACGTCACGATGTGTCTCTCCTAGATCCTTGATCGCGGACGGCGCGGCGAGCGCATCAGTATCACTTCCCCAATACTTGCAGTGCCCCGGCCCGCGCATGCCATCGACGCACACAACGCCGCGAACAGTACCGAATTAACACCAGTCACGTCTGTACGGTGACACGCATTAGCTCTGCTATATCACCCTTCCACCAGGAATAATGCTCTGAAACTTCACGCCTGGTGACGCACCGACAGCACTGTTATCCCGGACGCCATCCGCCGATAGAGCTCAACCGCGAGATGCATCATTATTTGCGCACGCACAATGCAGAGTCGCACCAGCCCTCTGCCGACCTCGCGCACATCTCGGGACTTGAATAACCTGCGCGCGCTTATGACTTCGATTCTCATCGGAATTATCAGGAAGAGTGTGCACGAGAGAATGCGCACCAGGGCGTGCTTGAAGATTCCGGGACACGGGTAGCCCCACGCTGCGAAGTCCTCGTAAAGCACCGCGAACAGCAGGCAGCGGTCGGTAAACGAGACGTCGCGACAATCGCGCACCGCCTGCGCTGGCCGGGCGCCCGACCAAGTCGTCGTTCCCTGCGTAACCACCCACGGACGGCGGTTGAACGTACTCTCCAGCAACGAGGGTCGATAGGGCAACCCAAGCCAATCGGCTACGGCGCTCATGGTTTCCCCGGGACGCAGGTGCATGTCCTCGAATCGCACCGCGAGCGTGCGCGATTCCATGTTCAGGTGCGGCGCATCCCCCGTGGCCAGAGCCGTAATCGCGTCCGCAGCGGCCCTGGCGCCGCGGATTTTGAAAGAGTACTCGAACAAGCGACCGCAGTTCGTAATCGGATCACGTACCGTATGGATAAAGCGAGCCTGCGAAAAGTCTTCGACGAGATAATTCGCCACGGCCTGGTTCCGTCCGTGCTGCGCGAAGACGATCAATGGGCGGGAGTTGGCTGGAACGCGACCGAGCGCCACGCAGTAGACGACGTGCAGCAACTGCAAGAATACTCGGCGTGATTCCAGAAACTCTGCCGGAGAATCACCGTAAACCTCGCAGACGGCGTTGACGGCAGCAAAATAGTCCGCACCACTTATGCTGTGTTCGCTATGGAAGAAAGACTTGAAATGACCCAGATCCAGGAAGGGATAGATCAGCAACTTGTCGCGTAGGGAAAGCGATCGGTAGCGGTCGAAGAAGGCGTAAATGGCGCAGCTGAGATATGCCGGAAGCATGACGACATCATCATGTCCGTCGAGATAACTGGCCAGTAACAACGAGCCGCTGATGCCATAGGCGCAGATGGCCACGATGCGCTGCATGCCGGCAAGGTCGAAGTGCCGAATATCTGACAATTTGCAAGCTGTCGGCGAGTGCTGCGGCGCCCTGTCTTGCTCATCGCGAAAAAAAGCGTAAGCACGCTCCAGCAACCGATCTGCAGAGGGCATCGGCGGCCAGGCGGACGACGCAGAGGTCTCACCACCCCGTGTCAGCGTTCTTACAAACCTCTGCAGGCTACTCGAAAGCCTGCCTCGGTCGGTCATGGCATCACCGCGAGCCGATGAAACGGCTGCGCTTTCGCCGCACTTCGCGATAGTAGTCCCCACCGTCATGCTATTGCTATGCACGCCTTAGGCCATCGCCGATTGAGGCCGTGCGATTCGGGCGTTCTTTTCTTTGAGCAGTTGCCCAAAATAGATCCGCGTTGTGTATGGCACTTCGATTGTCGTCGGCAGGCTCAACAAATATTTTGAGATGTCAGTTATGATGGCTTCGAATAGCGCATCGCTACCCGCCTGGCGTCTTAGAGTGGCGTGCGATTTCCAAGCGACAACGATGTCCGACGCGAGCATTTCCCACTCAAAAGTACGCTCGATCGACTGCGCTGGCGAGAATTGACCGCTCGAGTTTATAACACTGGTCGGGTCTTCTCGTCTCAAGCCGTAGGTGTAGCCCGGGATGTATGACTTGATAATGGATTCAATGTTCTGCTGAATGGGATCAACCAGACTCCGATGATTCCACATGCAGGCAAACCATCCAAAAGGAGAAAGGATTCTCGCGACCTCCGATAGAGCCGCTGTTTGATCAACCACGTTGAACGAGCTACCGAAAAACGCAGCATGCACGCTACTGGTTGGCAGCCCGGTTGACTCACCTGTGCCCACGGACCAAGTAGCCGGCCGACCCTGCGTATTTCTGATACCTATTGCACGCATCGCATCGTTTGGCTCAATGGATTTGACCGTTAGTCCGTGTTTCAGCAATTCCTTCGTAAGCTTGCCTGTGCCCGCGCCGATATCGGCTACGGGCGTTTGGGAGGTGCAACCCGTGGCAGTTAGCAAGTCTCTTATGGCGTCGTAAGAATAGTCGGCTCTCTTATCGTAGTGAGACGCGTGTTCCGTGTAGTCCCAGTCGACTTTGGGTTTGGTCATGTTAGTCATAGTGTTTGCTCAATATATTGATATTGGGAGTCTGGATTCTTCGAGATAAAATCAGAGGCGGAGAGACCCTCCTCCAGCAGCAGCTCGCCGCCTCTGACCATGGCCTGGTAGAGTTCGACGTCGCCGGGATTGTCGATTTCACCCCACTGGCCATCCGTGCCGAAGGTGCCGATCGAGACTGCCCTTCCAACCAGCAGTCGGCGCAGCAATCCCGTCATATCAAGACGGTCGCGGATCGGCTTCTCGAGGGTCGCGAGCAGGCATTCAACGGTGCTCCATGCGGCCGGTGTGAACTTGAGCAGCCCCATGTACTGCCCTTCAATGTCCTCGATCTTCGTGGTCTTGCCGCCAATCTCGAGCAATTTCCCGGCTGCATCAATGCGGAAAGTCTCGGCGTCGGATAATGGATCGGCGAAGCGCCGAGTCCACAGCCCCCGCCATGCCCTATCGTAGCTAAGGACGATCGATCCCGGCGCGTCGGCCAGACCACGCACCAACTCACTGCGATAGAAAATATCAGCATAGCTGACGATGACCGGGCCGGCACGAAGCCACGGCGCGGCGGCCGCGAGCGACATCACCATGTTGGTTTCGGCCCACCGCGCATTTTCGAAGTAGGACAGGTTAGGATAATTCAGCAGCTCGGCGCGATAGCCCCGGACGAGAGCGATCTCATCCACTCCGCCGCGTCGCAGCGCTGCTATTTGACGGTCGAGCAGGGGTCTGCCTTCGAGTTCAACCAGGCATTTAGGACGATCGCGACCCAGTGCGCCCATGCGGCTGCCGCGGCCCGCTGCCAGGATCACGGCGCGCATCATGTGGTCCTGAAGACGCGGCGGAATAGTGCGACGTCAGTGGCAGTGAATGGCGTGTTTCGTTCGGGATGCCACATGATCCCAGTGGTCGGTCGTGCCGAGTGGCGAATAGCCTTGACAACCCCGTCGGCAGCGATTGCCCAGACGTCGAGCGGATCGCGCGATTCGAAGGTGCCAAACCGATGATAGCTGTTGACCTCCATCGGCTCATCATCAACGCGGATGACTTGACGCCGCCCCGCGTGGCCATGAACGCGGCGCAGCGGAATCGCACAGCGTTGCTGGATCAACTGCATACCACGGCAGACGCCAACCACGGGCACCCCGTGCGACTCGGCTGCATCAAGCAGGGCATTCTCAGTCGCATCGCGTTCCGGGGCATCGCCTCCCAGCGCCGCTAGATCATTGCCGCCCGTCAACACCAAACCGACGACATTCGAGGCACCGTACATTGCCAGCGCCACCTCAGTGACATTGGGCAGCGCCAACGGCAGCAGCCCGCAGGCGGCGATGAAGCGTGGCCAAGCCTGATCGAGGCAATCACGGCGCTCACCGTGCTCCGGTATGACTGTTACCCGTTGAGTAATCGCTACGATCCTCATGTAATCAGCAAGACTTTTTGGTTTGTGCAGTCCAGGCAGAGTTTCCGCGCGGCCCGCCAGTGCTCGTACAGCGCTTCGCCCGCGCCAATCACTGCTGGAATCCCGAGCTCGCTGGCACGGATCGCCATATGCGAGTTGGCGCCGCCGAACTGGGTGACGAAGCCGCTGATGCCGCGGGTGAAGATCCAGTCAAATCCCGGGTCGGCGCTCGGCAGGAACAGAATCCGGCCCGCGAAGCCTTCCGGGGGATCCTCGACCGAGGCAACGGGTGCCGTGATGCTTTTGCGCGTGATGAAGTTAGGTTGGCTCGGGGGCAGATGAAAGGCGAAGACCTCGCTGGGTGCAGCGATAACCGGCGGCAGCACCAGATTACGCGTTAGCGCATGCCTCTCTCGGCCGCGCGCGATGCTATCGCGCAGTCGGTCGCGTACCGAACCGCTCTCGCTGTAAAGCGTGCGAATCGCCTCGTAGTCGAGGAAGGCGCACTCCTCGACCGAGAAACCGTACTCTTCTCCCAATTGCCTGATCAGCGACAGGGCGTCGCTCAGGCTACGCGTGAAGACGAACTTTGCGTACTCACGTCCCTCGATACCGGACTTGATGAACTCCATCAAACTCAACACGTCGATATCCAGCTCGTGCTCTTTGAGGACTTGCTCGATGCGACGCAGCTGCCCGATCGAGAGCGCGAAGCGTGGTTGCGCCGATGAGGCCGCGCGGGGACCCGACCAGTCGAAATAGAGGTCTGGCGCCTCATCGTAGCGGGGCGACAGAATGTCGTAGGTGCCCGGACGCAGATGCCCGTAGCGCGCCAGGAACTGCGCCTTCGGAAGGTGCGCAAAGTCGCGGCCGATTCGCGATCCGACGGTGTCTACGCTTGCCATGAACGTGGCGTGCTCCCCGGCATCGAGAACGCCCACCGCGACGAAGGACTGCAGCAGCTGCACAGCGATGAACCCCGCCCGCGCCAGCCCGGCGAACGGCAATGTTCCGTAGCGCTTGCAGTCCTCGATGAGCCAGTAGATCCGGGCGATCTTGTCGATCTTGGCCTCACCGATCGTCGGTAGCCGCTGCGCCAACAGATCGATCTTCGCGCGGTCGCGCCGCCACAGCCCCGTCTCCCCGTGGATGATGCGATTGGTCAGACGCCGCAATGCACCTGACAATTCAGTGACGTCCGCCTGGGAGAACCCTCTCTTCGTTAACGTGCCCAGCCGTTGCGGCAGGTCGAGCGTGTAGCAAGAAAAGATGATCTCAAATTCGACCTTGTCATGCAGCTGTGGCTCGGCGAGAAGACGATCGATGTAATAGTTCACAAGCCGCCCGGCAAGATCGTCGGACACGTCGCGTGGTACGAAGGAATTGAAGCTCACCCGCACGTCGATGTAGGGCAGCCCGTGAAAACTGACCAGCAGCGGGAAACTTCGCAGATTCTGGTAACCATAATTGTCGCGCTGATAGGCCCAGATCGCGTCGGTGACGAGTTCCCGATAGAGCGAGAGAGACAGTGGCCAAGGTCGCAACCCGATGATCTCCGCCGGGTTCCAGTCGGGCATGACGCCGAAAATCGCGCGACTGCCGTGCAGGAACGGATGCGGACGGCTCAAAAGTGCAACCTTGCAAGCCACGTCGGCGAGTGCGGTGTCGACCTGTGCATCCGCCACCGGTTGCTGACGTTCGATGGAGAGTGGGCGGACCTGCAACAGGTAGAGCTGCCCCGTGTCATCGACTGCGAACTCCACATCGATCGCATCGCAAGCGAACAGGGTCTCCAATTCATCGACCAGGGCGATGACCGGTGCCAGCGTCGGTGGACAGGCATCGATCCTCGACTTGAGACAAAAAAGTGTCTCGAGATTGTCGCCAATCCCAGCGGTCACACGGTCAGTGCGCCCCGACCGATCGTCATAATTGACGACGTAGTAGGGACCGCCGCCGCTAGGCCGACGCGAGAACGCCACCCCGGCCATTGCGACGCACTCGAGCATCGGCTGCACGAAAATCTGATCATTTGGCTTTCCACCTTCGGCGAAAGAAGCGATGACCTGCTCGATCGCGGTTGCGACGTCGGCGCTGCCCAGTACACCCAGTACGGAATCGTAGCGACCCGCCTGGGAACTCGTCGGGCCATCCTCGCCCTGCGCACTACTGCGAACGATGACCGGCTTGGAACTCCAGCCCTTCGCCATGATCCCGGCGAGCACTCGCGCGCGGTCATCGTGCCATTCGGCAACCGTAAATCGAACCTGTGGCAGGATCCTGCCAGTGCGCAGTCGCGGCGCGAGTGTTTCCAGCGTTTCGGCTTTGGTCGCGAATGCGACGCTGCCCACCGGGCGCGCCGCGCTGGCGACATCGGGCAGAACACATTTCGTCCAAATTTGATCTACGGCGGCAGCGCCGTCGATCATCCCAAAGTTGTCCAGGATCAGGTCGGGCGCCTGAGGCAGCTCTGCCGGCACGTCGAGGCCGACGACGTCGCGTAAATCGCCCCGATGAGCCGCCGCGTACATACCCTTGGAATCCCGACGCCGCAGTTCATCCATTGGGACCCGAAGGTAGATCTCGCGATAGCCGGGAATGTTTTCCCGGTTCCAGCGCTGTACCTCATGGAACAGGGAAATTGTCGGGCAAACGACGTCTTGCCCCTGGCTGGATAGCAGCCGGCACAAACGCGCATTGCGCATGGCCGATCGGCGCCGATTACTGGTGCTATGGCCAAGATCTTCGGCAATCACTTCGCGCAGTGCGTCGCCGTCCAGAAAAATGACCGAACGGCCGGCAGCCTGAAGTCGGCGCCATAACTCCCGTCCGATGGTCGTCTTACCGGCTCCAGACAACCCGGTGATCCAGAATACTCGCCCCAAGGAGACTTCCGCTTCGGCAGCAACCTGTCGGCTCGCGTTCTTGGCCGCCAATCTCATTGGAATTATCGCTTCGCTTGATCTTCGACAAACTCTCATCCGATTGTCATGTAACTGTCACATTATTTTCGGTGTTCATTACATAAGCGCGATCGGTGGTGCCATAGCTAGGACCCGTTAACACTATGGGAAGTTGCTACACGCAGAATTTGCGATCTCGGCAGTCGGACTCCTCGTCCAACGCATTTTGCACAGGAGCAGTGGGCTGCGTTACCTCAGTGCAGCTATTGGGCTTGCGATGCGGGAAGGCATCACGTGCTACACGGACGCGTGTTCTTATTCGAACTGGCTAATACGTTCGCGGTAAAAATCCAGTTCGTTGTCGCCGACGAAGAAGCGCAGCGACTGCTGGCACCAATTCACTCAAAGAAGAATCGGCCCTTTCTACGCGCACTTACGGACACATGTGAGCTGCGCGCTCAGGCAGAGGCGGGTCTACAGCCGGCGACCTTGAATGAGCTGAACCACAATCACTATGAGCGCGATGACCAACAAGATGTGGATGAATCCGCCCAAAGTATATGAGGTGACCAATCCCAATAGCCAAAGGATCACCAGGATCACTGCAATCGTGTAGAGCATATATGCTGCCTCACCTACTCATGGCCCGTTTGGAAGCCGCGAAGCCAACGTCGTGCTCAGGCGACTGAGAATTTCGGAAACCGCTGTCGCCGGAGCCTAATCCGAGTTTTTGCGCGAAGCGAGTGATCAATTCATCCACAGGATCGCCGGTCTTGAGCAGGAGCACCTGTAGGGTTGCCAGATGCTCATGTCGGGTCTGCGGAACGGAAGTGCCTTCCAGCTCAGCGATTGCAAGGACCATGGCACGCGCGACACCGTGGGCTCCAATCGCCGAATAAATAATGCTCATATAACGCAGCGCGTCGATTGCGCCCGCGCCAAGATGCTCGACAACCCTGCGCGCTGAAATCGCGTTCCAGAATTCGCACGCCTGGAATAGCGCTCGCTCGGCGAGCGAAAACTGCACTCCGCGTTTAGCGGCTCTCTCAAAGGTCGATACCAAACTTGCGCTCGCCAGGGGCAGAGATCCATGCCATCGGGTCATCGGCTGCGCACTCCTCGACTTGGTATTACGGCGTCGCGCTACGAAAGATTGCAGATTGCAGACGGGTCAGTCCGTACGTTACCGCACATGGAAGCCGGCCCCCGTTATGTTCAAAAGGCCCGGTGCAAGCAGCACCGGGCCGCCATCCAGTCGATCTTAGGTTTTGATTTTTGAGATCTTCGAGCCTTCCAGCGACAGATCGCCGATCAAGCCCTTTTCCGCAAAAACAAACCCGAGAATGGGCTTCTGCTCTGTCTGCGTGTCATAGCTGCTGCTGGCACCACTGGAAATCAAGGTGATTCCCGCATCCGCGCCGATAGACCAATCCTCATTGGACGTAAACTTGTCCAGCGAATCTTGCGTCATGAACATGATGATTTCACTGTGCTTGGCCAGCCCGAGTGTCAAACCAACCGACGCGGCCCCTACGCTGTAGTAGCCGACCGTCCTGCCATTGACCTGTAGGGCACCTTCGCCAAACTCGCCGCCGACACCGATGCCGCCCTTCGTGACACGGGGAAACACCAGCACGCCTGCGGCCTTATTGCCCAGGGTTTTGTTCGCAGGGTTGATAGTATTGAAGTGAACGAGGGTCGCGGACACTCGCCTGTCGATCTGCGTCTTGGTGGCCGCGAATGAAGTTACGCTCGTCGCCAAGGCGGCAGCCGCGAGGATCGTTGTGGTCAGGGCAATTTTCATATTCATAAGTGAGCTCTATACGTTTAAGTAAGTCAGGATTGTGGAGCCAGATCACTGGTGATCGTGGCAGGGTGATATGGCAATACCACCTCATGGTTCATGCCAGCAGGCAAGATACTTGCATAAGCGCGCCCGGTCTGTACGGCAACGTACTCAGCAGGCGTCGTGCAGGATAATTTCAGCCCCTTTCTCGGCAATCATCGCGGTCGGCATGTTCGTATTACCGGATGTAATCGTCGGCATGATCGAGGCATCAATCACCCGCAGCCGATCGATGCCGTGAACGCGCAGACGGGCATCCACGACCGCGTCCGTGTCCGTGCCGGGCCCCATCTTCGCCGTCCCCACAGCATGAAAGATGGTCGTGCCAATATTTCCCGCGGCCTGCACGAGCGAGGCCGTATCGTCTCCTACGCCGGGACCGGGAAGATATTCTTCCGGGTTAAATTCCTTGAGGGCAGTCTGGCTCATGAGGCGGCGCGTCAAACGAATCGCGTCGGCGGCCACTTGGCGATCCTGTGAGGTGGACAGGTAATTCGGTGCAATCAACGGCGCTGTCATTGGATCGGCGGAGGCCGGCCGCACCGTGCCACGCGAGGTCGGGCGCAAATTACATGCACTCAGGGTGATCGCCGGAAACGCGTGCAGAGGATCGCCAAACTTGTCCAGGGACAGCGGTTGCACGTGGAACTGGATATTCGCTCTTGATTGTGTCGGGTCCGAGCGCATGAAGATGCCCAGCTGGGAGGGCGCCATGCTCAGCGGTCCACGCCGGCGCAGCGCGTAATCGATACCCATCCACACACGCTGAGATATGGAGTGGTAATTCTCGTTGAGGGTCTTTACGTTGCTGACCTTGTAGATGGCACGCTGCTGCAAGTGATCCTGCAGATTTGAGCCAACGCCGGGTCGGTGAAGCGCGGTCGGGATGCCGAGCGTAGCCAGCCACTCGTGCCGACCGATTCCGGACATGCTGAGGATGTGCGGGGAGCCGATAGCCCCGGCGGACAGGATGACCTCGCCTCTGCTTCGGGCTTCGAAGATCTCGCCGTCGCGCCGGAACTGCACACCGCAGGCGCGTCCGCCCTCGACAATGAGCCGCTCGACGAGCACGTGAGTTTCAAGCCGCAGGTTGCTGCGCGCAAGCACGGGCTTGAGGAATCCCCGGGCGGCGGACCAGCGCCGTCCGCGTTTTTGATTGACGTGGAAGTAGGAAACCCCTTCGTTGTCGCCGCGGTTGAAGTCGTCAATCGCCGGCACACCGAGCTGGACCGCGGCCTTGCGCACGGCATCGAGCACTCGCCAGGTTACGCGCGGGGCTTCCACGCGCCAGCCGCCGCCGGTCCCGTGATATTCACTCTCGCCCAGGAAGTGGTCCTCGAGGCGCCTGAAGGCCGGTAGAACGTCATCCCAGCCCCAGCCCTCCAGACCCAGCGAGCGCCAAGCATCATAGTCGGCCGCCTGACCGCGCATGCAGATCATGGCGTTGATCGCCGAAGAGCCCCCAATGACTTTGCCGCGCGGATAGGCGATGGAGCG
Organism: Steroidobacteraceae bacterium; assembly: GCA_049515055.1. GTDB lineage: Bacteria > Pseudomonadota > Gammaproteobacteria > Steroidobacterales > Steroidobacteraceae > FEN-1191. Next base: position 14,254 of record JBEKUL010000016.1, on the reverse strand, counting down.
AGCATTGAGACCAGGCTCGTTTTGCGTACGGTACATCCAGTCACAGCGCGGATTGCCGATCGCAAAAAGGTAGCCAACGGGAATGTGGAACCAGATCCAGTTGTCCTTGCCCCCGGCTTCGAGAAGGAGCACGCGCCGATCCACTTTGGCCGAGAGCCGGTTCGCGAGGACGCATCCTGCTGTGCCCGCGCCGACGATGATGTAGTCGTAGTCTCCCTGCAGTCTAATCACGGACCTGCAGCTCCGGGCCTTCAGGTGTTGTACGATCTCAATGGAGCAACCAACGCGATACTACTTCGTGCGCGCGCAGGTTGCGTTGGAATTGCAGGTGCTAGTCTATGCCAGGCGCGGTCCGCTGCCCCGTACTTCAGTTGATCGCAGTCGGCGCGCTGGCGCTGCTGAATGCTTCCTGCACGCGCTCGCCCGCCGCTGCCTGGAACCCAGAAGCGGCCGCCTCCTACCTGGATCATCGGGCGACTAAATGGATGAACTGGAGCGAAGCGGCGCGCGAGCACGGCACGGTGTGCATTTCCTGTCACACGGCCTTGCCCTATGCTCTGGCGCGCACTGATCTCGGCCGAGTGCTGCATGAAACCGCGCCATCGGTGCCGCAGCGTCGACTGCTTGCGGATGTGCTGCAGCGCGTGCAAGAGTGGCCGCAGCTGCCGCCCTATTACAAGGATATGGCTGTCGCCTCCCGGGGTACCGAGTCGGTTTTGAATGCGCTCATTCTGGCCGATGCGGACGCGCATCAGGGTCATTTGCGCCCAGCTACTCTGGCCGCGTTCGAGGACATGTGGGCCACGCAGCAGACCTCGGGGGCCGATGCAGGCAGCTGGCCCTGGATCAGGTTCGATAACGAACCCTGGGAGGCATTCGACTCGGCTTACTACGGCGCAACGCTGGCGGCGCTCGCCGTGGGCAGTGCGCCACAGGACTATCGTCTGAGGCCTTCAATCCAGGAGAAAATCGGCTTGTTGCGCGATTACCTGGCGCGCGCTTCACCAGATCAGACTCTGTTGAACCGAATCGATCTGCTGTGGGCGGCGCGGGGACTTCCGGGACTTATCGAGCCGGCCACCACGCAGCGCATATTGGGCGAAATCTGGGCGCTGCAACGACCCGATGGCGGTTGGAGTGTGCATTCACTGATGCCGCGCTGGTCCCGCCGGGACGGCACGGCCCCCAGTGAGCGCAGCGACGGCTACGCGACCGGTTTAATCGCCTTGGTATTGCAACAGTCGGGAGTCTCCGCCAGCGACGAACGCATTGAGCGCGCACTGTCGTGGCTGCAGAAACACCAGAGCTTCTGGACCGGCGGCTGGTCGGCCGAATCGCCGAATCAGCATCGCGGATTGATGGGTCAGGCGCATCATTTCATGGACGATGCCGCGACCGCCTTTGCGGTTCTGGCCCTGAGCGCGGCCGAGGCGGCCCCGCATCTCACGGACGATGGCGCGATCGCCGGCGCGGGCCTGACCCTGAGCGCAGCCGACGCGCTCCCAGCACATGATCGTCCCGGAGCCAACCGTTGATTTCCACGTCCCGCTCATGTCCGTCTCGGTTTGATTGTGTCCGCTCGCGCGACCTCGGTCCACGAGCTTATTGACCACGGTGCCTCGCAGCGTGGAATAAAGGCTCAACGGAAAGACAGGCAGATCGCGAAATCTTTCTCCGACCGCTACTATTCGCGGGGTCACTTTACGAGCGCAATTCGAGCCAATGAACCTCAGAGAATTAGCCACGACGTTCAAACCCTATGCGGTTCCAACACTGGTCGCGGTCTTGGTGGCCGGAAGCATTTTCTATTCCGGTGTGTTAGAGCACGTTGGAGGCGCGCGTGATATAGATGCACGCTACTTTTACATCGCCGCAAAATGCTGGATCTCGGGGCACTCACCGTACGATCCCAGCGTGTATGCGGCTACCTACCAACAGGTCTTTGGTTCAGCACCTCAGGCAGGCTTCGTGGCGTACCTGCCTGTAATCATACTGATCTGCCTGCCTTTGGCTGCCTTCGACTGGCCGGCCGCAGCCACGTGCCTCACTTTCATGAATTTTCTTGCGGCGATGATTCTATTTTGGGCCTGCCATAGATTGGCGCACGGGCAACCCAATGTCGCGTTGACACCGAGACAATGGTTCTGGGTTTGCCTGGCTTGCACCATTGGTGCTATCTCAGGTTCCGTATCCACGGGCCAGACGTCCGTGTTTGTCTCGGCAGCGCTGGCGCTCGTGTTAGTCGGTTGTCGCGAGCGGAGAATGTGGCTCACGGGGATAGGATGGACGATCGCAAGTTTGAAACCTCAGCTGAGCGGTCCGCTACTGCTCTTGGTTCCTTTTTTCGAACCTCGGCAAAGAAGCGCAGTCGTGATTTCGGTGGGCGTCGTGATTGCGGCCTGCGTGTACGCTGCCTCAGTGGATGCGCATTTTGTCCAAAGTTATTTGGGATCAATCGCAGCCTACAGGCAACTTGCTGTGAATGATCCGGCGAAACTGATAGGCCTAATCCCCGTTGCAATGCACATGGGGGCCGGCCGGATGACTGCAGAAGTGATCGGTGTGATTAGCTTGGCAGTGGCACTGGGCGTGCTCGCCTGGCGCCTAATCTATTCGGGTCTGCGCTTAAGCGATGACGCTATTGCTACCATGCTAACGATATTCAGCATTGGAATTGCGATGCCAATACAAGGGTATGATTTGTGCTGCTACGCCGCCGGAATCTCGCTGATGAGCACTCAGCCACAGTCTCGGCGACTCTGGCTTCTCGCTCCCATCTTGGTGATATGGCGTCCTCATGTTTGGGAGAAATTCGCCATCTTTGTTCCATCAAATGTGGTTGTGGGAATCGCTGTCTGTACGCTGTTTTTTGCTTTGCTGGCAATCGCCTTGGCAGGCGAGACTTTTTTAGTCAGAAGACGGTCGCAAATCGCATCGTCTTGAGTCAATACGGTACAAACAATTCCGTGTACGAGGCAATGCCCGCCTCGCTCACTTGCACCAGATCCACGAGCTCGGTCGGCACCGCAGTGCCGGTAATCTTCGAGTGAATGTGAGTTCGCCAATGCACGGCGGCCTCAGGCGCCTCGATCACCATAGATAGCAGCTCGTAATTGGTAAGCCTGAAGGTCCTGACCATGATCGACAGGCAGGAGCGGATCTCTGCAACCCCCACGACCGAGATAGCGATGGGTTTGCCGGCGCTGCTACCCGCGATCCTGAAATGGGCCCCGGGAGCAAAGAGCGCGCACAATTCATCCAATTGGCCGGCCACACGAGCCGCGTGCAATGCTCGAATCAGCCGCTCTGTCTTGATGCGATCCGCCATCGATAAGCCCTTTTTTCACCGGATCGTTCAGGCCAGCCGTGCGCGAATATCGGTTCCGATTGACTGATAGCCCGCAGCGGCATAGGGGATCATCACCCCCATCCCATAGAACAGGTGAATCATACCCGAGTGGCAGTGATAGGTGGTCTGCACGCCAGCCGAGCGCAACCGCTGTGCGTACGCCGCGCCTTCATCGCGCACCGGGTCAAACTCCGCCGTGTGAATGCAGGCAGGCGCCACAGCGCTCAGATCGTGGGCGCGCAATGGCGACACCCGCGGGTCGGCGAGATCCGCGCCGACGCCCAGATAATGCTTGCAATCATGATCCAGCGTGGCCTGATCCAGAAAGTACCCTTGAGCGAAGCTGCGCCGCGAATCGGTTTGGGCAGCGTAATCCATGATCGGACACAGCAGCAATTGCAAAGCCAAGTGCACGTTCTGCGCGGCGCCGACTCGCTGACACACCGCAGCCGCCAGCATGGCGCCCGCAGAATCACCGCCCACTGCGAGCCGATCCGGGTCCACACCGAACTGCGCCGCATGCGTAGCGATCCAGCTCACCGCCGCGTAGCCGTCCTCGATCGCTGCCGGAAACGGGTGTTCCGGGGCCAGACGATAGTCGATCGCGATGAGCCGGCAGCCGCTTGCGTTGCACAGCGCGCGGCAGATCGCATCATGGGAATTGAGACTGCCGGCGACGAATCCACCGCCGTGAAAATAAATGAGCCCTGCTAGAGCATCCCCCGACGCGCCGGCGGGTGTATAGAGGCGAGCCGCCAGTGGACCAGCCGGCCCCGGTAGGCTTCGATCCTCGACGCGCGATACCGCCACCGGGGTTCCCGAAATGATCAGCAATTGCTCCAGGGCCTCGCGACGCTCGCTGACTGAGAGCGTCTGCACGCTTGGGGGGTTTATCGCGGCAAGGCGGTCCAAAAAGCGCTTCGCATACGGATCAATGGGCATGCAAAAGACGCCGGCGAGTGAAGTTTCCGGCTATGCCGGCAGGATCAAAACGCGAGCGAACGCCGCGTCGAGTTCGGCCAACGTGAGACGTCCAGACCGTGAATCGAAAACAGTGCCAGCGCCAGGCGATCAATTCCAAAGGCGACGCAGCTTGTGTGAGCCACATGACCCATATGGTCTCGGATATCCCAGACCGAACCGAAATGATCCTGATGATTATTGAAGCTCATGCACGCGGTCGGCGTGACCCCTGGGCGGTACGAAATCAGAAGCTCGAATTTGAGCGATAGCTGGCGCTGACTCACGGCCATCACCTGGCCAACACGACCAAAGAACGGATCGCTCGCCACTTCCAGCTTACAGGGCAATTCGAGCTCATTCATCAGCGATTCAGCGCGCGGCATCCACTGCTCTCTGAACGCCATGATGTTCTGCGGCGAGCCGATGCGCACGAACTCACGCATGCGAAAGGTTTGCAGTCGGTCAAGCGATGTCGATGGTTCGCGCCGAAAGCAGTCCGCTGCCACATCGAACAACAGCCCATCGCGTGGAATCGGGCGGCCGACCAGCAGAGGATAAAGCGGATAGCAAGCCGCAGGCGTCAAGACCAGATCCGTAGCGGACACCGATTGGGTCCAATCCCCGCCCGTCTTCTGCGCGTCCGCCGCGGCGCGGATCTCGGATTCCGTGCCGTGCAACGCACAAACGCAACCGAGCAGGTTTGGGAAGCTCTTGAGATAGCCGGACTTCTCGAGCTGCTGGCGACTCATGACGGGTGGGAAGCGAAGCTGCTCGGCGCTCGGCGCACGCTCGCGCGAGATCAGCCCCATGAGCCGTCCGACGACGTCCTCGTACAATGCCGTGCCGGCGTAAACGCCATCGGCTCCCAAATGGCGAAACAGGGCACCACCGATGTGCGTGGACTCATCGGCAGCTGGTGCCCCGACGGCGAATTGCGGTTCGGGAGTCATAAGGTCAGTGCATACCTCAATCGCGCAGCGCCGCAGGCACGGGCGTCATCAGCGACGAATTCATCACGTTAGCCAGGATTCGGTCGTTATTGATCATGATGGGAGCCGAGAGCACATCGCGCAGATATCGCTCGATACTGAACTCGCCATCGCGGCGATAACCGGAGAGCCCGCAGGCACGTAGTGCACTGAGCACAATTGCGACTGCCGCTTCCGACGCCTCGACTTTGGTGAGCGTGATCATCGATTGGAATTCAAGCGATGCCAGAAGCTTCGGGTCATCCATGCTGCGCTCATAGGTGCGCAGCGCCGTCGCCAACATGCCGCGCAGCGTCCGAAGCGAGGCCAGCGCCTTCGTGAATTGCGCAGCCCCGGGCGGCAATTGCCCGTTGCCATGCCGGGACGCATTGCGGATAAAGGTTTGTGCCCGGGCGGTCGCACCAGCCGCGATGCCGGCCCAGACCGATCCCCAGAGCAGATGCGCAAACGGCACCATGGTCTGAGCATGAATACTCTCGTAGGGCTCCGGCAGAATCTGCTCGGCCGCGCCCGTGGCCTTCAGGGTATAGCCTTCGCTGCAGGTACCGCGCATACCGAGTGTGCTCCAACCCTGCAGTGGTGTCAGCGTATAGTCGCCCTTCAGGAACGCCACCAGCACCTGATCGGTCGCGGCCGCATCATCCGCGCGCCGCGCCGTCGTAACAATGCCATCCGCCGCCGCCCCGTACGAAATTACGCTGGCACGGCGCTCCAGACTAATGCGACCGTCCTGGTACTGCACCGCCGCCTCACTGGAGCGCACGTTGCCGCCGCTTTGGCCTTCGGTGGTTGAGGATGCCAGCAACAGCTGCTCAGCGCAAAGACGGCGCAACAGGCGCTCCAGCGCCGCGCTGCCATGCCGATGACGCACGATGCAGGCGGCCTTGACCTGGTGCATCGCGTAGATCATGCCGGTCGAGGCGCAGCCTTGCGCCAGCTGGTAGCACACGTCGGCGACATCCGAGACGCTCGCGGCTTCGCCGCCTAACGCGCTCGGCACGAAGATACCCAGCAGGCGCTGCGCCCTTACCGCTTCAAAGGCTTCAGCTGGAAATCTTGCTTCAAGATCGACCGCACTGGCGTGTTTGGCCGCCACTGCGGCAACGGCCTGAGCGCGCACTTTCAGGCTCGCTGGCGCGAGCTCCGGCGGGCGTTCGTTCGCCTCCAGCACTAACGGGGTTTCCATATTTCCATAAGAGTGAGGCTGATCTAAGTTTTACCCTGGTTCTAACGATACCTTAGGGATCGCCCTGTTGCACAAATCATTCGGAACGCATGACTCATATCACAAAAGGTGTCGGTTGATGCCACTGACCATCGACTCCTATTGTGACGCAGGTCCGTTGAGCGGGCGTGGCGGCCATGGGTCGCCCACGGAGGATGCCCTGCGCATCGGACTTGTGAATAACATGGCGGACGCGGCACTCCAGGCCACCGAGACACAGTTCTGTCATTTGCTCGAGGCGGGTGCAGGCTCTATGTCGGTGCACCTGCGCTACTCGTATCTACCGGAAATAGCGCGCGGGCCCGATGTTCTGCAGCGTCTGCGCCATAGTTATTGGCCGATCGATGCGCTACTTAGCGATCGGCTCGATGCGCTCATCGTCACCGGCGCAGAACCGATCGCCTCGTCGTTGCCCGAGGAGTGCTACTGGAACCGGCTCATACAGGTGCTCAATTGGGCCGAGTCCAACACCATCTCGAGCATCTGGTCATGCCTTGCGGCGCATGCCGCAGCCCTGCATCTGGATGCGATTGCGCGTCGTCGGCTGCCGCAAAAGTGCTGCGGCGTATTCGAGCACGATGTACTGGCGCAACACCCATTGGTCCGCGGTGTGAGCGCCCCGTTGCGCACGCCACACTCGCGCTGGAATGAATTGCCCCTCGATGCCCTGCGCGCGGCGGGCTATTGCATCCTGAGCGCCTCGGCAGATACTGGCGCCAACATCTTTGCCAGGCAACAGCGCAGCCTGTTGGTGCTTTTCCAGGGCCACCCCGAATACGAGCGCAGCACTTTGCTCAAGGAATATCGACGCGACGTCGAGCGCTACGCCAACGGAAAGCAGACCCACTATCCGACCTTGCCAAGCGGCTACTTCTCCAGCGAGGCGAGCGCCACGCTGGACGCCCTCAGGCGGCGCACGCTGGGTACACCCAGTGCCGCACGGCCGAGCTTTCCCTATACGAGCGTGCTGGCAGGCGTGCAAAATACCTGGCGTGAGGGCGCCGTCCAAATCTACGGCAACTGGCTCTCAGTTCTCGCCAACGCGCGTAGTTCTAGCATAGTCTCTGCCTCGTCCGCGCATTAGACCAATCGTGACCCACATGAGTGAACACAAAGAGGATCAAGGCCCGGCGCAGGCCACGCGCGAGCGCCTGGTCGATTTGGTGCGGCAGATGCTGGGTCAGCGGGAGGCGCCGCGACTATTGAGCATCGATGCCCGCCTGAGCGATCTGGGTTTGAGTTCGATCAAAATGGTCAACCTGATGCTCGCAGTCGAGGCACAGTTCGATATCACGATCCCTCAGAGTGAGATCACGGCAGAGAATTTCAACTCGATCAGCACCATCGAGGCGCTGGTGGTGCGGCTGGTGGGTTCATCCGGGCGCCTCTAGAGCGCTCACAAGCTCATCGACGTCAGCGAGCATCGTCTCGCCATGCGTTGCACAAATGCGGATGACCTCCTGACCCTCAAAGCTCGCGGCAGCCACCCAGGCTCGCCCCGAGCCGAGCACCCGGCGCACGATCTCACGGATTGCCGGAAATCCCCTCGGCGGCACCACGCACAGTACGGCCAACTGCGAGTCGTTGATGACTGACCAGCCGCGCGCCAGCAGTCGCTCCCTGACGCGCTCGATGATCTGCACCGCGCGGTCTATGTGCACGCCGAAGCCTTCCCATCCGGCTGCCGCGAGGGCCAGAAACAAGCGCAGCCCCATGAAGCGCCGCGACCACTGGACCGTGTTGAGGTACGGATCGCGTTCGGACGCGTTGGAGGGCATGAAGTCCGCCGCCACACGAAAGGCCTCGTTCAGCACCGCCGGATAGCGTGTGATGAACATGCCGCAGCCCATGGTCGCCGCGAGCCACTTATGCGCATCAATGGTCAGCGAGTCGGCGAGCTCGATGCCTTTGAGCAATCCGCGTGCTCGCTCGGAACACAATGCCGCTCCGCCCCAGGCGGCATCGACGTGATACCAGATGCCGTGCTCGCGCGCGATATGCGCACAGCGCTCCAGCGGATCGATCATTCCGCCTGCGGTCGTGCCTGCAGTCGCCGAGATCAATACCGGCACTGTGCCGCGCTGCAGATCCCCGACCACCGCCTTGGTCAGCGCCTCACTATCCATGCGACCCTTGCCGTCCGTTGCTATCAGGCGCAGGGCCGAGCGGCCGATGCCGGCCTGATGCACGGTCTTGAACCATGCCGGGTGGCACCCCCGCGAGGTATACATGGCGAGCGGGCCGGCAAATGCCTGCACGCCATCGATGGCGAAGCGAGGCTGCGCATGCGTGAGCGCGCATACCAATGCTGTGAAGTTCGCTTCCGAGCCACTGGTCGTAAAGTGTCCGGAGGCTTCAGCCGGCAGGCCGGCCCGTGCGGCAATGGCCCGAATGACGTGGGCTTCAATTTCAACGGGTGCCGGAGAGGAGCCGGAACTTGCCAGTTGCGGATTGAAAGCCCCGGCGATTCGGTCCGCACATTGCGAGGGAAAGTTCGGCGCCGGATTGAACAGGCCGAAATAGCGCGGGTGCGTCATGTGCACAATTCCGTGCTCGAGCTGACGCACGGTCCAGGCCAGCAAAGACTCGATGGGCCGGGGAGTCAGAAAATCAAAGGCTGCCAGTTCCTGGCGAAATGCCGCCATATCCAGGCTCGGTATGACCGATCCGTGCGCGATGCGCTCATTGGCGCTCGCAAGCTCGCGCGTCATCCAATCATCCAGTCGCTCGCGCATCTCACGGCTGGGAAAGAGGGCCGGCACCGGCGCCGGCACGTCGTCAGGCAAGCTCATGCGAGTCGGTGAATCAAGTGCCGCTGGCGGCGGCGAGCGCCTGATCGACATCGGCGATGATGTCATCGATGTGCTCGATACCGACGCTCAAACGTATTGTCTCCGGTCCGATGCCTGCCAGGCGCTGTTCCTGCGGCGACATCTGCCGGTGCGTCGTGGATGCCGGATGACAGGCGAGCGACTTCGCATCGCCCAGATTCACTAACCGCTTGAAGAGTTTCAGTGCGTCGTAGAACCGCACCCCGCCATCGATGCCGCCACGAATGGCAAAAGTCAGAAGCGAGCAGGCGCGGCCGCCCAGATACTTCTGCACCAACGGGTAATAGGGGCTTTCCGGGAAGCCCGCGTAGCTCACCGAGGCCACGCGCGGATCCCCGCGCAGGAATTCGGCCACGCGCCGCGCGTTCTCGACGTGCCGCTCGACGCGCAGGGCCACGGTCTCGATCCCCTGCAAAAGCAGGAAGGCGCTCAGCGGCGATAATACCGAGCCCATGGTGCGCTGATATACGCTGCGGGTGCGGCCGAGAAAGGCCTTGGCTCCATAGTGCTCGGTGTAGACGAGGCCATGATAGGACTCATCGGGTTGGGTCAACATGGGGAAGCGCTCGGCATGCGTTTCCCAGGGGAATTTACCGCTGTCCACAATGATGCCGCCCATGGTGGTGCCGTGCCCACCCATAAACTTCGTCAGCGAGTGCAGTACAATGTCGGCACCGTAATCGATCGGACGAATCAGGATGGGCGTGGGAACGGTGTTGTCGACGATCAAGGGCACGCCCGCCCGATGCGCCACGGCCGCAATGGCCTCCAGGTCGCAGACGTTGCCGGCCGGGTTGCCCACCGTCTCGCAGAACACGGCACGGGTATTCTCATCGATGAGCTCGCCTAAGGCGGAGGCATGATCCGACTGGGCGAAGCGGCACTGGATGCCGAATTGCGGTAATACGTGCGCGAACAACGTATGCGTCGTGCCGTAGAGCTGCGGCACGGAGACAATATTCCGGCCCGCCTGCAACACCGTGAGCACCGCGTAGTGCAGCGCCGCCTGCCCGGAGCTCACCGACAGGGCATCGATGCCGCCCTCGAGCTGCGCAACGCGTTGCTCGAGCACCGCGTTGGTGGGATTGCCGATCCGGCTGTACCGATAGCCCTCGACCTCCAGGTTAAAGAGCGCCGCGCCATGGGCGGCGCTATCGAACGAGTAGGCCACCGTCTGGTAGATCGGCACCGCGACCGCATGCGTGCTCGGGTCGGCGTCAAACCCCGCGTGCAGGGCGATGGTCTCTGGTCGCATGGTGGAGCCTCACAACTGGAGCGGATTCAAACCATCAAAGCAGCCCGGGGTATCAAAGTCCGTGAACTGATCGAACCCCTTTGGATTATGACAACTCGCGGACTCTAAAACATGAGCTCAGCGCTCAAGGCCTGGGTACGTGCCATGGAGATGACGGCAGCCATCGCGCGCCATCCCACCCGTACCTTGCCCATAGTGATCGATGAGCTCGCGGACCGGTTTGAGTCCGCGCCGGCGCTCCTGTCCCAGGATGGCCGACTGAGCTACCGCGAGCTCGCCGAGGCCTCACATCGATATGCCCGTTGGGCGCTGTCTGAGGGCCTGCGCGCCGGCGACGTGGTGGGCCTGCTGATGACGAACTGTCCGGATTATATGGCCATCTGGCTCGGGCTCACGCGCGCAGGAGTCACGGTAGCGCTATTGAACACCCATCTCAGGGGCGAGATGCTGGCACACTCGATCAGGATCGTGGCGCCTCGTCGGGTCATTTTCGGCGGCGCATTGAGCGACGCGCTGCGCACGGCGCGCCCCTATATTGACGCCTCTATCCAGTGCTGGTCACACGGGCCCGGGGACCTGCATTGCCCCCGACTCGATCAGGCGATCGCGCGCCTGCCCGGCGAGAGCCTGACTCAGGCCGACCATCCGGCACCCTCACTCGAGGATCGTGCGCTGTATATCTACACCTCTGGCACCACCGGGCCTCCCAAGGCGGCCAATGTGAGCCATTTTCGGCTCATGCAATGGAGCCACTGGTTTGCTGGAATGCTGAACACCAAGCCCAGCGATAAAATGTATGACTGCCTGCCCCTCTATCACAGTGTCGGCGGCGTGGTTGCCACGGGAGCCACCCTGGTCGGCGGCGGTGCGGTCGTGTTGCGCGAGCGCTTTTCAGCGCGGGAGTTCTGGCGGGACATCGTCGAGGAGCGATGCACCCTGTTCCAGTACATCGGTGAATTGTGCCGGTATCTTCTTAACAGTCCGCCCCAGCGGCAGGAGACCCAGCACAGCCTGCGAGTGTGCTGCGGCAACGGGCTGCGAGCGGAAGTCTGGGAGGCATTCCAGAGCCGCTTCCGTATTCCGCAGATTCTCGAGTACTACGCCGCCACGGAGGGCAACTTTTCACTCTACAACTGCGAGGGCCGAATTGGCGCCATCGGCAGGATTCCGCCATACCTCTCCCATCGCCTGCCCGTCGCCCTCGTCCAGTTCGATGCGAACACTGCCATGCCTGCGCGCAATCAGGCCGGGTATTGCGTGCGCTGCGCGCCGAACGAGGTCGGTGAGGCTCTCGGGGAGATAGCCGATGCGGGCAGTGCGGACAGCGGCCGATTTGAAGGCTACACCGATCCGCAGGCCTCGAAGCAGAAAATTCTACGCAATGTTTTCCTGCCCGCAGATGCCTGGTACCGCACCGGTGACCTCATGCGTCGGGACGAGCAGGGGTTTTTCTACTTCGTCGATCGGGTGGGCGATACTTACCGCTGGAAGGGCGAGAACGTCTCAACTACCGAAGTGGCCGCTGTGATCATGGCCAGCCCCGGCGTCACCGACGCCGTGGTCTACGGCGTCACGATTCCTAACACCGACGGGCGCGCCGGCATGGCTGCACTTGTGGTCGACGCCGAGTTCAATCTGGAGGCTTTCCGGCGCCATGTGCTCGATCGTCTGCCCGCATATGCACGCCCGTTGTTCCTGCGACTGGTACCGAGCATCGCACTGACTGGAACCTTTAAGCTCAACAGGCAGGAACTGGCGCGTGAAGGCTACGATCCGGCGGTGGTGAACGACGAGCTCTACTTCGACGACAGGCAAACTCAAGCGTACGTGGGGCTTGATCTGGCGCTGTGCGCACGTATCCAAAGCGGTAGCACGCTTCCCTGAACATCAGCATTTTTCAGACAGGCTCCTAGGCATGCAATTGAGGGTCGAATGGGTTCTGGTTATCTTCCTAATAGCGACCGGTGTATGTCTGCGTTTTGCCTGGCTAGATCGAAAAGTTTACTGGTACGACGAGGCGTTCACGTCGCTGGAGATCTCCGGCTATTCGCCGCAGGACGCCTCGACGGACATACTCAGCGGCCGAGTCGTTACCGCCAGTGAACTCGAAAAATATCAGTTCCCCAGTGCGGCTTCCCCAAAGTCCGTTCGTGATACCGTTCAGAATCTAATTGTTCAGGAGCCCCAGCTGACGCCACTCTATTTCATAGTTCTACGCGGCTGGTCAGAGCTGTTTCCTAATTCCGTAGCCGCGATTCGAGTGCTTTCAGCCCTATTCAGCGTCGCGACGCTTGCCCTGGCCTTCTGGCTCTGTCGCGAGCTGTTCTCGACACGTGTCGCCCTCACCGCAGTTGCGCTCATGTCCATCTCTCCGCTGCTCTTGCTATACGCACAGGAAGCGCGTCCGTACAGTATGTGGTCGGCTGCCGTTCTTATGACGAGCTCAGTCCTACTGCTGGCGATGCGACGAAAGACTGTCCCGTCCTGGGCTCTCTACGCTCTCTGTGCTGCCGTTAGTCTGTATACCTTTTTGTTTTCAGCGCTCGTCATAGCCGGACATGCATGTTTCGTTGCCGTTGATCAGCGCTTTCGCATCACGTCGACCGTGAGATCATTTTGCATTTCCGTTGCGCTTGCCGTGGCTTCATTTCTGCTCTGGCCGTATCGCGGACAGCATTCCGGTGCCGGTAACGAGCACTATTCGCTGTCGCAATATGGGACTAAATGGATACGCAGCATCGCAATTCTGTTCGCCGACTTCAATTTTCGGGACACCACACCGAAGCCGCTGCTGCTACCTTACGCACTCTTACTTCTCGCACTATTGGCTCTGTGCGCCTATTCGATCTATTTCATGTGGCGGAACGCAACCCGTAAGCAAGCTGCATTCGTCTTGACCTTGATCGGATCGCTTTGCCTATCCCTGCTTTTGCTAGACGTCGTTAGGGGGTCGTCTGTCTCCGTGGTAACTCGATATACGCTCCCGTCTCTCATTGGCATTCAGCTCGCGGTGGCATACATGCTTGTGGCCAAGACAGCCGAATCGAGTCCAAATCGGACGCGGTGGACGTGGCGATGCGTCGCCGCAATGCTTGCCGTGATCGGATTGTTCTCGTGCTGGACGCTAGCTCGTGCGGATGTTTGGTGGAGCAAAGAGCCACAGAATTATATTCAATCCGCGAGCCGGGTAATTAATGCTGCTCCCGAACCAGTCGTGGTACTGAGTGATACCTGGTTCATTCCTGTTTTGTCCCTGGAACACAAGTTGCGTCCAGACGTGCGGTACCTGTTAACCGTTGAGCCCCGCGTCCCGCAGATCCAGGAGAGCGCAGCGACGATTTTTGTCTTCCAACCATCGGCTCATCTGCGAATGGAGCTCGAGAAATACTACCCGCTCGTGCTGCTCGATCCAGCCGCGAACCTGTGGAGACTCTCCACGGGCGCGCGGCCAAGCGTCCATTAGAAACAACCGGCATCGCTCACGAACTGTAGGGACAATGACTTCCGATCTCAACTTCAGTACGCGCCTTGTAGTCGCGCCAGGGCGCCTACTGCACCCATCCACAATGCGCCGCATAGCGCAACCATTGGGCGTATTCCTGCTTTTTTCAGCAGTAACAGCGGTATTTTTTTGGGAATGGA
>JBEKUL010000015.1:0-33316 GCA_049515055.1 Steroidobacteraceae bacterium | reverse complement strand
CCGGCCTTGGTGCTGTACTCGGCGATATCGGCCGTGCCGACCGAGCCGAACAGTTTGCCCTCGCTGCCAGCCTTGGCGGCAATCGTGAGCTTGAAATCCTTGAGCGCCTCGGCGCGCTGCTGCGCGCGTGCGAGCTCATCGTGCGCACTGCGCTCGAGCTCGGCGCGGCGCGCTTCAAAGCGCGCGATGTTCTGTGGCGTCGCAAGCGTGGCCTTGCCCTTGGGCAGCAGATGATTGCGACCATAGCCGGATTTGACGCGCACGCGATCGCCGATATTGCCCAGATTGGCCACTTTCTGCAGCAGGATCAGTTCCATGCCAATCGCCCTCAGTGCTGATCGGTATAGGGCAGCAACGCCAGAAAGCGCGCGCGCTTGATGGCCGTAGCCAGCTGCCGCTGATAGAAGCTTTTGGTGCCGGTGATGCGACTCGGAACGATTTTGCCCGTTTCAGTAACATAGTTCTTCAGGGTCGCGAGATCCTTATAGTCGATCATCGCGACGCCGTCAGCCGTGAAGCGGCAGAATTTCTTGCGCCGGGTAAAGCGCGACGTGCTCGGAGTTCTCATCAGACACCTATCATTTGTTGGTCGTCATCGCTCTCATCGTCGCGCTCGCGACGGCTGGCCTCGCCTTCTTCTTCCGCCTTCGCCATCGGTGAGGGTTCGGTGATGGCCAGTTCCACACCGGTGACGAGGTAACGCAGCACCGCATCGCTGAAACGAAAGGCGCCGGTCAGCTCGGTCAGAGTCTTCTGATCGACCTCGATGTTGATCAGCACGTAATGGGCCTTGTGCACCTTGGAGATGGGGTAGGCGAGCTGGCGCCGGCCCCAATCCTCGATACGATGCACCTTGCCGTTGCCGGCCGCTATCAGGCCCTTATAGCGCTCGAGCATGGCCGGAACCTGCTCGCTCTGGTCCGGGTGAACCAGAAATACGATCTCGTAATGCCTCACACGTGCTCCCTATGGGTAATGCCGCCCGCTTCCAGGTAAGTGCCTGCTCAGGGTGCGGCAAGGAGTGCCGGCACACCTTCTATCATGGAATGGCGGCCGGGTCGTCGAAAAAATGGCGGCAGAGGATACAAAATGCTGTGCCCTGAAGCAATTTTTCGCAGCAATTTTCGCCCCTAGGGGCCGGCGGGCTGCTCGCGTTGCCTCAGGGCCTCGTACAGCAGCATCCCGGCTGCCACGGAGACATTCAGGCTGTCAACGGCGCCAAGGCTCGGCAAGCGCACCAGCCAGTCGCAATGCCGGCGCGTCAGGGTGCGCAGGCCCGAGCCCTCGGCGCCCATGACCAGCACACGCGCTCCGGTCAGGTCCACGTCGGCAGCGCGCTGCGGGCCCTGAGCCTCGGCCCCGACGATCCAGAGCCCCGCATCCTTGAGCAATCCCAGGGTGCGCGCCAGATTGGTGACGACCGCGACGGGCGTGGTTTCCGCGGCACCGCTCGCGACCTTACGCGCCGTCGCATTGAGCGGTGCGGCGCGATCACGCGGAACAATCAGCGCCAGCACTCCGCAGGCATCCGCAGTGCGCAGACACGCACCGAGGTTGTGCGGATCCTGCACGCCGTCGAGCGCAAGCAGCAGCGGATCGCGCGCGCTAGCGAGTGCCACGAGCAATTCCTCTTCACGCCACGGCAGCAACGGCAACACCTCGGCGGCCACGCCCTGGTGCGTCACATCTCCCAGCCGAGCGATCAAGCGGCCGGCATCGATGCGCTCGACCGGACGTCCGGCGGCTTGAGCGAGCTGCTCGATTTGCGCAGCACGGGAGTCCGAGCGGCCATGCTGCAACGACACGCGCAGCACCCGTTCGGGGTGGCGCTGCAGCAGCGAGCGCACCGCATGCAGGCCGTAGACGACTTCAGTCCGCGAGCTCAAGATCGATGAGCCCCTCGACCGGCTTGACTGAAGCGACAATTACCCGCAGGCGCTCGCCCGGCGCCAAGCGGCGCTTGCTGCGCTGGCCGAGCCATTGCCCGCCATCGCGCGCCATCCGATAGTCGTCGTCGCGCAATGCGGCCAGTGACAGCAGCCCATCCACACCCAGCGCGAGCAGCTGCACGAAACAGCCGAACTCCACGACGGTGGTGATCAAACCGTCGAAGCACTGCCCGATGCGATCACGCAAATACACGCATTTGAGAAAGGTCGCCACGTAGCGATCCGCCTCATCGGCACGACGCTCGAGGCGCGAGAGTTCGACGCCCTGAGCCGCGAGCTCCGGGCCCGCAGGCAGGCTCAAGGCTGGCGTCAGGTTCAGGCGCGCACGCAGCGCGCGATGAATCATGAGGTCCGGATAGCGCCGAATGGGCGAGGTGAAATGCGCGTAGTGGCTCAATGCCAGGCCGAAGTGCCCGATGTTTTCAGGCTGATACAGCGCCTGCGCCAGGGAGCGTACGACCAGTGACTCGACGAATGGCCGACTACTCGGGTCGCGCACGCGCGGCGCGATTGCTGCAAGATCCTTGGGCTTTACCGGCTCAGGCAATTGCAGGTCGATGCCCAACACGCGCAACGTCGTGCGCAGCTGCTCGAGCTTGCGCTCCTCGGGCGGCGCGTGCACGCGAAACAGCGCCGGCACGCGCTGCTCGCGCAGTTCCTGCGCCACCGCGACGTTGGCAATCACCATGCACTCCTCGATCAGGCGGTGCGCCTCGTTGCGCGAGATAAATTCGATGGCACGCACGCGCTCGCCGCCTTCAAGCACGAACTCGGCCTCGGGTGCATCGAAATCCAAGGCACCCCGGCGCGCACGCGCGCTGGCCAGCGCGCGATAGACCTCTACCAGCGGCAGCAGCGACTCGAGCAAGCCACCTAACCGCGTGCGTGCCGCCGGTGTCGCGAGGAAGAGCGCCTCATGCGCCTGCGCATAGGTCAGGCGCGCCGCCGAGCGCATCACTGCCGGGTAGAAGCGGGCCCCTTCGAGCGCGCCGCGCCGCGAGATGCGCATATCGGCGACCATGCAGAGCCGATCCACGTCCGGCTCGAGCGAGCACAGGTGATTGGATAGCGCCGTGGGCAGCATGGGCAGCACGCGCGTCGGGAAGTACACCGAGGTACCGCGCGCACGCGCTTCGGTATCGAGCGCCGAGCCCGGACGCACGTAGTGACTGACGTCCGCGATGGCCACGAGCAATCGAAATGCGCCCGCCTCGAGCCGTTCGGCGTACACCGCGTCATCGAAATCGCGTGCATCCTCGCCGTCGATCGTCACCAACGGGACGGAGCGCAGGTCCACCCGCTGCGCCGCCTCGGCGGCATCGACACTCTTGCCGCATTGCATTGCCTCGCGCAGTGCCGCCGCCGAGAATTCCACCGGCAAACCGAAACGCGCGATCGCCGCCTCGGTAGCCATATGCACGGGTCGTTCCGGATCGAGCTTCTGCTCGATGCGCACCTCGGCCTCGACATTGTCCTGCGGATAGCTCAACAGGCGCGCGATCACCCAATCGCCCGCGCGTGCCTGCGGCGCATTGTCGATAACCTTGCAGTGCAGAGCCAGACGCTGGTCCGCCGAGCGCACCATGAGAGCGCCTGCGCCGCGCTCCACCGTTGCCAGAAAAGCCTTGATGCCGCGCTCGAGCACGCCGAGCACCTGCCCGACATAGCGCCCCTGCGCATCGCTGCGCACAGCGATGCGAACCCGGTCCCCATGCATGAGCCCCTGCATGGCCTGCGGCGGAATGAACACCGAGTCGCTCAGCGCCTCGGTGCGAACGAAACCGTAGCCGTTGCGGTTCGCGCTTAGCGTGCCCTCAGCCTCCATGAGCACCGGGCCCGCCTTGCGCGCGGATCGCCCAAACGTACGGCGCGCGCTCGGCGATTCGACTGCAGGGCTGCATTTTCCCTGCGCGCTCGCACGTGCGTTGCGCGCGGCAGGTGCCGCTTGCGATGCGCCCGAGCCGCGCGTGCGCTTGGGCGGGCGCTGCTTACGGGCGCGCGTCAATTGACAGCCCGCGACCCCTTCCGTACATTGCGCCGCCCACCCGCGCCCAGGTGGCGGAATTGGTAGACGCACTAGTTTCAGGTACTAGCGGGTAACACCGTGGAGGTTCGAGTCCTCTCCTGGGCACCATAAGTTGAATATTATTAGAAATCATATATTTATCGGCTCAGTCTCTCTCATCGGCACACGGCAATAATACCCACTCGGGCGAGCAGTGCGTTCATCCTAGCGCACCTGCGCCGGGTGCGCGCTGCGCTGCGACCCTAAAGTCCGGCCCGGCTCCTTCCCCGAACCGCTGAATTCACGACGTGGAGCGGCCATTCGCCGCTGAGCACCCGTCGCACCTCGTTTGGCGCTCCGGACTGCAGGCCCTGCATGGATTGTTCACTGTAGAAGGCGGCGTGCGGATTGAGGATTACGTTGGCCCGTCCGCGCAGCGGATGGGAATCGGGCAACGGCTCCGGATCGGTCGTGTCGAGCGCGCAGCCGGCGATGAGCTTCCCATCAAGCGCCCGAAGCAGCGCATCAGTGTGCACGATGGGGCCGCGGGCGCAATTGATCAGGTAGGCCGAGCGCTTCATCAGCGCGAACGCGGCATCGTCGAGCATGTGTCGGCTCTCGCGCGTCAACGGCGGGTGCAGTGAGACGAAATCTGCCGTCGCGAGCAGTTCGGGAAAGCCGACCTTCGCTCCCGGCGCATCGAATTGCCCCTGCGCGACGAACGGATCGCAATACAGCACCCGCATGCCGAACGCCACGGCACGCTGCGCGACCTGTCGCGCGATGTTGCCGAAGCCCACAAGTCCCAGCGTGCTGCCAGCGACGCGGAAGATCGGCTTGCCGGCGGTGAGTTCCCAGCGCCGCTCGCGCACCTCGCGATCGAAGAAGACCACCTTGCGGGCACACGCGAGTAGCAGCGCCATCGAGGTTTCGGCGACCTCCTCGATGCAGTACGAGGGATTGTTCGTGACGATGATTCCCGCCTCGGTGGCCGCAGCGAGATCGATCGTGTCCACGCCGATTCCATAGCGGGCGATGATCCGGCACTTCGGCATTCTGGCAATGACGTCGGCGCCGATCGGACCCGCATAGGTGGTCAGCAGGGCGTCGCAGTCCGCCGCGTCCGCCAGGAATTCATCCGGATTTCTCGTCTGGCGAGGCACCAGCTCCGCGATGCCGCGCAGTACCTCGCGCTCCACCTCGATGGAATCCCAGGGATAGTCGGTGATGACGACCTTGAGGGACACGGCGATTCACCCGCGCATCGCGGATTTTGGCTATCGGACGGCCTCGCGGGCCGCTTCCTCATCAGCCGTGTAAATCGCTTCAGGCACGGCTTCGAGCCTGTCTCGGGGTATGGGTTTGCCGCTGGCATCCGAGAATCCGTACGTTCCGTCCTTAATCTTTTCCAGGGCGCGCTCGATCATGGGCAGACGCTGAACATTTCGACTGATCAGTGCGCCTTCCGTGTCGAGCAACGTAAGCCTCTGCGCATCGTCTTCGTATTCGTGCGCTTCCCCGAGTGCCTGGCTTTGAACGCCACTCTCTTCGGCTCCTTCCGCATCTGTCGCGCTCGATAGCGCGGTGCGCAGCTTTAGCAATCGTGCTTGTTGTCGGTTGAGAAAGGCATGTTCCGAAACCGATGTCTTGTCAATCATAGGTGCTCCGGGCTACTGGAACTATAGAGGATTCGCGGCGTGTTTTAGGAAATTTTCCCTGCTCCAGCTCAATGAACGCCTGCCGCAGCTGTCAAAGTCAGAAGTATTGTGGAAGCCAAAGGCGCGGCGCAGATGCACCTGCTCCCTCCTGGGTCGGCTTGGATTCAATGAGATTCTTTACCGGGCGAAGCGGCATACTGGCCTCCAACGACGCTCGCAGCCACGCGCTTGTCGCTCGCTCTCGCGGAATCCTCCCAGCCACCGCCGAGCGCACGGATCAAGTCAACGCTGGCACGCAGCTGCAGAGTATCGAGATTAAGTAGATCCAATTGGGTCTGCAGGACGGCCGTCTGTGAGGTCACAACCGTAAGATAGTCCGTCGCACCCTTGACATAGAGTGCCATGGATAAGTCCAGCGTACGCTGCGCGGCGTCGACTGCGGCTCTCTCCTGCACAGCAGCGTCGTGGTAGTGATTGAGCGTAGCAAGGCTGTCTTCGACCTGTTGAAACGCGCTGATGACGGTGCTGCGGTAATTCGCGGCCGAGGCGTCGAACTCGGCACGTGCCTGGGCGACCTGTGCGCGGCGCAGGCCACCGTCAAATACGCTGAGCACGGCATTTGGTCCAATGGCCCAGAAGCGGCTGGGCGCGCTCAGCCAGTTCGAAAAGGCGCCGCTGTAGAAGCCGCCCTGAGCCCCGAGCGTGAGTGCCGGAAAATAGGCGGCACGCGCCAACCCGATGTTCGCGTTAGTCGCGATCATGCGTCGCTGTGCGGCCGCGATATCCGGACGGCGCTCGAGCAACGCACTCGGTACGCCGCTCGGAATCTGCGGCAGCTTGATGGCAACGATCGCCGGCTGAATCGAGAAGCTCGAGGCCGACACGCCGAGCAGCGCCGCAATGGCGTGTTCCATCAATGCTCGCTGTGCGAGGGTCTGCGCGGCCTGGGAGCGCGCGGTATCGAGTTGCGTCTGCGCCTGCGAGACATCCAGACCGGGCGCGATGCCGGCATCGTGACGCTGCTGGGTGAGGCTGACCGCGCGCGTATAGGCCTTGACGGTCTCATCGAGGATTGCGCTGTCACGGTCGAGGCTGCGCAGCTGAACGTAGTCGTCGACCAGCTGTGCGAGCAGCGCGAGGCGAGCATTCTCCAGATCCGCAGCGGCGGCGGCGGCATTGGCCTCGCCCGCCGCGACTTCGTTGCGAATCTGCCCCCAGAGGTCGAGCTCGTAGCTCACACCTGCGCCCAGCGTATTGGAGTCGTAGTAGGTCGGTGTGGTGGGCCCGCGCAGTGGGTCGTTGAGCGATTCGCGATTGCGCTGCACACCGGCATTCACACTCAGCGTGGGAAATAGCCCCGCGCGCGCCTGATCACTCAGTGCGCGCGCCTGAGCGTAATTGGCCAGGGCGGCGGCCAGCGTCGGGTTGCCGGCCATCAATCCTTTCTGCAGTTCGTCGAGCTCGGCGTTCTCGTAGAGCGTCCACCAGCTGTCGCGCGGCAGGCGGTCGCTCGGCTGCGCTTGCGTCCAAGGGCCGATTTCCTTGTAGGCATCCGCGGTGGGAACGAGCGGGGTTCTCAGTCGCGGCGCGAGCGAGCAGCCCGCGAGCAGCAGCGCCGCGACGGCCCAGGGTATGCCGTTAGCTTTTTGCATTTGTGTTCTCAGGCCCTGGCGCCGTCGGCAACGCGCACCGTGGCGCCCGTGCTGATGCCGTCGGGCGGGTTTTCGATCACGCGATCATCCGAGGAGAGCCCGGTAGCGATCTCGATGACGGATCCCAGGTCGCGTGCGACGGACACCGGCTTGAGATGCACATGGTTATCTGCATCCACGGTGGCGACGGACAATCCGTTGGCGTCGAAAATCAGCGCACTCGAGGGCACGCTGAGCAGGTGGGTGTGGGCGGCGATTTCCAGATGAATGCTGGCGTAGTCACCCGGCATCATCTCAGCGGCGGCGTTGTCGACGATCAGCTGCATCAACGTCGTGCCGGTGCTGGGCGTGACCGCCTGCGCGGACGACTCGACCGTGCCGCTATAGCTCTTGTCGGGATGTTCGGGCACACGAATCGAGGCCTGGGTACCCGGGGGAACGCTAGGCACATAGTTCTGCGGTACGTTGACATAGACGCGCAGTTTCCTCGTCTCTGATACTACGAACAGCTCCGTACCGCCCGCGGCGCCGACGTTGATCAGCGCACCGATGTCGGTGTCGCGTGCGGTGACGATGCCGTCGAATGGCGCGACCAGGCGCTTGAAGCCTTGCTCGGCGACCAGACGCTCGACGTTCGCCTGTGCCGCCCTGACCTGAGCGACACTGGCGTTCCAGGTAAAAGTGCGCTGATCAACGTCCTGCTTGGCGACCGCGTCGGTGTCGGCCAACGATTGCCAGCGCTGCGCGCTGATTTGCGCGAGCTTCGCATTGGCCTCGGCGACGCTCAGATCGGCACGTGCCTGCGCGAGCTGCTGGTCGAGATCCGGCGTATCGATCTCGGCCAGCACGTCGCCGGCCTTGACCTTGGCGCCGATATCGTACTTCCAGCTCTTCAGGTAGCCGGGCACGCGCGCGTAGATGGGCGCACGGATGTAGGCTTCCAGGCGGCCCGGCAACTCCAGTCCCGCATGATCCTCGGCACTTGTCGGCTTTACGAGCGCCACGGTCGGCACCGCCTGCGCTTCAGTCAGATCGTGCAGGCGCGAGCTGTCTGCCGCGCGCGAACCCAGGCCATAGGCGACGATGGCGATGGCAAGCAGAGCGAATACACCGCCGATGCGACCCAGTCGGCGCAGAACGATGTGATCGGTATTCGGATCAGGCTGGGACATGGGCGGCTCCGATGCTCTCATCTGGCGATGGCTTTGGGCTGTAGTTGCGGTGGACGATGCTGAACATGACGGGGACGAAGAAGAGCGTAGAGACCGTGGCGAAAATCAGGCCGCCAATCACAGCGCGGCCGAGCGGGGCATTCTGCTCGCCGCCTTCACCCAGGCCCAACGCCATCGGCAGCATGCCGATCACCATCGCCAGCGCCGTCATCAACACCGGACGCAGGCGCACAAATCCGGCATTGAGCGCGGCTTGCGTCGCATCGCCAAGCTCATTGAGCTGCTCGCGCGCGAAACTGATCACCAGCACGCTGTTCGCAGTGGCAACGCCCATGCACATGATCGCGCCGGTAAGCGCCGGCACTGACAGCGTGGTATGCGTTGCAAACAGCATCCAGATGATGCCGGCGATCGCCGCCGGCAGGGCCGTGATGATGACAAACGGATCGCTCCACGACTGGAAATTGATGACGATCAGCAAATAGACCAGCACGATTGCACCCAGCAGACCAAACAGCAGTCCGGAGTAGGCGCTGTTCATGGTCGCTGTCTGCCCAACCAGGGCGACGATCGAGCCTTTTGGCTTGTCCTTGTCGTCGCGGGCGATGATGCTCTCGATGTCGCTCGAGACCCCGCCCAGATCGCGATCCTGGGTTGTTGTGTAAATTTCCACCATCGGCGCGATGTCGTACTGCGAGACCACGGCGTCGCCGTAGGCACGGTGAATGTCGGCGATGCCGCCGAGTACCGTGGCGGGCGCGCCCGTGGCGTTGATCGGAAGATTCCCCAGTGCCGCCAGCGTATCGATCTGGTATTGAGGCGTCTGCAGCGCCATCGCGTAGTTGACTCCGTTTTCCTCGTTGAGCCAGAAGGTGGGCGCCACCTGGATAGAACTGGCCAGATTGACGACGAGGCTGTCGGTCACGTCGGCAGCCGTCACGCCGGTGTAGCGGGCGCGCGTGCGGTCGATGTCAACATCGAGCATCGGCAGCGCGGCCGACTGCTGAATGCGCGCATCGGCCACACCGGTGACATGGCGGATTTGCGCGAGCAGCTTGTTGGCGTAGGCATAGTCCGCGGCCAGATCGCTGCCGCGGATCTGCAGATCAATCGGCGCGGGCGCGCCAAAATTAAGGATCTGGCTGACGATATCGGCGGGCAGCAACGAAAAGGTCATGCCGGGGAAGCGATGCGGGAGCTGCTCGCGCAGACGATTGACGTAATCGGCCGTCGGCGCGTGCCCCGGCTTGAGCGAGATCTGGATGTCGCCGTCCGACTCACCGATCGAGCCCGTATTGTTGTAGATGGTATTGATCGCCGAGACGTACGTGCCGATATTGTCGACTATCGCCGCCATCTCGCGCGGCGGGATCATCTGGCGGATCGCCTGCTCGACAGCAGCAAAACGCGCAGACGTCTCCTCGATACGCATGCCGACCGGCGCGCGCACATGCAGCAGGATCTGACCGCCATCGACCTGCGGAAAGAAATTGCGACCGAGAAACGGCACGAGCAGGAACGAGACCGCAATGAAGGCGAGAAAGCTCGCGACGAACGACCGCCGATGCTCACTGGCCAGTACCAGTAGCTCGCGATACCCAGTGCGCAGGCGCTCGAAGCGCGCCTCAAACCCGTGCTGCAAGCGCACCAGCGGATTCTTCGACTCCGTCGGCTCGGGCACGCTGTTGCTTTTTTCTACGGAAGCGACCTGCTTGTGCAGCAGATACTTCGCCATCGTCGGCACCAGGGTGCGCGAAAGCAAGAACGAGAAGGCCATGGCGAACATCACGGCCTCCGCCAGCGGTACGAACAGGAAGCGCGCAACGCCCTGGAGAAAAAACATTGGAATGAACACCACGCAGATGCACAGCAAGGAGACGAAAGCCGGAACGACGATCTGGGCGGCACCATCGATGATCGCCTGCTCAACCTCCTTGCCCTGTTCGAGGTGGTAGTTGATGCTCTCGATCGTCACGGTTGCTTCGTCCACCAGCATGCCCACCGCGAGTGCCAGACCGCCCAGGGTCATGATGTTGAGTGTTTCGCCGATCGCCGAGAGCGCCGCGATCGAACCTAGGATCGACAGTGGAATCGAGGTCGACACGATCAGCGTCGAGCGCACGCTGCCCAGGAACAGCAGGATCATCAGGCTGGTCAGCGCCGCGGCGATCACACCCTCGAGGATCACGCCTTCGATCGAAGCGCGCACGAACAAAGACTGATCCCCGATCGTCTTGATCTCGAGTGCATCCGGAAGCGCGGGCTTGATGACCTGCAGCATCCTCTTGATGCCGCTCACGATATCCAGCGTCGAGGTCGTACCGTTTTTGAACACGCTGAGCAGTACCGAGCGATCCCCATCCACGTGGACGATGTTGGTCTGCACCGCATTGCCGTTGCGAACTTGCGCGACATCATGCATGTAGACCATGGCGCCGCCGACGCTCTTGATCGGCAGATCGGCGAGTTCTGAAAGTTTCGATGGGGCACTGTTGAGATTGACGGTGTATTCGTAAGCGCCGATCTTTTCGGTGCCTGCCGGAGTCAGCAGGTTCTGCGCGGCGAGCGCATTGGCGACGTCCAGGCCGGTCAGGCCGCGCGACTCGAGCGCTGCCGTGTCCAGATCGAACATGATCTGCGGCGACTTGCCGCCGAACGGCCAGGGGATACCTGCGCCCTCCACCGTCACCAGGCGCGGGCGCACGAAGTTGAAACCCAGATCCGCGAGATTCTGCTCGGTCAGTCCCGCGCCCGAGAGCGCGAGCTGGATGATCGGCACCGTTGAGGCGCTGTAATTGAGGATCACCGGCGGGGTCGTGCCGGCGGGCAGCTGCCTGAGCAAGGTCTGCGAGATGGCGGTGACCTGTGCGTTCGCCGTGGCGATATTGACCGTGGGGTGAAAGAAGATCTTGACGATGCCGAAGGTGGTATACGAGCTCGCCTCGATGTGCTCGATATCGTTGACCGTGGTCGTCAGCGCGCGTTGGTACGGGGTAATAATGCGCCCGACCATCTCATGGGGCGGCAATCCCTGGTACTGCCAGGCAACGCCAATTATGGGGATGTTGATGCTCGGAAATATATCGACCGGCATGCGCAGTGCGGCGAGCACTCCGGCCAGAAGAATGAGCAGCGCCACGACGACGAACGTGTAGGGACGGCTCAGCGCGATACGGACTATGGCGAGCATATGAGCAGCGTTATATAGGGAGCTGCGTTAAACAGGGCGAGATTCGCCGCCGCGGGTGCCTGCCGATCGAGGTCGCCCGCTGTCCCGTGGCACGGAGCAGCGCCCGACACGCTGAGATCGTATCAGGATCATCCGCAACGAAAATGAAGTTTAATTCAGCTGTCGTGGACGCTCGTGCGAACACGGGCGCGGCAATGCGGTACGGAACAGTCCAATTCAAGCGCGCCGCTGCGCGCAGATACGGCGCTTCCATGAGCCAAGAAATATCGGCATCTTATAGTATATATATCATAGTCTTATGAGACTTTCAGAGAAGTATTCTATGAACATGCAGGGCGCCGGCTGGCCCGTCGCAAGCAAAGCGTTGCCGATCGCGAGACGCGTATTTGACGACGCGAGCGCGTAATTCAGGATGGGATCAGACCTTTTGTAACGAGAGCGCATTCATGCAGTAGCGCAGCCCCGTTGGCGGCGGGCCGTCGGGGAAGACGTGACCCAGATGCGCATCGCAGACGTTGCAGATGGTTTCCACGCGCGTCATGCCGTGGCTCATGTCCGCGCGGTAAGCAATCACGTTCGATTGCACCGGCTCGGTGAAGGATGGCCAGCCCGTCCCCGACTCGAACTTGTGGGTGGCATCGAATAGCACCGTGCCGCAACAGCGGCAGGCATAGACACCGGGCTCAAACAGGCTGCACATCTGCGAGCTGAATGCGCGTTCAGTACCGGCCTGACGGGTAACGCGGTACTCCTCGGGGCTCAACTGCGCCCGCCATTGCGCGTCCGTCTTGACGACGCGGCGCTCAGGCGGCGGACTGCCCTGTCTTGCGAAACGCAGTACTTCGTTCCAGTTGAGCATGCTGTCGTACTCCCCTGCAATCGATTGCGTGTTAGCAGAAAGCCTGAATGCCCGTCTGCGCGCGCCCGAGGATCAGCGCATGGATGTCGTGCGTGCCCTCGTAGGTATTGACGACCTCGAGATTGACCAGATGGCGCATCACGCCGAACTCATCGGAAATGCCGTTGCCGCCGAGCATGTCGCGCGCGGCGCGCGCGATCTCCAGCGCCTTGCCGCAGGAGTTGCGCTTGAGCAGCGAGGTAATTTCAGGCGATGCGCTGCCCTCGTCCTTCATGCGTCCGAAGCGCAGACATGCCTGCAGGCCCAGCGTGATTTCCGTTTGCATGTCGGCGAGCTTCTTCTGTATCAACTGATTGGCAGCCAGCGGACGGCCGAACTGATGCCGCTCGAGCACGTATTGTCGCGCGGTATGCCAGCATGATTCCGCGGCGCCGAGCGCGCCCCAGGCGATGCCGTAGCGCGCCGAGTTCAGACAGGTGTAGGGGCCCCTGAGGCCCGTGCAACCCGGCAGCACACTGTCCTCGGGGGCCAGGACCTCGTCCATGACAATCTGCCCGGTGACGGAGGTGCGCAACCCGAGCTTGCCGTGCAGCGCCGGTGCAGACAGACCCTGCCAACCCTTCTCGAGGATGAAACCGCGAATCTCACCCTCGTCGGTTCTGGCCCAGATGAGAAACAGATCGGCGATCGGACTGTTGGTGATCCAGGTTTTCGAGCCCGAGAGTCTGTAGCCGTCGGCAACGCGCCGCGCGCGCGTACGCATCGCAGCCGGATCCGAGCCGCAATCAGGCTCGGTCAGACCGAAGCAGCCAATGAGTTCACCACGGGCCAGCGCTGGAAGCAGGCGGCATTTTTGCGCATCGCTGCCGAAGCTGAAGATCGGCAACATCACCAGCGAAGACTGCACGCTCATCATTGATCTGAACCCGGAGTCGACGCGCTCGATTTCTCGGGCCAGCAAACCATAGCTGACCTGGTTGAGGCCGGCCCCGCCGTACTGCGCGGGCATCGTGGCACCGAGCATCCCCAGGCCACCCATTTCCCTGAATATTTGCGGATCGGTGTGCTCGTGGCGAAACGCGAGCAATACGCGCGGGGCGAGCTGCCCTTGCGCGTACTCGCGTGCTGCATCGCGCGCCATGCGCTCTTCGCTCGTGAGCTGCTGCTCGAGCAACAGCGGATCATCCCAGTGGAAGCCCGGCTGGTTCATCTGATGCGGCGCTTCAGTAAAGCACGACGCTGCGAATCGACTCGCCGCGCAGCATCAGATCAAAGCCATCGTTGATGCGCTCGAGCGGCAGTGTGTGAGTGATCAGATCATCGATGTTGATTCTATGCTCCATGTACCAATCGACGATCCTGGGAACGTCGGTGCGACCCCTGGCGCCGCCAAAGGCCGTGCCCTGCCAGACGCGGCCGGTCACGAGCTGAAACGGTCTGGTTGCAATCTCCTGCCCCGCGCCCGCAACGCCGATGATCGTGGACACCCCCCAACCCCGGTGACAGCACTCCAGCGCCTGGCGCATGAGCTGCACATTGCCCACGCATTCGAAGCTGTAATCCGCCCCGCCCTGCGTGAGCTCGACCAAATAGGGCACCAGCTCGCCTGCAAGTGCTTTCGGATTGACGAAATGCGTCGCACCGAATTTGCGCGCCAGTGCTTCTCGCGCCGGGTTGACATCAACGCCGATGATCTTATCGGCGCCCGCCATCTTCGCGCCCTGCACCACGTTCAAGCCAATTCCGCCCAGCCCGAACACCACCACGTTGGCACCGGGCTCTACTTTGGCCGTAAAGATTACCGCGCCAATTCCGGTCGTCACGCCGCAACCGATGTAGCAGACCTTGTCGAACGGCGCGTCCTCGCGAATCTTTGCCAGCGCGATCTCCGGCATGACGGTGTAGTTGGCGAACGTCGAACAACCCATGTAGTGCAGCAGCGGTCGGCCGCCGAGGGAGAAGCGGCTGCTGCCATCGGGCATGAGCCCTCTGCCCTGTGTCGCGCGAATAGCGGTGCACAGGTTGGTCTTGTGACTGCTGCAGGATTTACATTCCCGGCATTCGGGTATGTAAAGAGGAATGACGTGATCGCCGGGCCGCAGGGATTTCACGCCGGCTGCGACCTCCACGACGATACCCGCGCCCTCGTGTCCGAGGATGCAGGGGAATAGTCCTTCCGGGTCGGCGCCTGAGAGCGTGAACTGGTCGGTGTGACAGATGCCGCTGGCCTTTATCTCGACGAGCACCTCGCCCGCTTTCGGCCCTTCGAGCTGCACGGCTTCGATAATCAGCGGCTTGCCGGCTTGAAGGGCAACGGCAGCGCGCACATTCGTCGGCATCATTCATTATGGCAGCCGCACAGCGGGCATACCAGCCACGCCTTGGCGCGCCGGCGGCGAGCGGCGGTGCGCATCCAAGCGCCTCGGTTTCCTGCAACTGAGACGGAATCCCTCGTCTGCCGCGAGTCAATCAATCAATGTTGCGATAGGCGAGGGTCTCGGGCGTCGACTTGTGAGCCAGTGCTCGCTTTGTGCGTCCGCCCAGGAGTGCCAGGGAACGCGTCGTGCCGGCGCAACGCCGCGCCAACGCGAACCCGGCGATAGTGCCAGGGAGTAGTGGAGGGGTGAACAGAGCAAGACGAGTCGCGCCGACCGATGAGGCCATGTTCAGCTCGTACGCGCAGTTGGCGCATACGCTGCTCGAGGATGTCCGCGGCGTGTGTCTGCTGGACAGCAAGCTGCGATCCTGCGGCCAGAACGGCGACTCGAAACCCGAGCCGATTGCGCAATCCCTGCGCGCGCTCGGTTGGAATGATTCCGAAGTACACGCCCCGGTCGCGCTCGCGCAGGATCAGGGTCAATACCTGACTGCAGTGCCGCTGCAGCGGGATGATGGCGCTCTGCTGGGCGTGTTCTGCATACAGCGCGCGCTGAGCAATGGCGCCGTGCCTGGCGCACAGGAGGCAGCCAGGGATGCCGCGCGCCTCAAGCCTCTGCTCGACTGCGTGCAACGCGAGCTAGCTGCCGCCCAACCCGCGAGCCGGCAACTGCATAAGCTCACGGAGCGTACCGCCGAGCTCGAATGGCTGTTCAACGTCACCAGTAAGCTCAATGGGGCACCCGATGACCGCCGCATACTCGAGGAGCTGCTCAGCGCCTCGATGGAGCGGCTCGAGAGCGCATTCGGGATGCTGGTTGTTCCGGACAAACGCATCTGCATCGAACGTGACGTGTCGGGCTCTGCCGAGTTGCGCAGCGCCTGCATGCAAACCCAGCAGCACCTGCTCACCTGGGCGCAACGTCAGAACCGCCCATTGATCATCAACGGCCAGAGCTCAGCGCGCGCCGCGCCAAAGGCGGCGCGCTGCAAGATCCTTTCAGTACCGGTAACGCGTGACAATGCGCGCGTCATCGGTGTGCTCGCGTTTTTCAACCCACCCGAAGCGGCCGATTTCGCCCCCCGTCACGTCTTCCTCGCGCAGCACCTCGGCCGCCAGACCGCGGCCATCATCGAGACGCAGTTCGATCTGATGACAGGTCTTCATACGCGTGACGGCCTGGAGCAAATGTATCAGCGCCTGCCTGAAGACAGCGAAGCGGACTGCAGCGTGATCTATATCGATGTCGATCACATGAGCGTAGTCAATGAGTTGCACGGGTTCGAGCTGGGTAATGAGCTCATCGTGCGTATCGCAGATCTGATATCGCCGCCGCTGCTGCCCGCAGCCGCCCTGGCGGCGCGCATCGCCGGCGATCGCTTTGCAATCATCCTGCCCGACACCGGCACGACTGCGGCCGCCGGGATCGCCGCACAACTACAAAATGCCGCGACGCGGCTGGTCATTGGCCCGGCGCAGGCAGCAGTCGAGGTGTCCATCAGCTGCGGCGTCGCGGCCCTGGTCGCCATGCCACAGGGGCTCGCGCGCGCGCTGGCAGCGGCCGAGCTCGCCTGCAAGAGCGCCAAGAAGCACGGCCGCAATCGCGTCGAGCAGTATGCCTGCGAGGACGAGAGCATGATGCGCCGGCACGAGGACGTAATTGCGGTCGGGCAATTGCGCTGCGCCATCAAGAGCGATCGGCTGCTGCTGTATGCGCAGCGCATTGTGCCGCTGCAGAAGCGCGAGCTGCCGGATGGCTATGAGATTCTGTTGCGGCTGCGAGCCGCGGACGCCAGCATCGTCGCGCCCGGTGCGCTCATCGCTGCCGCGCAGCGCTATCAGCTATTGCCCGCCATCGACCGCTGGGTGGGCGAGCGAGCACTGCAGATGCTCACGCCCTATCGCGGCATGCTCAGGAGCCATGGCATTTCGGTCTCTATCAATCTGTCCGGCCAATCGATCGGCGATGAAGCCTTCATAGCCCGCTTCACCGATCAACTACGGGCCGCGGACCTGCCCCGCGGCAGCATCATCGTGGAGATCACGGAACAGGCCGCGGTGACTAACCTTGCCCGCGCCAACGACATGGTCCAGCGGCTCAACGCGATGGGCTGCCGGCTGGCACTGGATGATTTCGGCACCGGCACGAACTCGCTAACGAATCTGAAGACCCTGGATGTCGCGCGCGTCAAGATCGATGGCAGCTTCGTACGCGACATTCTCACCAATCGGCGCTCGCGCGCCACCGTGCGCGCCGTCGTGGAGCTGGCCAAGGGATTTGGCATCGATACCGTGGCCGAGTTCGTCGAAACCAAGGACGTCGCCAACGCAGTGCGCGACCTCGGTGTTGACTACGCCCAGGGCTATGCGTTCAGCATTCCCGAGCCGCTGCGGGACGTGTTGGAGCGCCTCAATCGCGACGAATCGAAACTGCTGCACAAACTGGCGCTGGAGTTCTGAGCGCTGCCCTGCGGGCTGAGGGCTCCAGCACTCAGCTGTCGAACGGGTGATGCAAAACGATCATGTCCTCGCGTTCGGGTCCGGTCGAAATCAGGTCCAGCCGCGCCTTGAGCAGTTCCTGGATGCGCTCGAGGTAGCGGCGCGCGTTGAGCGGCAGCGCGCTGTGCTCGCGCAGCCCGACGGTGCTCTGCTTCCACCCAGGCATGTCCTCGTAGACCGGTTCCACGTCGGTATAAGCATCGGCGAACAACGGCGGTGCGGGCTGCATCTCACCGTGCGAGCGATAGCCGACGCAGATGCGGATCGTATCGAGCCCGTCGAGCACGTCGAGCTTGGTCACGCACAGACCCGAGACGCTCGAGTGCAGCAGCGAGCGGCGTAACGCGACCGCGTCGAACCAGCCGCAGCGCCGACGCCGGCCGGTGACCGAGCCGAACTCCTGACCGACGCGTGAGAGATGCTCGCCGTAATCATCGAACAGCTCGGTCGGGAACGGTCCGGCACCGACTCGTGTGGTGTAGGCCTTCACGATTCCGAGCACGTGATCGAACACGAGTGGTCCGACACCAGTGCCGGTGGCCGCGCCGCCGGCGGTCGTATTCGATGCGGTCACGAACGGATAGGTACCGACGTCGACGTCCAGCATCGCGCCCTGCGCGCCCTCGAACAGCACATTGGCCTGCTGCTCGCGCAATCGCGCCAGCGCACCGGTGACATCGAGCAGCAATGGGCGCAGGCGCTCAACGAACTCCAATTGTTCGTCGAGAGTGCGCTGAAAATCCACGGGCGGCTGCAGAAAGTAGCGCTGCAACACAAAATTATGAAAGTCCAGCACCTCGCCAAGCTTGGCGGCAAAGCACTCGCGCTGAAACAGATCGGCCACGCGCACCGCCCGGCGCGCTACCTTGTCTTCATAGGCCGGCCCGATGCCGCGTCCGGTGGTGCCGATCGCATTGACGCCCCGCGCCGCCTCGCGCGCACGATCCAGTGCCGCGTGCGAGGGCAATATCAGCGGACACGCTGGTGAGATGCGCAGCCGTTCGAATACCGGAACCCCCTGCGCGCGCAGCATCTCGGCTTCGCGGAACAGCGCCTCGAGCGACAGCACGACGCCGTTGCCGATCAGGCACTGCACGCCTGCGCGCAGGATGCCCGACGGAATCAGCGACAGCACCGTCTTGTGGCCATCGATGACCAGCGTATGGCCGGCATTGTGGCCGCCCTGGAAACGCGCGACTGCGGCAGCGCGCTCGGTCAGCAGATCGACTGCTTTGCCTTTACCCTCATCGCCCCACTGCATACCGATGACGATGACGAAACGGCCCATCAGGAGCGCACCAGGAACAGTATGGCAAGCCCAACCAGGATGCTGAAGAGCCCGCCCAGCCGCAGCTCACGCTCCTCCATGGCAGACAGCTTCGCCAGCAATCGCTTCATGCCTGTCGGATTCATGAAGGGCACGATGCCCTCGATGATGCAGACGATGGCCAGCGCGGCCAGCAAATCCGTCCAGTCAAGCCTCACGGAGCATCCCGATCCAGCACTAGCGCCCGCTGGCACTGTGCAGGTATTTGAAGAACTCACCCTCCGGGGAGAGCACCAGGACGTCGCCCTCGCGGCCCAGCGTGTGCTTATAGGCCTCCAGACTGCGATAGAAGGCCGCAAATTCCGGGTTGGCGCCGTAGGCCTTGGCGTAGGCGAGCGCTGCGTTCGCATCCGCCTCGCCGCGCACGTGCTGCGCCTGGCGCGTTGCATCGGCCAGAATGTCGGCGCGCTTGTGCTCGGCGTCGTCCCGGATCTTATCGGCCTGCGCGCTGCCTTGGTCGCGCAGCTGCTGCGCCTGGGCAACCAGGCTCTGCTGCATGCGCTGGTAGACCGCATTAGCCACATCATCGGGCAAGTCGATGCGCTGCAATTGCGCATCCACGAACTCGACGCCGAGCGAAGCGGCCTGCGAGCGCAGGGCCTGGAGGCTGGCCGCATCGGACAGAAGCTGTGCATTGCCGATGATCGCCGTGAGCGGCGCGGCGCCGACCACGATCTTGAGCCGCTCGCGCACGATGTCGGCCAGGCGCGCCGCGACCGCATCCTCATCACCGCCGGTGGCATCCACGTAGCGCGTCGGGTCGATGAGCCGCCACTTGAGGTAGAAGTCGACGTTCAGCGCCTTCTGATCCTGCGACAGCAAGCCCTCACCGGGGAATACGCGCGTGATCAGGCGGCTATCGAATCGGCGCACGCCATCGAACGGGGATTTCAGGTGCGCTCCGGGTTGGTACTGGGCGCTCTGCAGCTGTCCGAAGCGCGTGAGCAAGGCCAGCGTGCCCTGATCGACCACGAACAGTGAGCGCCACAGCAGCACGGCGATCAGCGCCACCGCAAGCGAGATGGAAAGCCGCGTGTCCATCAGCGCTCCGGCCGCTCGCGGTTGCGCGAGTCTTCGGCTGCAGCTGCGTCGCTACCCGGCGCAGCAGCCGCGCTCGCGCCGGTTGCGGCTGGCGCTGCGGCCGGCGCCGCTGGCGGCGCGCCAGCGCGCATCGCCTCGGCGAGCTTGTCGAGCGGAATGTAGATCATGTTGCCGTTGCCGGCCTTGGTGTCGATGAAGATTTTGTGCGCATGTGAAAGGATGCCTTCCATGGTCTCCAGATACATGCGGCTGCGCGTAACCTCGGGCGCGCGCGCATAGGCCAGCGCGAGCTGCGTGAAGCGCTGCGCCTCCCCATCCGCCGCCGCCACGGTCTGCGTTGCGTAGATCTGCGCGTCGGTCAGTTGT
Source organism: Steroidobacteraceae bacterium (assembly GCA_049515055.1). GTDB lineage: Bacteria > Pseudomonadota > Gammaproteobacteria > Steroidobacterales > Steroidobacteraceae > FEN-1191. Next base: position 13,221 of record JBEKUL010000015.1, on the reverse strand, counting down.
CGCTGCGCCAGGCTCTGCGCCTTGGGCAGAATATCGCTTGCGTACGCCTGCGCTTCGGCCACGACGCGCTGACGCTCCTCAGCGGCCTTGGTGGCCTCGCGCTGGGAGGCCAACACCGCATCGGGCAACTGCACGTCGGTCAGCCCAACGCTCGTGACGGCAATGCCGGCGGCATAGGCGTCCAGACCCTGCTGTATGCGCGCGCGTGCCTCGGCGCTGATGCGCGAACGGGCCACGCCATCGGTGAGCGCCGCGAGCGAGTTGGCGCCGACCATCTCGCGTATGACGGTTTCGCTCACCTGGCGCAAGCTCGCTTCGGGCTCGTGCACTTCAAACAAGAATTGCTGCGGGTTGGCGATGCGGTACTGCACGGACCAGCTGATATCGATCAAGCCCTGGTCCGAAGTCAGCATCAGGGCCTTGGAGTTCACACCGTCGATAGCTGCGACATCCAGCTTCGTCACGGTCTCGATGGGCCAGGGCCAGTGCCAGCCCTGCCCGGGTTGCTCGGTGGCGACGTAGCGGCCCAAGCGCTGCACAACGCCACGCTCGTTCGCGCCGATCTGGTAGTAACCGCTGGCCAGCCACAGCGCGACGATCAGCAGCGCAAGACCCAGCGCCGCGGTGCCGCGGCCGCTGCCGGGACGCCACAGACGCTGTACCTGGCGCTGCAAGCGGCGCAGCAGCTCATCGAGCGAATTGTTGTCGGGGGCTCCCCGCGGCGCCGGTCGTTGCTGGTCCTCGCCGGGTTGATTCCATGCCATATCGAGGAAGCCGTGTTTGCTGCAGTTGTCGGTGCGCTCAGCGCCCCACGATCGCGGCGGCCGGCTGGCGCGCACTGCCCAGGTAGGGCTCCACCGAGCCGCGTGTCAGTTCACCGGGCAACGGTTGAGGCTCGAGCAATTGTACCCCGGGCAACGCAGCCCAGGTAATCAGCTCCGCGGCGGGCAAATCGACGAGCAGCTCCACCGCGCCGTCCTCGAGCGAGCGCTCATCACGCACCACGCGTGCGGCATACAGACGCGCTCGCCATGCGCCCGAGTTCGCCGGCAGATGCATCCACAAACGCTGCACGCGCAGCTGCAGGCGCTCGGCGATCGCATCGCGCAGCAGATCCAGCCCGCTGCCTTGGGCGGCGGCGATCCAGACGGCCGCAGGCTCGCCCTCGCCGTTGCGCTCGAGCCGCGCGCTCACGCCGAGCCGATCGATCTTGTTGAATACGCGCAACTGCGGGATCTCGCCCGCGCCAATCTCGCGCAGCACCGAGTCCACCTGCTCGATGTGCTCATCACGGCTGGGATCACTCGCATCGACCACGTGCAGCAGCAACTGCGCGCTGCGCGCCTCCTGCAGCGTGGACTGAAAGGCGGCTACCAGCTCGTGCGGCAATTCGCGTATGAACCCAACGGTGTCGGCCAGCACTACCGGGGCGCCCCCAGGCAGGCGCAGCCTGCGCACGGTCGGATCGAGCGTGGCAAACAACTGATCGGCGATATAAACCTCGCTGCCAGTCAGCGCCTGAAACAGCGTCGATTTGCCGGCATTGGTGTAGCCGACCAGCGCCACCGCAGGCACCGGTATGGCGGCGCGGGCGTTGCGGCCGGTGTCGCGCTGCTGCTTGAGACGCTCGAGGCGCCGCGACAGCGAGCGCACGCGCGCAGACAGCAGACGTCGGTCGGTCTCGAGCTGGGTCTCGCCGGGTCCACGCAATCCGATGCCGCCCTTCTGCCGCTCCAGATGCGTCCAGCCGCGCACGAGCCGACTGGCCAGATGCCGCAGCTGTGCCAGCTCGACCTCCAGCTTGCCCTCGAAGCTGCGCGCGCGCTGGGCAAAGATGTCCAGGATCAAGCCACTGCGATCGAGCACACGCAAGCCGCTGAGTTGCTCGAGGTTGCGCTGCTGGCTGGCCGAAAGCGGGTGATCCACGAGGATGAGCTCGGCCTGCAGTGCCTGGGCCGTGCTGGCGATTTCCTGCGCCTTGCCGGTGCCAACAAAGTAGCGCGAGTCGGGCCGCTCGCGCCGACCTGTGATCGTCGCTACGGGGTGCGCGCCGGCCGAGAGGGCCAGTTGTTCGAATTCCTCCAGATCACCGGGTTTGACGGCCGCCCCCAATCCGAGGCGTACAAGCACGGCGCGCTCGGCGGCGCGCGAGCGCTCAATCATGCCGCCATCCGTTGGGTCGCATCAGTCAGCCGCAGACTCCGCTGCTGCGCCCTCCTCGACGCTCAGGCGCACGGCGCGCGCCGGAACCACGGTGGAGATCGCATGCTTGTAGACCATTTGGCTGACGGTATTCTTGAGCAACACCACGAACTGATCAAACGAGTCAATCTGGCCCTGCAGCTTAATGCCGTTGACCAGATAAATCGAAACCGGAACGTGCTCTTTGCGTAATGCGTTCAGAAAAGGATCTTGTAAAGATTGGCCCTTGGCCATAAGTTTCTCCTTATTGTTCAACCGGTTCCGTTTAGAGTCAGCTATTTGAAACCGGCGTGGACGGCCGCCTTCGGGGCACTCCAATGGGGACTTGTCACAGCGGCGTCAGCGATTCTAACACCCCCAATCCCAACGGTCATGCGCGGGCAGCCTCAACTATAGCCGCAGTGACCTCTTCCGATACGCCGACAGAGGCCTCGGGCAGCACGCGCAGTTCAGGGTCGCGACGCAGCCACGTGAGCTGGCGCTTGGCCAACTGCGCCGTAGCGTTGACCGCAGCGCTCGAAGCCTGCTGCAGGCTCAGTTGATTGGCACAGTATTGCCACAGTTGCCGGTACCCCACCGCCCGCATCGAGGGATGTTGCGGCGTCAGATCCCCGCGCTCGTAGAGCTGGCGCACTTCATCGACCAGGCCGGCGCGCAGCATCGCCGCAAACCGCCTCTCCAGGCCGTCCCGCATCTGCGCGCGCGAGCCCGGCCACAATGCAAAGCGCAGCCAGCGGTAAGCATCGCGGCTGGCTTCGGTACGATCATGCCAGCGCGAGATCGGCACGCCCGTCAGCCGCTGCACTTCGAGCGCACGCTGGATGCGCTGGCTGTCCTGCGGCGCAATGCGCGCGGCGGCCTGCGGATCAAGCCTGCGCAATTGCTCGTGCATGGCCGGCCAGCCGCGCTCGGCCGCGAGCGCATCCAGTTCGCGCCGAATTTCGGTCGATGCGGCCGGCAGGCTCGCCAGCCCATCGCGTAGCGCGCGCAGATACAGCATCGTGCCGCCCACCAGCAAGGGCAGCGCGCCGCGCGCGTGGATCGCCGCGATCGCCGCATGGGCATCGCGCACAAATTCGCCCGCTGAATAAGCCTGCGCGGGATCACGGATATCGATCAGGTGGTGCGGCACGCGCTCGCGCGTGGCGCGCTCGGGCTTCGCGGTGCCGATATCCATACCGCGATAGACCTGCGCCGAATCGACGCTCACGATCTCGAGCGCTCGCCAGGCGGCAAGGCGCTGCACGAGCTGCAGCGCATACTCGCTCTTGCCGCTGCCAGTCGGTCCGGTCAATACCACCAGCAGCGGCGCCGCCGCCGCCCGCATCAGCGCCCCCGCAGGAACAACTGATCGATCTCACGCAGCGACAGGCGCATCCAGGTCGGCCGTCCATGGTTGCACTGACTGGAGCGATCGGTCTGCTCCATCTGGCGCAGCAATGCATCCATTTCGGTGAGGCTCAGCACGCGTTGGCCGCGGATTGCAGCCCGACAGGCGATGCTGCCCAGAATGCGATGCGCCGCGGCGTCCAGGTGCGGTGCGCCTTCGCCCCCGGCAAGCTCGCGCGCCAGTTGCGCGAGCAGGCCCGTCACGTCGGTGGCTGAGAGCAGCACCGGTACGCCGCGCACGGCCAGGCTCTCGGGGCCGAAGCGCCCGAGCTCAAACCCGAGCCGCTCGAGCTCGCCGCGCTCGGCCAGCAGCGCCTCGATTTCGTGTTCCGCGGCGGTCACACACAAGGGCTCGAGCAGGCGCTGGGCCACCGGCGAGGCCGCGTCGTATTGAGACTTGAGCTGCTCGTAGAGCACGCGCTCGTGGGCCGCGTGTGTGTCGATCACGATCAAGCCATCGCTGTTCTGCGCCAGGATGTACAGACCGTGCAATTGCGCGATCGGCACGCCGAGGGGCTGCGGTTGCTGTTCGCTCGCCGCACCCCACAGCGCCTGGACTGCCGCAAAACTGCCGCGCGCCTGGGCCCCCTCCCCTATGCGCCATGCAGCCCCCGCGTCCAGGACGGCAGCGAAGCCGAGCATCGGCTCGGCGCGGTGCAGCGCCTGTGCGCCGGGCTGCCCGAGCTCAACGGCCCTCGGCGGCGCCTCGGATGTCGGTTTGGTCGCTGCGAGCGCACGTTCGATGCTGCGAAACACGTACTCGTGCACCGCGCGGCTGTCACGAAAGCGCAACTCGAGCTTGCTCGGATGCGCGTTGACATCGATCTGGCGCGGATCGAGCGTCAGGTAGAGCACGTAGCTCGGATGACGACCGTGGTAGAGCACATCTCTGAAGCCGAGCCGCACCGCATTGCCGAGCAGTCGATCGCGCACCGCGCGGCCGTTGACGAACCAGAATTGCAGATCCGGTTGCGCGCGCGAGGCGGTGGGCAGCCCGAGCCAGCCCGAGAGGCACAACGGGCCGGCCGTGGGCGCCAGTGGCATGGCCAGGGCGCGAAAATCCGCGCCGACGATACGATCCAGCCGTTGCGCGATCGCAATGCTATCCAGTGCGGCCGGCAGGTTCAGGATCTCGCGGCCGTTATGCCGCAGCCGCACCGCCACCGAGTGGTTGCCCAGTCCCAGGCGCTCGACCTGACGCAGGATATGGCCGAATTCGGTAGCCGGCGTGCGCGCGAACTTGCGCCGCGCCGGTACGTTGTAGAACAGATCGCGCACCTCCACGCTCGTTCCGGCCGGATGAGCCGCGGGCTTCAGGGCGCTTTGTACGCCGCCATCGCTGGCGAGCTCCCAAGCCTGCTCGAGCTCGGCGCGGCGCGAGACCATGCGCAGCCGCGCGACGGAGGCAATCGAGGGCAGCGCCTCGCCGCGAAAGCCGAAACTCGCGATGCTCTCGAGATCCTCGAGCGTCGCGATCTTGCTGGTCGCGTGGCGCGCGAGTGCAAGCGGCAGCTCCTCGGGGCTCAGGCCGCAGCCATCGTCGCGCACGCGAATCAATCCGAGGCCTGCCCGCTCGATCTCGATATCGATGTGGCGCGCGCCCGCGTCGAGCGCGTTTTCAAACAATTCCTTGACCACCGAGGCAGGCCGCTCGATGACCTCGCCAGCGGCGATCTGATCAATCAGATTAGGCGGAAGGACCCGGATCGGCATGCCGGCCCCGAGGCTGAAAGTGCGCAGTGTACACGCGCACCACGCGCACCATGCGCCGCTGCGCTAGAGCCCGCTGCCCTGCAGTTGCGTCGGGACCGCGCTGGCCGGCTCGCGCGTGCGCGCGTAGCGGCTACCCTCGGGCGGATATCGGCGGAAGAAATCTCTGATGCCGTCGAACACCGCCTCGGCCAGGTGCTGCTGCTGCGCCGTCGTGCGCAGCGAGCGCTCCTCGGCCGGGTTGGAGATGTAGGCGGTCTCAACCAGCATGGATGGAATATCGGGCGACTTGAGCACGACGAAGGCGGCCTGCTGCACCTCATGCTTGCGCACCGCGCCGACACTGTCTAGCGCGCTGAGCACCCGATCGGCGGCCTCCGAGCTCTCGCCGATGCTCGCACTCTGGGACAGATTCAGCAGGACCGAGCGCAGATCCGGGGTCTGATCGGATAAAGAAATCCCGCCCTTGAGGTCCGCCGCGTTCTCTTCATCAGCCAGCGTGCGCGCAGCTTCGCTCGAAGCGCCGCGCTCAGACAGCACGTACACCGAGGAGCCGGAGATCTGGCGATCATGGATGGCATCGGCATGAATTGAGATGAACATATCGGCGCGCGCGCGGCGAGCCCGCTCGATCCGATCGCGCAGAGCCACGAAGTAGTCCCCATCGCGCGTCAGCATCGCGCGCATGCCGGGCTCCTGATCGATGCGCAGCGCCAGTGCCCGGGCGATCGCCAGAGTTACATCTTTCTCATGAGTCCCGCTCGGTCCAGTCGCACCCGGATCACTGCCACCGTGCCCGGCGTCGACCGCGATGATCACGGCGCGCTCAGCGCCCGAAGGCGCGTGCGCCGCCCGCACGCCCTGTATCGGCTGGCTGCGCTCAGCCGCAGCCGCTGCCGGCTCGGGCGCCGGTGCGGGGCGCATCGTCGCCGCCGCTGACGTGAGCGGTGCGATACGCAGTTGCCAGGCATCGGGTTGCGAGCTCTGCTGCAGCAGCAAGGCCTGCGCCGAGGCCAACTCGAGCACGAGGCGCAGATCGCGCGCATCGGGTCGGCCCGAGCGCATTGCCGTGACGATACCTCCAGGCACCGTCGGTAAAGGGCCCTCGCGCTGCGTGCCGGGCAGATCGATGACGAGGCGTTCCGGGTCATGCAGACGAAATACATGCGGCGCGAGCGGCCGTGACAGCGCGAGCGTGAGCACCGTATGGTCCGCGCGCTGCTCGAGCGTGATGCGTGACAGTCGAACCGGCTGGGCACCCGGGCTGGCGGCGCTGGCCAGCGCACTCACGAGCAGCGTGCTCAGCGCCAAGGTGCGCGGCACGCGCCGCGCTCTGGGGGACGCAAGGGTCGTCAGTCGACTCATCGGCACAAGCTACTCGTTGCGCAAGCCGGATCGGAATCTATTCCTGATAGAAAAATATTTCAAGCTTTCAGTAGGATACGCAACTAATCTCTATTCACATCTGACATGATCAGTTGCTGCTCGAGCTGCCCGAGCCAGCTCTCGCCTGCGCTGCTGCGGGCGCTGACGGTACAGATGCGGCCAGCCCCGGCGAAGGCCAGGTGCAATGCGAGATCGGGCTGCGGCAGTGCCGAGGCGGCCTGCTCGGGCCATTCAATCAGCATCAGCGTGTTGGCCGTAAAGTACTCGCGCAGCCCCAGCTGCTCGAGCTCGCGCGCATCGGCCAGCCGGTAGCAGTCCACGTGTACGGCCACGCCGCTGCGCAGCGCGTAGATCTCGATCAATGAAAAACTTGGACTGCGAATCGTCTCGGGTACGCCGAGCGCATCGAGCAATGCGGCCGCCAGTGTCGTCTTGCCCGCCCCCAGCTCGCCCGAAAGAAACAACAAGAGTGCTTCGGCGGCGGGCCACGGACAAGCGCGCGCCAGCGCTGCACCCAGCTGCTGGGTCTGTGCGGCATCGGCCAGCGGCCACCGACGGCTCAGGCGCGTCGCGGGTGCGCTCACCGATTGACCCAGCGGCTCATGGCTTCAGCCAGTTCGAGCGCCAGGATTCCGCGACTGTACTCGCGCGCCAGGTCATCGCCAGCGAGCGCGTGGGCAAGCACCGCGGCGCGCGCCGCACGCCACGGATCACAGCATTGCGCGAGAATGCCGGCGATCGCGCCGGTGAGTACATCGCCCATACCGGGGGCGGCCATTGCCGGATTACCGCGCTCGCAGATCGCGGGCACCTCGCCGGCGGCGCTGAGCAGCGTGCCCGCACCTTTGAGCACGATCACCGATCCGGGATTGCGTGCCTGCAGCGCCTGCAGCGCCGCCATGCGATCGGACTGAACCGCCGCGGCCGAGCTGCCGAGCAGCCTGCCGGCCTCGCCCGGGTGCGGAGTGAGCACTGAATGCGCCGGCGCCGGCCGGCCGCTCAGCGCCAGAAGGTTCAGCGCATCGGCATCGATGACCAGAGGCTTGCCGCTTGCGAACACCAGATCCACCAGTGTTTGGGACCAGGACGATTGACCCAGGCCCGGTCCGACTGCGACAACATCGGATCGCTGCAACAACGGCTCGAGAGCCGCAGCCTCCTCCAGCCCGTAGACGATCAGCTCAGGCCTGCCGGCCACCACCGCGGTGAGATTCTCGCGGGCCGTTGCCACGGTCACGAGGCCCGCGCCAACGCGCAGGCAGCTCTCGCCGGCCAGCCGCGCCGCCCCCGGCATGCCGGGGGCGCCGCCAACGATGAGCACGCGGCCAAAATCGCCCTTGTTGGCATCGCGCCGGCGCGCTGGCAGTGCGCGCGCGATCTCGCCCTCGGCGAGCCGCTCGAGCACGGGTCGAAAGCGCGGCTCATCCGGCGGGGACACCGCCAGATCATCGAACGAGAGGCGTCCCGCATGCTCGGGCCCGCTGCCGAGAAACAGGCCGGCCTTCAGGGCCACAAAACTGATCGTGCAATCGGCGAAGATGGCCGCACCCATGACCGCACCGCTGTCGGCGTTCAGTCCCGAAGGCACGTCCAACGCAAATACCGGGCGGTCGCAGGCATTGATGTCGTGGATGGCCTGCGCCAGATCGGCGCGCACGGTCGCGGTCAATCCTGTGCCGAGCAAGGCATCCACGATCACATCGGCGGCGCCGAGCAGCGCCGGCTCGTAGCCGGCGATGCGACCGCCGCTGGCGCGAAAATCCTCGCACGCCCGCAGCGCATCTGCGCGCAGCAGTTGCGGCGGCACGAGCGCGAGCACCGTGGCCGACATGCCTGCGGCCTGTGCGAAGCGCGCCAGCACGTAACCATCCCCGCCGTTGTTGCCGCCGCCGGCGACGACTGTGATGCGCAGCGCCCTGGGCCAGCGGCTGCGCAGCACGCGCAATGCAGCCTCGCCCGCGCGCTTCATGAGCGTGTAGCTCTCGACGCCTTGCGCAATCGCATAGGCATCCATGGCGCGTACCTGCGCGGTCGAATACAGCGCACTGGCGGAAGACATGCAGCGATTATACTGAGCGTTGCGAGGTCATCATGCGGACAAGCGAGGCCGGTGCGGCTGCATTGACACCGGGGATGGCGGGGCTGCGCAGCGCGATCGCAGCGGCCGCGCGTGAGCTCGGCTTCGATGCGATCGGCGTCGCCGATGTGGAACTCACTGCCGATGAGCGGCGCCTGGAGGCGTGGCTCGCACGCGGCTGGCATGGCCACATGCACTACATGGCACGACACGGCCGGCGGCGCAGCCGCCCGGCACTGTTGCTACCGGGCACGGTACGGGTCATCTCCGCGCGCATGAATTACTGGCCCGCCCACGCCAGCGCGGCCGAGCGCGTGCTGGCCGAGCCCGAATTGGCCTACATCTCGCGCTACGCGCTGGGCCGCGACTATCACAAGGTCATGCGCAAGGCGTTGCGCGTGCTGGCCGAATCGATCGCGCGCCTGGCCGGTCCGCACGGCTATCGCGTCTTCGCTGACAGTGCCCCGGTGCTCGAGAAGGCACTGGCCCGCAATGCCGGGCTCGGCTGGATCGGCAAACATACCAACCTGATTGCGCGCGAGACTGGATCGTGGTTTTTTTTAGGCGAAATCTATACCGACCTGCCGCTGCCCATCGACGCGCCAGCCCGCGCCCACTGCGGCAGCTGCTCGGCCTGCATCCCGGCCTGCCCCACCGGCGCCATCGTGGCGCCCTTCCAGCTCGATGCGCGCCGCTGCATCTCATACCTGACCATCGAGCTGGATGGCCCGATTCCCGAGGCACTGCGCCCGGCGCTGGGCAACCGCATCTATGGCTGCGATGACTGCCAGCTCGTGTGTCCCTGGAACAAGTTTGCGCGTGCGGCGGCGCACCCCGATTTTCGCGTACGTCACGGTCTCGATGCGCCGCGGCTCACGACGCTGTTCGGCTGGAGTGCCGAGGATTTCGAGCAGCGCATGCGCGGCTCGGCCATTTATCGCATCGGCTACGGGCGCTGGCTGCGCAACATCGCGGTGGCTCTGGGCAATGCACCGCGCAGCAGCGCCGTACTGGATGCGCTGCGCTCGCGTCTGCAAGATCCTTCCGCGCTGGTGCGCGAGCACGTGCAATGGGCGCTGCGAGTCCAGGAGCAGCGCGCCGCCACGACGCCGGGATAGCGCGCGTCAGCTGCGGCTCGCGCGCAGATTATCGATGAGCCGGGAGCGCCCCAGGCGCGCGGCCGTGAGCACGATCAGGTCGCAGGCGTCGGCCGGCGCGGACAGATCCGCGGCGCTGCGGATTGAGAAATAATCCGGAGCCATCTGCGCGCGCTCCAGCGCCTCGCGCCCGGCAGACTCAATCGCCTCGTAATCGCGATCGCCCGCGTCGATACGGAGCACCGCTGCACGCAGCGCCTGATAGATCGCGGGAGCGCGGACTCGCTCGGCGCTCGTCAGGTAGCGGTTGCGCGAGCTCAACGCGAGCCCATCGTTCGCACGCACCGTCGGTGCGCCGATGACCTCAACGGGCAGCGCCAGATCGAGCGTCATGCGCCGGATCAGCAGAAACTGCTGATAATCCTTCTCGCCGAATACCGACACGTCGGGTGCGACGATGCCGAACAACTTGGCCACCACGGTCACGACGCCATCGAAATGTCCGGGCCGGAACTGGCCGCAGAGGATCTCCGACAAGCCGCGCACGCTCACCAGCGTGGGCTGCGTACCACCGTCCGGATAAATCTCCAATACGCCCGGAGTAAACAGCAGATCGCACTGTGCCTCGGCGAGCAGCCGCTCGTCCTCTACCGGTGTGCGCGGATAGCGCGCAAAGTCTTCGTGGGGTCCGAACTGCAGTGGATTGACAAAAATGCTGGCGATGACCCGATCGGCCCGGTAGCGCGCGGCAGCCAGCAGACTCAAATGGCCCGCGTGCAGGTTCCCCATTGTCGGCACGAAGCCGACGCGCTGTCCCTTCGAGCGCCAGGCGCGCACGTGCGCGCGCACGGCCTCGATCGTACTGACCGTTTCTATGGCCGATCCAAGAGCTCAGAAGCCGTGCTCAGCGGCGGGGTATGCCCCGGACTTGACGTCCGTTACGTAACGCAGCACCGCCTCCTGCGGCGAGGCGCTGTCAGCCATGAAATTGCGCACAAAACGCGGCTTGCGCCCCGCGGTGATGTCGAGAATGTCGTAGAGCACCAGGATCTGCCCGTCGGTGGCCGCTCCGGCGCCGATGCCGATCACGGGCACTTTGAGAGCCTTTGTAATCGTGCGCCCCAGCTCTGAAGGTATGCACTCGAGCAACACCAGATCCGCGCCAACCGACTCGAGCGCGACGGCATCCTCGAGCATGCGCTGTGCGGCCTCCACGTCCCGGCCCTGAACCCGAAAGCCGCCCGTCTTGTGCACCGACTGCGGCTTCAGACCCAGATGCGCACAAACCGCGATGTCGTGGTCGGCGAGGTATTGCACGATCTCGAGCTGTCCCTTGCCGCTCTCGAGCTTGATCATGCGTGCGCCGCCTTCCTGCATGAGCCGAACGGAATTCGACAGCGCAAGATCGCGCGAGTGATAGCTCATGAACGGCAGATCAGCCATGAGGAAAGCTCGTTGTATCCCGCGGGCGGCCGCGGCACAGTGATACACCATCTGATCCATCGTTACCGACACCGTAGTGTCATGACCCTGGATGACCATGCCCAGCGAGTCCCCGACCAGCACGACATCGACGCCGGCGCCATCCAGCAGCGCTGCGAAGCTGGCGTCATAAGCCGTCAGACAGGCGATCTTCTCGCCGCGCGCCTTCATCTGCGCGAGCGTACTCAGTGTGACAGGCGGTCGCGCGGAATCACGCGATTGCAGCTGCGTGTACATAGCGGATCAGAATGAAGTAGTTGGCAGCCGCGCGCAACCGCACCGCTTGGGCAGGCGCGTGAGACTCAAAGCGCCCCATGACGCAGTGGATTGTAGTAAAGGCGGCCGCGGCGCATGCGGGCAATGGCCGCGAGCAGCTCGGCAAAATCGGCCTCACTGTTGATAGGATCGATCGCCGCGGCGTTGACGATCAGCAGCGGGGCGGCCTCATATTCGTGAAAGAAGCGCGCATAGGCGGCGTGCAGACGCTCCAGGTAGCCGCGATCAATGAATTGCTCGTACGCAATGGCGCGGCGTCCAATGCGCTCGAGCAGTACGTCGACCGGCGCCTGCAGATAAATGACCAGATCCGGCTTGGGCGCCTCGATGGCGAGCTTGCTGTAGACCTGTTCGTACAGGCGATATTCCTCATCGTCGAGTGTTGTGCGTGCGAACAGCCTGTCCTTGTCAATCAGATAATCCGCGATACGCAACGGTGCGAACAGATCCTGCTGCCTGAGCGCGGCGAGCTGCTGCGCGCGCTGGAACAGGAAATACAGTTGCGCTGGCAGCGCGCCGGCGCGCGGATTGCGGTAGAAACGCTCCAGGAACGGATTCTCCTCAGCGCGCTCGAGCACGAGCTCCGCTCCCAGCGTGGCGGCAAGCTTGCCGGCAAGGCTCGTCTTGCCAACCCCTATCGGCCCCTCGAGCGCGATAAAGCGGCGCAGCAGCGGTGCCGGGCTCATAACGGGTGGCTGTCGCACGGCAGGCGCCAAATACCCTCGGGGCTGACGCGCGCGGCCAGCTCGGCGATGCGAGCGCAGCCGGGCACCTGCAGCTGCGGGGCGAGCTCGTTCAAGGGGTACAAAACGAAGTTGCGCAGCGTGAGCCCGGGATGCGGCAGCTGCAGTTCGGGGCCAGCGAGGCGCAGCTGCCCATACAGCAGCAGGTCCAGATCAATACGGCGCGCTCCCCAGCGCTGCGCGGTGCGGATGCGGCCCAGATCGCGTTCGAGCCTACGCAGTTCGCCGAACAATTCCGTGGCCTCGAGCTGCGTCAGCAATCCCGCCGCGGCGTTGACGTAATCCGGCTGTGGCACCGGACCCATCGGTCTTGAGCCGTAGAGCGAAGAGCGCACTCGCAGTTGCGTGCGCGGCAGCTGTGCCATTGCCGAGAGCGCGCGTTGAATCTGCATCGCGGGTTCATCAAGGTTGCTGCCGAGACCGACGTAAGCCGGGCGCCACAGCATTCAAGCGCTGCCCCGATAGCGGCGTCGACGGCGCCGGCGGCGCGTGCCGGGCGCAGCCGTCTCACCCGCGACCGCGGCGTCCGCCTCAGCGTCATCGCCATCCGCCTCGAGGGCTTGCCTGTGCTCGGCCTCGAGCGCCGTGCCCGTGGCCGTCGGCTTGCCCCGAGGCGGCTTGGCAATCGAATCCATCATCGCCAGGCGCTCGGCGGGCGCCGCGTCCTGCAATCGCGTCCACCAGGCAGCCATCTGCGGCGGCGCGAGGCCAAATTGCGCACGCAGAGCCAACAGATCAAAGGCGGCGCGAAAACGAGGTTGCTCGAGCAGGCGTAAGGCGCGCTTGCCGCGTGGCTGCTCGAGCCGCGGCTGTAACGCGTAGAGCTCGCGCACGCCCAGGCTCACGCGGCGCGGAATCG
>JBEKUL010000014.1:0-35625 GCA_049515055.1 Steroidobacteraceae bacterium | reverse complement strand
GCGCCAGCGCTGCCAGCCGCTGCCGAAAGTACTCTTCGGAGCGAACTCCCCACTGAGCAGATTGATGAACCCGCCCTTGACCAGTTGGGGCGCGAGCAGCGGCAGCGAGCCGGAATTAAGCAACTGCACCTTGAGGCTGGCGCAGCGATCCCGCAGCGCCTCGACCTCGCGCGAGCGTCGCTGCCAATCCTGCGGGGAGGCGTAGAGAATGAGATGCTCGCTCGCCAATCCGGGCTCGAGCACAGACTCGAGTGCTGCGCCGATATCGTCCGCCGGCACGGTCTGGGGATGCTGGCCCGCACGGCGCACCGAGAGCGAGTCGGCAGCGAGCATCAGGACCGTGTGCCCGGGGTTCTCCGGCAATAACGATGACTCGGCGCACAGGGCCATCGCGACTATGCCGGCGGCATCGAGCTCCTGCAGCCATCGGCTCATGAGCGCTCGCGTCACGACCGCTACTGCAGTTCGTCCGCTGGCCGCATCGCGCTCGCCGAGGGCAAAGTGCAGCGTCTCGATATCGGCCGCGAGCTGCTCCTCGAGTGCATAGGCGACCACCTGCTGGGCGCGCACGGCGCTCTTGAGCGGTAACTCCACCTCGGTCAGCAGTACATCGCCGTTGGGGACGATGACGCCTATGCGTCGGCCGGCGCCCTGGGCGCCGACTTGCGCGAGCGTTCCCGTCTCAGGCGCGCTCAGCGCCTGGCCGTGAGCGCCGGCAAGCATCCACACGCCGGCGCCTCCGGCGTCGCGCGGCAGCTGCATGATGAGCCATTCGGACGTGATCATTCCGTACCAAAAGTTCTGAGTATGACGTGTATCTGTGCCGCGCCGTCGCGCTGCAACAGACTGTACAAGCTGAATCGAGCAGTGCCAATAGTGATGAATGTACGCAGTCGAAAATACGATGTGCTCTGTCCGAGTCGTCCGGCGGCAAGATTTTGCTGCTGCTGGCTCATGCTGCTCTGATAAACACTCAATGTCGGGAAGCAACCCTCTAGCTGCCGCTGCGCCAGCAGTTGCTGCGGGTCCGTGCTGTATTCGGTCTTGCCGCTGATCGCATCGAGCAGCACGCCCGATGCCGTGCACACGTTGATCTGCGTTCCGGCGGGCAGCGCGGTGATGTAAGGCGCGAGGCGATTGTAGCGCTCACGGCCGAAGCCAGGCAGCGCCAGGAGCTCCGAGATGCTCGTGATCGGTTGATTGGCAGTGCGATATTGCGGCGTCTGTGCGAGGTAGACGCTATCCTCTGCGCCGTCGGGAAAATTCGGCTGATCGTCGCTGTCGATCCAGTCGGCGATTAACGGGGCCCACTTCGTCTCCAGTCCGAGCAGGGTGAGTAACTGCTGGAACTCGGTGACCGATGTCGCATCGGTGCTTCCGCCATCGGCGAGATTATTGAGGTTGAATTTGCTCTGCTCATCCTCGAGCTGAGCGAACTCGAGCAGCACGCCGGGAATCAGCTCGAACGGACCATAGCTCTGTGCCCAGGGCTGATTGAGCGCATCCGTCCCCGTCGTGCTCGTTGCGCCGGTGGTGCTCGTTGCGCCCGTGGTGGCTGTCGTGCCTGAGGTTGCGGGCGTAGCGGAAGCATTAGCGGTGCTGGACGTACCGGTTGTGCCCGAAGTTGCGCTCGTGCCCGATGTGCTGCTGGAAATGGATTGTTTGAGCACATACGCCGCCATTGCCTCAGCGCCTTCGGCCGCGAGCAGGCTTTGATCGGCGCCGAACATCGTACTCGCGCGCCGGGCTGACATGATGCTGGAAAAGGCGATCGCCGTGGCGAGCACCGCCGCAATCGCTACCAGCACGATCGCCGTGATGAGCGCGACACCACGCTGTGAAAGCCGTGCGCGAGGCTGGCTCATCCCGGCACTTCGATGTGACGCATCAAGATTCCCCAGTCCTCCAGTTCGAGAGTGATCTCGATTGCCACCGGACGCATATGTAGCGTCAGACTCTGCTGAGCGCCAGCTGTGATCGGTGGCCACTGGGTCTGCCATTGGTGGCCGGCATCCATGAATCGCACTGTGAAACTTCGCACGCGATCGACCAGCTTGCGCTTGATCGGCGCGTCGGCCGCGGTGGAATCCAGTTCCATCGAGTAGGAGCGCATCAGCGCGCCGTTTTCGATGGAGTAGCTGACCCGCTGCAGTTCGGAGCGAGGCAGCCCGGCGGGATTGGTCCAGCCGCCGCGGGTAAATGTGAGCAGCGGCACCATTGACCCATTGAGAGCTGGGTTGCCCAGCGTGCTGCCGGAACTTCCCAGGGTGCTGCCGGAATTTCCCAACGTGCTGCTGGAGTTGCCGAGCGTGGTGCCCGAACTGCCCGAGGTAGGGCTCGAGCTGATGAATGTCGTGGTGCTGCCTATGACCGTACTGGTTGCACCCCCAGGTGCGGCTAAGCCGCCGAGGTTCGGTGCGCTCAATACTGCTGGCAGATAGCCGTCGCCGATCAGGTTGCGCACCGGGCGCGGCTGCAACAGTTCGAAATCCTGCTCGATCGCGCGCATGGCCTGCTGCACGGCGATCAGTCGGGCCGATTGCTCCTCGAGTTGCTTGCGGCTGGTAAAGGCCTGATCCAGCGCGCGATACCCAATCGTGAACATTATCGCCGTGATGAACAGTGCGACCAGGAGCTCGACCAGTGTGAAACCAGCGCGCCGTTTCATGCTTGCTCAGGGACTGCCAGGGCCTAATCCGGTCGCGCCGCTCGGATTCGCAGGCGGCGTCGCGGGCGTGGCGGGGGTGGCCGGCGTCGTGGAGGCACCGGGATTGGCCACGTTACCAGCCGGAGTGCCACTCGCGCCGTTGCTATTGCCGCTGTTTGGCCCGCTGAATGCTGCCCCGCCCCAATCGGGGACCTCGCCGCTGGCCGTAGCCAGGCCCGTGCCGCGAAAGCCAACCACTGTCGCGAGCCAGTTTGGAGCCGTCGTCGCGCTGGGCGCGGTAGTGGTGCCGGGGAGCGCGGCAGTACTGCGCGCCACGCTCACGGTGATCTGCAGCAGGCCGGGGATCTGAGTCAGTGCAATGACGTCCTGCTGCCAGTGCCAGTCGCCGTTGCCAAAATTCTTGATGTCTCCCTGCGTAGTGCCGTTTGCGGGCACCTGCAGGCTCAGCCGCGTGTCGGCGATCCGATTGAGTGCGATCCATTGCGCCAGAGTCTTATCGCGCAAGGCGCTCACGTTGAAGGCCGATGTGCTCAACGCCGAGAGCACTGCGCCCATGCCGAAGGCGACGATCACCAGCGCTACGAGCACCTCGATCAAAGTGAAACCGCCAGCACACGCGCCTGTGTTGGTTCGCCCGCTTCGCCCGGCTCGCCGGTTCATGGCTTCACCTGGATGATGTCCCCAACGCGCACTGTGTCATCGTCGCTGCTCTGCAGCGTTGCGCTGCGTCCAACTGCCTCACGCTCGATCGTGAGCGTGAAGGAATTCGTATCACCATTGGAGAACAACAGCATCTGCGGTGTGTCGTTGTTGATTGTCGAGTTGAGGCCGCCGTTGCTGGCGGATAAGCTCAAGTTGCTGGACGTGCCGGGCGTGCCCGCTGTAGCCGGCAGGTTCGAGAGATTCGCCAAGCTCAATGTGCCCGACGCGGCGCCGCTGGATGAGGAGCTGCTCGGATTGGCGCTGGGCAGTGTAGTGGCAGGCGCGGCGCTCACCGGAGCGATTTGCAGTGCCTTGTCGTCCAGCACGATCTCTTTGCCCTCGATCAGCAGGCGAAATCTCAGCCCACTCGGCAGGTGGCGCAGTCGCAACGTGTCATCGACCCGCTCGGGGGCCCATTGCGCGAGACGATTGTCGTAGTACGTGAAGCGATAGCCGTGCTGCCCGAAGCGGATGCCGTATTCGAGCGTCAGCATCGCGCCGCGCTCGCGCGTGTAAGCGATCAGAGCAGCCAACCGGTCCCGCTCCTGCTCCAGGCCGCTGTCCGCACCGGTCGCGCCGAGGCTCAGGATCGTGCCGATGACGACGATCCCGATGATCACGACGACCACCATGAGCTCGAGCAGCGTGAAGCCCCGCGCGGCACATTGCCGTCGCGGCTCGCGTGTTAGCGCTTGCATGGAGTTCGAGCCGCTATAGAAGCAGCCGCCAGGCACTCAGTTGTCCAGATTCCAATTGCCGATGTCGGCGTTTATGCCTTGACCGCCCGGTTGGCCATCCGCACCGAGCGAAAACAGGTCGTAATCGCCGTGCGTGCCTGGAATCTGGTACTGGTACTCGTTGCCCCAGGGATCCTTGTTGAGTCGCTTAAGATAGCCCCCCGAGCGCCAGTGCGTGACCGTGGGATCATTCGGCTTGACGACGAGAGCCTGCAGACCCATTTCCGCGGTTGGAAAAACGAAATTGTCGAGCTTGTACATGGTCAGCGCGGTGTCGAGCGCCTGGATGTCCTGTTTGGCTTTTGCAACGCGGGCATCATCCACGCGCCCGAGAAACTGTGGCACGACCACGGCTGCCAGCAGACCGATGATGATGACCACGACCATGATCTCGATGAGGGTGAAGCCGCGCTGCGCGCACGACCTGATGGACAACTTGCTAGGCTCGACCTGGATACTCATGGGATATGGCGGCTGGGCTCGATAGGTGCCTGATATGGCCCGTGATCATAACAAATGAAGACCATAGGAACTGACGGCGGCTCACAATCTTGGTTCCGGTCGGCGAATTGCGACGGGTACTACGGCGCCGCGCTGCTCGCATCGTTGGGCGTCATCCTCGCCCTGTGCACTACCGGCCAACGCGGACGCGACGCGCTGTGCTACGAGCGTCAGGCACTCGCTCAGGGGCAGTGGTGGCGCTTGCTGAGCGCGCATTGGGTGCACCTGAATCTGGCTCACGCGCTGCTCAACGGCGCCGGCCTGACTCTGCTGTGGATACTGATGGCGCGCGAATTTCGGCCCCGCCGTTGGGTCGGGATACTTCTGGGTTCGGGCCTTGCGATCGATGCCGGGCTATGGTTTCTGCGTCCAGCGGTCGAGTGGTATCTGGGGGCATCCGGTGTACTGCACGGCGCTCTGGCCGCTGGGGCAGCTGCCCTGTATCGGCGCGGTGAGGGGTTGGGCGCCGTCTTGCTATTGCTGTTGATCGTCAAGCTGATCTATGAGCAACACAGCGGCGCGAGCGTATTCGCCGGCGATCTGCCGCTGGTGCCTGATGGGCATCTGTTCGGTGCCCTGGGCGGCTTGACCGGCGCCCTGATCAGCGCACGCATGCCGCAGCGCACGCCGAAGCCGCTATAATCCGGCGCCTTTTTTAACGCGACGGGCGGGGCCAGAATGTCGATCGCGCTGGTTTGTCCAGGTCAGGGTTCGCAATCGGTCGGCATGCTGGCCGCATTCGCGGCGCGCTATGCCGAGGTGGGCGAGGCCTATGCCCAAGCCTCGCAAGCGCTGGGCTTTGATCTGTGGGAGCTGGTCGCCAAAGGTCCCCCGCAACGCCTCAACAGCACAGAAATTACGCAGCCGGCGATGTTGGTGGCTGACGTGGTCACGGCCCGCATCTGGCGTCGCGAGGGCGGGGCGGCCTGGTCGGCCGTTGCCGGTCACAGTCTTGGGGAATTTGCCGCATTGGTGTGTGCCGAGGTGCTGCAGTTCGAGGACGCCGTGCGACTGGTGCATTTTCGCGGTCAGGCGATGCAGCAAGCCGTTCCGGCCGGCGTCGGCGCAATGGCGGCCATACTCGGACTGGATGACGCACAAATCGAGCAGGTCTGCCTGGAATCTGCGCAAGGCGAGGTGGTCGAAGCGGTCAATTACAACATTCCGGGCCAGGTCGTGATCGCCGGTCATGCGGCTGCGGTAGAGCGGGCTGTGACTCTCGCCAGGGATCGCGGCGCGAAGCGAGCGCAGATGCTGCCGATCAGCGTACCGGCGCATTCGAGCCTGATGCGTGGGGCGGCCAGCCAACTGGAGGCGCGCCTTGCGCAGATCGAGCTGCGAGCGCCGAGCTGTCGCTACATCAGCGCGGTGGACGCCGCGGAGCACAACGAGCCCGCCGAGATTCGCGCCACACTGGTACGACAACTCGCGAGCCCGGTGCGCTGGTCGCAGACCGTGCAGACGCTGCTGCAGCGCGCATCGACGCTGCTCGAAAGCGGCCCGGGCAAGGTGCTCACGAGCCTGAACCGGCGCATCGATCGCGCGGGCGCCTGCTTTGCACTCGAGGACCCCGACTCACTGGCGGCGGCGCTGGCAGCCACGAGGGCGACCGCGCATGCTTGATTCGGACCTCGCCTTGGTTACCGGGGCCTCACGCGGCATCGGTCGCGCCATCGCGCTGGCGCTCGGAGGCGCCGGAGCAACAGTCGTTGGCACGGCAACCACAAGCGAAGGGGCTGCCCAAATCACTGAGGCCTTTGCGGCCGCAGGAATCGCCGGCCGCGGCGCGGTGTGGAGTGCCGCCGACCCCGCGTCCACAGAGGCACTCGTGGACGGGATGGGCGCCGAACCCGGTCTGCCTACGATCCTGGTCAACAATGCCGGCATTGCGCGTGACGCCTTGATTTTGCGAATGAAGAGCGATGACTGGGAGCAGACGCTGAACATCAATCTGTCGGCCGTCTTTCGACTGACCAAGGCCTGCCTCAGACGCATGCTCAAAGAGCGTCACGGACGAATCATCAACATCGGCTCGGTCGTGG
This sequence comes from Steroidobacteraceae bacterium, assembly GCA_049515055.1. Classification (GTDB taxonomy): domain Bacteria; phylum Pseudomonadota; class Gammaproteobacteria; order Steroidobacterales; family Steroidobacteraceae; genus FEN-1191. The sequence continues at coordinate 28,975 of JBEKUL010000014.1, read as the reverse complement.
GCTCCATCGGCAACGCGGGGCAGGTGCACTATTCGGCCGCCAAGGCGGGCCTGGTGGGCTTCACCAAAGCGTTGGCGCGCGAGGTGGCTACACGCAACATCACGGTCAATATCGTGGCGCCTGGCTTCATCGGAACCGACATGACGAGCGCGCTGAACGGGCCGCAGCGTGCAGCCTACCTGACGCAGATTCCCATTGGCCGCTTCGGTGCCCCCGAGGAAGTGGCCGATGCGGTCGCATTTCTAGCCTCGCGCGCGGCCGGATACATCACCGGCCAGACCCTGCACGTGAACGGCGGGATGTATATGGGTTGAAGGCCCAGGCTTCATGCACCAAATATGTTGATTAATCAAATACTCGCGATGTGGCGGGTGCGCGGGGGTTCCCCTACAATACGCCGCCCACTTGGCGCGCCGCTGCAGGCGTGGTCAGCGGAACTGAGAGTCGTCACCGAAATGAGGATTACGAAAAGATGAGCACTGTTGAACAACAGGTGAAGGCGATTGTTGCCGAGCAGCTCGGTGTCAAGGCTGAGCAAGTCACCAACGCCGCCTCGTTCGTCGATGACCTGGGCGCTGATTCGCTCGATACCGTCGAGCTCGTCATGGCGCTGGAGGAGGAATTCGAGATCGAGATTCCGGACGAAGACGCCGAGAAGATCACGACCGTACAGCAGGCGATCGATTACATCGGCGAACGACGCAACAAATCCTGATCGTTTCATCTTATCGGCGAGGCGCTCAGCGCGTGCGATACTGCCGATTGCAGCCCCGTCGTGAGTAGTCGGCGAGTCGTCGTCACCGGCCTGGGTCTGGTGAGCCCCCTGGGGGCCACGGTGGCCGACTCCTGGGCAGCGATACTAAAGGGTCAGAGCGGCATCGGACCGATCACGCGCTTTGACGTCTCGGCGTTCCCGACTCGCTTTGGTGGCGCAGTGCGCGGTTTCGAGGTCGAGCAGTACATGTCGGCCAAGGACGCACGGCGCATGGATGAGTTCATGCACTACGGCATCGCCGCCGGCGTGCAGGCGGTGAGTGATTCGGGCGCTGATTTCGAGCGCCTGGATCGCGACCGCTGCGGGGTCGTGACCGGTGCGGGCATCGGCGGGCTCTGGACCATCGAGGCAACGTATCAGGCCTACCTCGAGTCCGGGCGCAATCCGCGCAAGATCTCCCCGTTTTACATTCCCTCGACCATCATCAATATGATCTCGGGGCACCTGTCGATCCGCTACGGTCTGCGTGGGCCGAATCTGGGCGTGGTGACCGCGTGCACGACATCGACCCACGCTTTAGGCCTGGGGGCGCGCGCGATCCAGTATGGTGATGCCGATCTGATTCTGGCGGGCGGTTCCGAGATGGCCACGACGCCGACCGGGGTCGGCGGCTTCGGACAGGCCAAGGCGCTATCTACCCGCAACGATGCCCCGCAGCGCGCGAGCCGCCCCTGGGATCGCGATCGCGACGGCTTTGTGCTCGGCGATGGCGGGGGCGCCATGGTGCTCGAGGAGCTCGAACACGCCCGCGCGCGCGGCGCACGCATCTACGCGGAGCTCACGGGCTTTGGCATGAGCGGCGATGCGTACCACATCACGGCCCCGCCCGAGGATGGAGATGGCGCTCGACTGGCCATGGCTAACGCGCTGCGCGACGCGCGGATCAATCCGGAGCAAGTGCAGTATCTGAACGCCCATGCGACATCAACGCCGCTGGGCGACAGGGCTGAGACCGTCGCCATCAAGCGCGTGTTCGGCGAGTATGCGAAGCGACTGGCCGTGAGCTCGACCAAATCCATGACGGGTCATCTGCTCGGCGCCGCCGGGGTCGTGGAAGCGATCTTCTGCGTGCTCGCGATCCGCGATCAGGTGGCGCCCCCAACCACCAACTATGAGAACCCCGATCCGGAGTGCGACCTGGATTACGTGCCGAATCATGCCCGGAACATGAAGATCGAGATCGCGGTTTCCAACTCCTTCGGTTTCGGTGGCACCAACGGTACGCTTGTTTTTCGTCGCTTCGGCAGCCCCTGACAGCGCCACAGGCGCCGCTGTGTATGCTGAGGCTTAAGCTGCTGATCGCTGTCCTGGGCCTGTGTGCGGGCGGGCTGTGGTTTGCGCGCGAGCTGGATCGGCAAATGGATCGGCCCGCTGCCAGCAATGTGCCGGTACGCATTGAGATCAAACCCGGGGAGCCGCTGCGCAGCATCCTGCTGCATCTGCAGCGACTGGGCGCCATGCCGCATGCTCGCATGATCCAGTGGTACCTGCGCTTGCATCGGCAGCGACCGCGCGTGCAGGCCGGCGCCTATGAGATAGCCCCGCACGCGAGTGCGCGTGCCGTGCTCGAGCAGTTCATTGCCGGGCGCGTCGTGCTCGAGCAAATCACGATCGTCGAGGGCTGGACGTTCGCTCAATTGCGCCAGGCGCTCGATGCACAGCCCGATCTGGTCCATGAGCTGCGCGGACTGACTGACGCACAGCTCATGCGCGCCCTGGGTCACGATGCCCAGGCCGCCGAGGGGCAATTTTTCCCCGACACATATCGCTTCGCCGCCGGCACGACCGATCGCAGGATTCTGGAGCTCGCTTATGAGCGCATGCAACGCGAGCTCGAGCAGGCCTGGGCGCAGCGCGCCGCAGACCTGCCGCTGACCGATCCAGAGCAGGCCTTGATTCTGGCCTCAATCATCGAGAAGGAAACCGCTCGCGAGGATGAACGGGCCAAGGTCGCGGCGGTCTTTGTCAATCGCCTGAATCATGGCATGCGGCTGCAGTCCGATCCGACCGTTATCTATGGGTTGGGCTCCGGCTATGATGGCGATATTCACACCCGCGACCTCGTGACCGACACTCCCTATAACACCTATACGCGCCCGGGTTTGCCGCCAACACCAATCGCGCTGCCCGGGGCGGCCTCGCTGCAGGCGACGCTGCATCCGGCCGCGAACGACGCGCTGTATTTCGTGGCCACGGGCAACGGCGATGGCTCGCATCAATTTTCCGCCACGCTGGCCGAGCATGACCTGGCACTGCGCGCCTATCTGCACAAGCTCGGTGTGCCGGCGCACCCGCACGTGCAGCCCACGCCTGCGCCGGCGGCGGCCGGGCAGGGCAGCCGATGAGTCCGAACGAGCGCTTTATCAGCCTCGAGGGGATCGAGGGTGCGGGTAAATCCATGTTGGCACGCACGCTCGAGGCGGCGCTGCGAGCGCGCGGACTGTCGGTACTCGTGACGCGCGAGCCGGGCGGCTCACCGCTGGCCGAACGGCTGCGCACGCTGCTGCTGGAGCGCGGGCCCGAGCGCATTACGGCCGTTGCCGAGACACTGCTGATGTTTGCGGCGCGCTCGCTGCACGTCGAGAATACGATTCGCCCGGCGCTCGAGCGGGGAACCTGGGTCATCTGCGATCGTTACAGCGACGCCACGCGCGCCTACCAGGGAGCTGGCCGCGGCGTCGATGCGCGCTTGATCGAGTCCCTCGCTCAGGCGGTGCATGGCGAACTGTGGCCGCAGCGCACCCTGCTGCTGGATTTACCGGTCGAGCAGGGACTCGCGCGCGCGCGCGCGCGGCGCGAAGGCGCCGATCGTTTCGAGGATGAGGATCGCTGGTTCTTCGAGCGCGTGCGCGCGCGTTATCTGGAGCTCGCGGTCGCCGAGCCGCAACGCGTGCGCCTGATCGATGCGACACAGAGCCCGCAGGGCGTGGCCGAGAGCGCCCTCGCGGCGCTAGCGGATCTGCTGCAGCGCTGAGTCGGAGAGCGCATTGAGCTTTGACCCTGCAATGGACGTGCCCTGGCTTGCCTCGCAGCTCGAGCAGTTGCGCCGCGCGCGTGTCGCCAGCCGCTACCCGACGGCGCTGTTGATCCATGGGGCGCGCGGTGCAGGCGGGGAGTGGCTCGCACGGTTCGCGGCGCAATTGGCGTTGTGCCGCGCGAGCTCGCCGCCCTGCGGTCAGTGCCGCGACTGCCGGCAGTTTCTGAGCGAGCAGCATCCGGATTTCATGCTGCTGAGTCCGCTGGAGGATTCGAAGCAGATTCGCGTCGAGCAGGTGCGTGAGCTCAACGAGCAGCTCGCATTGAGCTCGCATGCGGGCGGCGCCACCGCGGTCTTGATCACGCCGGCCGACTCACTGAATGCCAGCGCCGCCAATGCGCTGCTCAAAACGCTCGAGGAGCCGAGGTCGGGCGTGACGCTGATCCTGGTAGCCAGCGTGCCCTCGCGATTGCCTGCGACGATCATCAGTCGCTGCCAGCGGTTGGCTATCGTCGCGCCCTCGCGCGCGCTGAGTCTGGCCTGGCTGGAGCGGCACAAGGGGCCCGGTCCATGGGCGATCGTGCTGGATGTGCTCGGCGAGGCCCCGTTCGAGGCACTGCAGTGTGATGCGCTTGAGCTCGAGCGCCTGGCTACGGATACCTTCGAGGCGCTGCGCACCGTAGCGGCCGGTCGCGCGGACATTCCCGGCATCGCCGAGCGCTGGGCGCGAGGCGGCAGTTTCGAGCTGCGGCTGGCTTGCCTTGAGACTTGGCTCACAGCGTGCATCGATTGGATTTCCCGAGGGCCCCACCAATCAGAGAAAATGTGCGGTGGCGCGCACTTGCCAGAAGCCCTTTCGGGGATGAATATGACCGGGCTGCTGCGCGCGCTGGATGGCGCCTATGAATTGCGGCGACTGCAATTGAGTAACATCAACCGCTCGCTGGCGCTCGAGCAGTTGCTCTGGCAGTTGGCGCGCGCGCGACGCGTCGCCATCGCATCTTGAGGCATTAATCGGGATTCAAGCGCAAGGATTATCGGGGAGATATGGCCAAAGATCCGAGTTCAAGGTCCGGCATCAACAAACCAGGCTTGCTGACGCTGACGATCAAGGACAAGAGCGCCTTGTATCTGGCCTACATGCCCTACGTGCAGAACGGTGGCTTGTTCATTCCAACGAGCAGCAACTATCGCCTCGGCGATGAGGTGTTCATGCTGCTCAATCTGATGGGCGAGGATGAAAAACTCCCGGTCGCTGGCCGAGTCATCTGGGTGACGCCCAAGGGCGCGCAAGGCAAGCGCACGGCAGGAATTGGCGTGCAGTTTTCGGAGCAGGATCGCGGCCAAACGCGCACCAAGATTGAGAATTATTTAGCCGGCGCCCTCTCTGGCGACAAGGCTACGCATACGATGTAGCGTCAGGCGCGACGGCGACTGCCGTTGCCAGCGCTCACAGGCTTATCGCGAGCGCGTAGCGCCGAACGCGCTCGGATAACTCCCTCAGACGATCCATTTCCCAGCCTGTGTCCAGCGGGCCGGTGCTGAGGATTACGTTAGCCGCGTCGCTGATATCAGCGATCAAGTCGAAAAGGCGCTGGAGCTCGGCTATTTCTGTGGCGGTGAGGCCGCTGCGTGTCGGTACCAGCATTACCCTGGGGCGAGCGGCGACACGGCTCTCATCGAGCTTTCTGATCGCTCTCAATCCCCCGGTATTCATTCGGCCGAATCGTACGCGCCCTTGGCAAAGCGACGGGTGATCTACTTCACAATCGGCAGCGCACTCGCCCGGATTGATGCAGCGAGCCGCAGAGCATGCTGCTCGAGTCTCCTACTCCGCTTTTGGCTCCGTAATTTGGCGGATTCGCGAGATGATCGTGTCGACCTCAGAGTCTGCTTCAAGGAGCTTCGCCACCGCTGCGCTCGAGAGGTCCTCATGGGGAAGCGCTTCGACCGCATCGGCGATTGCTTCGGGCAGCGCGGCGTAGAGTCTTTGCAACTCCGCGCTCTGTGCGGCCGTCATTTTGAGTTCTTCGGGCATCAGGCCCTCCTTAGTCCACCCTGCGCCATCATAACCCTCCTGGTATGACTTCTGTCAAATCATGGGCTTGCCAGACATTTTGAATGTCCCCGATGATTCAGGAACACAGGATTGAAATCGTGTTCGCGCAGCGCGCGCCCCGAGCACCAGGTGCGCGCGGGCGGTGCGTGCTGGCATCAGGGGGCGAGCCCGCATAGGAGGCGACCTGCCATGCGGGGCGCCAGCGCTTGCAGGCCGCCCGCTTATCCCGTGGGCGGCAGCTTGATTCCCAGAACGTCTCGCAGATAGTTGATGTTGTGCGCGAGGTAATCATCGACCGCCAGATTGAAGCCGCCGCCGATGGCCGTGAGACCGTCGTCACCCTTTCTCGGCGCATCGACGTCGAAAATAACCCAGCCTTTGAAGTGCCGATCGCGCAATACCTGGAACACCGCGGGGAAATCGACGCCGCCGCCGCCCAGATTGTGATAGACGCTGGCCACCTTTGCCATCTCCTGGGTGGGCGTCTCGGTGTTGCCGCGAAACTTGGCGTAGGTGTCCTTCAAATGGATTTCGGCAATCCGCGGGAAATAGTCTTTGATGATCTGAACCGCGTCGCCGCCGCCGAGTTCCAGATGCCCGGTGTCGGCCGTCATCCAGACGTACTTGGGATCGGTCAGCTCCATCACCCGGCGCATATCCTTTTCCCGCTCCAGCGGTCCCCAGATATGCGGGTGTGGCGCGAGCCTGATGCCCAGGGCAAGTGTGCGCCGACCGAGCTCATTGAGCGTGTCGGCCAGTCGCTTGAGCTGCTCGTCGCTGGGACCGCCCGGTGGGCGCGCGCCCATATTGACCTTCCAATGATCGGCGCCTAGGGGCTGGAGGAAATCGCGCGCGAATGCCACGTGATCGGCGATGGTTTTGGGAATCTGGTCTGGGTCGATGAAGTTCGTCGACTGGCCCTGCTCGCCGTTGGAGGCATCTATGAAGGTAATGCCTGCATCGTCGAACAATTTCTTAAGTGCCAGCGGATTGCTGCGATATTTCTCGATCTGATCCCCGTAAGGCTCTATGCCCTGCAGACCAAGCTCAGCAACCCGCTTGATCCAGAATGCCAGGTCGTGCTCCGGCTCGGGAGCCCCGCCACCTGAAAGCCAGATGGATTCGCGCCAGATGGAGCTCGTGGTGCCGAACAGAATGTCCGGATTCACCGGATCGAGGGACTTGTGCTTAATTGGATTAGCCGCGCCCCATACGGCGGACGGACCCGCGATGCTCGCTGCGGCAGCCATCCCGGAAACCGCCAGCGCGGATTTCATGAACTCGCGCCTCTGGACGCCTTGCTCAGCAATAAGCTTGCGCATAAATACCCCCTTTATTTGCCCGATTATACCGAACTGGGAGGAATGCGGCCGCCGCAGCCCGCTGCCTGATTCGGATAATTGGGGCCACTCATAGCGTGAGCCGGATCGAAGATGCATATCGCCAGACGCAGCTCGAGCGGGTTACCATTCTGCGGCGCATATTTGCAGCTTAGGAGGTATTCGATGAGCCATGACCCGATCGCACGCCGTACCGTGCTCAAAGCCGCACTAATCGGCGTTGTGGGAAGCTCGGTCTGCGGCCTCTCGAGCAAGCTCGGGGCCGCCGCGGCTCCTGCACTCGCACCATTGAGCGCGACGGACCCTCAGGCCAGCGCGCTGGGCTATGTCGAGGATGCGTCCAAGGCGACCAATCCGGTGCACCAGGCCGGACAGGTGTGTTCGACTTGTGTGCAATACCAGGGTATGGCGGGGGATGCCCGGGGTGCCTGCACCATCTTCCAGGGCAAATCGGTCAATGCGCAGGGCTGGTGCCTTGTCTGGGCCACGAAACGAGCCTGATTGAGTCCCCGCTCGCGTTTTTACCCGCGTCGCGGCCTGGGCATGATCAGGGGTTGCGCCGCACCGCGCTCTCGGCACTGTCCAGGCCACCGCGTAGCACGTAGGCCTCGAAACCGCGTTCGACCAGGATGAATGCGCCCGCGGAGCTGCGGCGCCCGGTATCACAATACAGTACGTAGGGCCGGTTGCGCTCCAGCGTGGAGATCTTCAAGCGTATGAAGTAGAGCGGCACGTTCAGCGAGCCCTCGATCGCCTGAGTCTGATGCTCGGACGGCAGCCGCACATCGAGCCAGCGACCGCCGCGTGCCACGATCTCGCGCGCCTGCGGATAGGTGACCCACTTCACCAGCGGCTCGTTCATGAGCTCGCGAAAATCCTTCTTGTTCAGCCGCATCAATACCCCGTCATTGATCATGGTGACGGTGGCATTGCGCTTGGCTTCGGAGATCAGCGCCTCTTCGCCAAACGTATCGCCCACGCCGAGTTCTGCGAGCTTGAGCCCATCGCGATTGAGAGGCGTCTCGCGCGTGACCAGACACTTGCCGCTGACCACAGCGTAAAAGTAGTCGCCTTCCGCGCCCTGTTGTATGACTGTCTCGCCGGCACGGCACACCACGCGCTGCATGCGCATGAAAATAGCCTGAATGTTGGCCGGTGGTATGCGGTGAAAGGCCTCGGTTTGTAGCAGCGTCGTCATCCAGTCATCGCCGCCGGGACCGCCGAACTGGGCCTGCAGCTCTGCGACCTCGTAGGTGCCGGTCTGATCCCAGGTGATCATCATGTCCAGCAGCTCACTGTCGATCGCGAGGCACTCGCTTGGATCCACGGCGCGTGCCGTCATTCTTCGAGGCACCTTGGGCGATAGCGGGTTGCGCGCCTCAGGGCTGCCGGCGCGGATCATCGCCACCGTTTGTTCGCCTTCAAGCAGCTCGATCAGACCCGAGATCAACCAGTAGGTGCGATTGTCCCGATCGCCTTCCTTGAAAAGCAGTTGACGTGCCGCCAGCGAAGTAATCGTGACTTTCCGAGCCAGCGCGGCCAGGTTGTCCTTCTTCATGCCGTCCATTGGCGAGAATGCTCGAAGCATCGCCGCATTGACAGCCCTATCTTCGCTCATGCTCGATTCCCAGCCTTGCGCGCTCTTGTCGTCAGACAGCCGGTGATGCTAGCACAGCCCCGAGCTGGCTCTGGCGGATGCATTTCACGCAATTCCCGGGCTTTGTGCCTGCAGTTGTGCCCAGCCTGCATCCGGGCGGAAGCGCGCCCCGTAGCGTTGCTCGAGCTCGTGCAGGCGCGCGAGACAAGCTTGCAGGCCGCGCGAGCGTGCGTAAGTGATCGGACCGCCGCGAAACGGAGCAAAGCCGGTTCCGAAGATCACGCCAGCATCGATCAGATCGGTGTCGGCGACGATGGCCTCGCGAGCGCAGGCGACGCATTCGTTGACCAGGACGAGTATCAGACGATCGATCAGATCCGCTGGCGGCGGCGGCCCGGCAGCCTGATCCACGATCTTGCCCTCGTGCCAGCGGTAGAAGCCCTGACCACTCTTGCGGCCCAATTGCCCGTCGGCCACCAACTCGCGCAGCTTTGCGATAAAGGGCGGCGCTGCGCGCTGCAGGTCACGTGTCACAATCTCCCCGACGTGCAGCAACACGTCCAGGCCGACCACATCCGACAACTGGATCGGGCCCATCGGCATGCCAAAGTCCACCGCTGCGCGATCGATCGTGCGCAGAGCTATGCCTTCCCCGAGCGCGTGCAGCGCTTCATGCAAATAGGGGAACAAGACGCGGTTGACCAGGAAGCCCGGACTGCTGCGGCAGGGCAGGGGCAATTTGTCGATGCGCCTGACAAAGCTCAACGCGGCGCTGAGGGCCTCGGGCCTGGTTTGCGCGGAATGCACGACTTCGACGAGCGGCATTTGCGCCACGGGATTGAAGAAATGCAGACCGACAAACTGCCCCGGATCATGCAACGTAGCGCTCAGGGTCTCGAGCGTGAGACTGGAGGTGTTGGTCGCCAGCAAAGCGCCCCGGCGCATATGAGGCTCGCACGCCGCATACAGCGCGCGCTTGGCCGATAAATCTTCGAAAATGGCTTCGATGATCAGATCGGCCTCGCGCACGCCGCTGCCTGCGACGTCGCTGCGCAGACGCTCGCTCGCCTGTGCGCGTTCGGCTGGTGTCGGCAGGCGCTTTTCGAACAATGCGCGCGCGCGGGCCAGTGCGGGCTCGATGAGCTTGAGCTCGCGGTCCTGCAGCGTCACCTGCAGGCCACGCAGCGCACACCAGGCGGCGATGTCACCGCCCATGACTCCGGCGCCGATCACATGCACGCGCTCGAAGGCGCTGGAGCCTTTTCCGGCAAGGCCTTTGAGCCGATCCTGCAGCAGGAACACGCGGATGAGGTTGCGCGTCGTAGGGCTCGAAAACAGGCTTGCAATGGAGGCGGCTTCGGCGGCGTAGGCCTCCGGGCCGCGCGCCCCGTAGCGCGCCCACAGATCGACGATCGCGTAGGGCGCCGGATAGTGCTCGCGGCTGGCCTGCGCGGCGACCTGGCGCAGCAACGCCGGTCGCACCAATGAGCGCACCCCGGGCCAGCTCAAAAGCCGCTGCGTGAGCGGCGGGCGATGGGGCGCAGGTGCGGTGCGCAGGATCTGTCGCGCACAGTCGCGCAGCTCCGGCATGCGATCGACCGTTCGATCCACCAGCCCGATGGCCTGCGCCCGGTCGGCCCGCACGCTGCGCCCCGTCAGCATCAGGCTCATCGCCGTGCGCACTCCGAGCAACCGGACGCTGCGCACCGTGCCACCGAAGCCCGGGTGGATGCCCAGCTGCACCTCAGGCAAGCCGAGATTGAGCTTCGAGTCCGCGAGTGCGACCCGATAGCGGCAAGCTAATGCCAGTTCAAGTCCCCCACCCAGGGCGAAACCATGAATGGCCGCCGCCGTGGGATATGGCAGCGCCTCGAGCATCGAGCAAACCGTTTGCCCGAGCCGGATGTGCGCCAGAGCGACCTCGGGCGACTCGAAGGTCGTGAATTCGCGAATGTCAGCACCGGCAATAAAGCCCGAAGGCTTGCCCGAGCGAATGATGAGGCCGCGCAGCGGCTCGCTTGCGATCGCTCGCAGCAGCCCCTGCAGCCCCAGCAGCACACTGTGGGAGAGTGTGTTGGCGGAACTGCCCGGTTTATCCAGCGTGAGGCAACCAATCTGGTCTGCCTCGGTCTCGAACGCCCAGGCCCCTGCGGCGTCGGCTCCCGGCTCGCTCATGAGACCAGTCCTGTGGAGCTGCCGCTGCGTACATGAAAATCACAGACCAGGGGTCGGTGATCGGAGAATCTGACGGCTGGAATGCGAAAGGCGCTGACCTCGATGCCGGCGCTCACGAGCACGAAGTCGAGCTCGATGCGCGGCTGGCGCGAGGGGAAGGACTGCAGCCCCGCGGTATTGGCGCTGCGCAGCCCCGCCGCCTGCATGAACAGGAATATCTCGTGCGTGCCCCAGAAGGTGTTGAAATCACCAGCCACGATCACGGGTTTGGTCGAGCGCACCACCAGATCGTAGAGCGTGCGCAATTGGGACTGCCGATGGCGAAACTTGAGTGACAGATGCACGAGGAAGACGCACACGTCCTCGAGCTCGAGCTCGATGATCAGGCGCTTGATGCCCGTATCGAAATAATGAAATCGCTCCCCGGTAATGCGCGGTGCGGCGAGCAGGGCGTTGGCCTGCTTGCGCACGATGGGCACCAGATGATTGATCGAGCTGGCGCCGTACTTGCACTGGTGAGAAGTATAGTGACCCACGGCATTGGCGATGTAGGCGGCCTGATTCAACATGCCGGTACGCACCGAGCCGATATCGACCTCGATCAGGCCGATCAGATCGGGGTCTTCGGAGCGGATAAAGGCAGTGATCTGCTCCAGCACTCGCTTGCTGCTGCGCAGGTAGCCGGCGCCGGGCAAGGGCAGGTGAAACGCCGGCCCGGTACCGGTGGCGTAGCGTATGTTGTAGACGAGCAGTCTCACGGACGCGGCACCGCGCTGAATAATTTCAATTCCCAGATTGTCACAGTACACTGGGAGTATGTCCCAACGCGATCCCATCCGGGTGTTTGTCACCCATTGTTTTGAAGACAGCGACGACTATGCGCGCGTCTTCGAGTATCTCGAGAGTGCCCGCAATTTCTATTACCGCAATTGCGCCAGGCTGGAGCCGGGTCCGGCAGGGGTTACTGGCGAGCAACGGCGCGAGGAACTGCGTCGCCAGATTGCTGCGGCGGAGGTGATCATCGCGCTCACCAGTCTCTATGCGCAGCAGCAGGACTTGCTGATATTCGAGCTCAATTACGCCAAGGCCAGTGACAAGCCGGTCGTGCTGTTGCCGCTATTTGGTCGTGAGCAGCCCAAGCTCAAGCTCGAGGGTCTCATCGACGAGATCGTGCCCTGGGATGAACGCGGACTGGTTGATGCCGTAAAACGCCAGGCGCGGCACGAAGACACCCAGCGCTGGGATACGATCGAGTTCAAACTCGACTGAGCTTGCTCAGGGGTTTGCGCCAGCCTCGACCGAGAGAAATTTGAGCAGCGGGGCGGCTACGCGATTGCCGCGGCTCGCGCTGCTCGCCTGATGGGCCATGCCGGCGTACATGCCGTAGAGCCGCACCACCAGGTCGGCATAGTGCCTGGCCTCATCATTGGACAGTTTGCGCACGGAGGCCTTGACCACATCGTCCCCGGGCAGCGCCGGAACGCGATGCAGAGCCTGCGACATCTGCGCGAATTCGCCGGCCAGAGCCCCTGGCAGATCCGACTCCTGGACTTCTTCGAGATGCGATCGATACGCATCGAACAGACGATCCTTGATAGTGCCCGGACCAGTCATCGCCAAAGCGGCCGCTTCCAGTCTCGCGCTCAAATCCCTCATGACAGTCTCCGAGGTACGCCTGCGGAAATCGCGCGGATGAATTGTGATTGCGCGAAGCTCATGGCGCCCTGTTTGTTGTTAGTTACCAAAATCCCTGTCTCATCAACGGCGTACAACTCTAATATAGCGCGACGCCTGCGAAACTCAATGGCGAGAAATTAGCCACACGTCAAATTTTGCGCCGTGGCGTGCGCAGAAATTCGATTTGAGCAGTATCCGGCGCGCGAAGACTGTGGGTTAATAACATTAGCTTTACACTATAAAACACTGATCTTGAATCTCATTTTTTTGGAACCAGTACCGCAAGGGATTGTCATAATCAACCTGCGTCGCCAGTGCGAGGGAGCTTGTTGAAATCGCGGCGGCCCGAGACCTGTCCGGTGCCGCGGCCACTGTGCGAGCACGCACCGGCAGGTATCTGGCGCAGTTATTGGTATCGAATTTGGTAAGCGTTAACACACAAAGTCCGGTATGGCAAAATGGCTCCAGGGGATATGCGATGGTCGCTAAGAAAACCAACAGATTGCGCTCTGCACGCTCGCGCCGTCAGCGTACACTGCAACACCAGACGCTCTCGCCCAGGACCCGTCATGCGATAGACACCGAAGCCTGGTTTCGCGGCCTGCTGCTTGAACGGCATCGTGGCTCGGACAGCGATCGGCGCTGGGCAAGCAAGGACCAGGTTCACGATGAGGCCATCACATGGTTTCTGCAGAAGCACGCGCAGCAGCCCTTGAGCGATTATCCGGCTCGGCGCACGGGCGATGAAGATCTGACCTTCTGGGTCGATTCGAAAATCATGGAGCGGGTGCGGCGACTGGCGCTGCGCGAGGGCGTGAAGGTAGCCCGCCTGATCGACGCGGCTCTGAGTACCTATGCCAGGGAGCACGTGCCCGAGCAGTTGCTGAGCTTTCGCCAGCGCGTACAGGAGGAGGCCGCCCGCTTATATGCGGCGTTGCGGGGCACGTTGCCAGTTGCGCCGCGATCTCGACGCGGCTCGAACTGATCAGGCGTGAGCCTGGAACGATGCTTCAGCGCGCGAGGCGCTTGCGCAACGAGCGCAGTTCGCGCCGGCGAGCCGCGCTGGTCTTGGGGTAGTGCAATTTCAGAGCTTTGAGAGCCTCGAGCAGGATTTGCGAGACGATCAGCCGAGCATTGCGCTTATCGTCCGCCGGCACGACGTACCAGGGCGCATGTTTGCTACTGGTGGCACTGAGGCATTTCTCGTAAGCCTTCATGTACCGTTTCCAGAATGATCGCTCCTCGATGTCCGCGAGGCTGAGTTTCCAGTTCTTGTCCGGCTCATCGATGCGGGCAAGGAAACGCTTCCTCTGCTCTTCCTTCGAAAGATGCAGAAAGACTTTCACGGTCCGGGTGCCGTTGCGGTAAAGGTGTCGTTCCAGATTCAACATGGAACGATAGCGCTCGCGCCAAAACGCATGCTGATCCGCAATTGAATCGGGCAAGCCTTCCCCTTGCAGAATCTCGGGATGCACGCGCACGATCAGCACTTCCTCATAGTACGAGCGATTGAAAATGCCAATGCGCCCGCGCGCAGGCAGATCGCGCGTGCATCGCCAGAGAAAGTCGTGCTGCAATTCGCTAGCGCTCGGGTGCTCGAAACTGAACACCTGGCAACCCTGGGGATTGACGCCAGACATGACGTGCGCAACCGCGCCGTCCTTTCCGGCTGCGTCCATGCCCTGGAAGATCAGCAGGATTGCATAACGATCGGCCGCGTAGAGCAGCTCCTGCTGCTCGCTGAGCGCGTGCACATGCGCTCGCAGCAACTCATCATATTGCTCATCGGTCTGGCAAATCGGAGCTGTTCGCGTCGGCCATTTGCGCAAGCTGACCGCTGCGCCCTCGGGTACCCGATAGTCGTTTGCATCGATTTTCATGCAAGACTGAGTACGCGTGTCGCGTTGCAGAAAATCACGCGAGCGCTACGACGGGCGCTGCGGCACTGGCAGATCCGCAGCGTGGCTACTTGCGCTTCAGAGCGAGCGAAAGCCTGAGGGTGTGCGCCTTGTAGCGGACCGCGGCTTCGCTGCGGCCAAGCTGCCGTGCGATATGCGCAGCGCCAACGCGGCCGGAAAGACGCCGCAATTTCTTTTCATGGGTCGCTGTCCATAGAATTCTTCGACGCCTTTTCTGACGCTTAGGCATGCAATAGTTTCCCTTAGGTGTGTGGTAGCGTTAGTGTAGCCTTTCTATCTCAGATCGGCGCCTCTGCTTCATAATCGCGGTCCGTAGCGCTGCTGATCAATTCCTCATCAAACAGTCTTGCTCAGGGCGGTCGATGCTCCGATCTGCGGGGCGCAATAATGGCCTAAATCTTCTTAGTGGCATAGATGCTGAACATAACTCAGAGCCAGCCGCGCAACGCACAGACCGAGGAGCCAACCCCGATTGCGGGTCTTGACGAAATTGCATCGCTCGTGCAACGCAGCCGGCAACTGTTGGTACTCACCGGCGCGGGCTGTAGTACGGAATCCGGGATCCCTGACTACCGGGATCGTAACGGGGCATGGAAGCGCAAGCAGCCGATGTCCTACCAGGAATTCGTTGGCAGCCACGAGGCGCGACAGCGCTATTGGGCGAGAGCCACGATCGGCTGGAATCGGTTGCGCAGCGTGCAGCCCAATCGCTCGCATCGAGTGCTTGCTCGCCTCGAGCGCCTCGGTCGCGTCCAATCGCTGATCACGCAAAACGTGGATGGCTTGCACCAGCGTGCGGGCAGCCTGCGGGTGCTTGATCTGCACGGCCGAATTGATATGGTCGAGTGTCTGCGCTGCCGCCGTTTATCGCGCCGGGAGCCACTGCAGCAGAGGCTCGAGCAGCTCAATGCGCATTGGAGCGAGGGCGTTGCGCTCATGGCACCGGACGGGGATGCGCAGATAGAAGCGCAGAGCTGCGGTGCATTCGCGATCGCCGACTGCGAGCACTGCCGGGGTGTGCTTAAGCCGGCGGTCGTATTCTTCGGAGAATCCATACCGAACCACACAGCCTCTCGAGCCGAACGCAGCGTGCAGACCAGCGACGCGCTGCTGGTCGTGGGCTCGTCGCTGATGGTGTACTCCGCATACCGCCTGGTGCGCGCCGCACACGAGTTGGGCTTGCCCATAATCATCGTCAATCAGGGCAAGACGCGCGCGGATAGCCTGGCCTCGAGCAAGGTGGAAGGGCAATGTGGATTGATCCTGGAGCGGCTCGAGGCGATTATGATGGGCAGCAACGCGGCTTGCGACGACGCCGAGTGAGAACAACAGGGAGAGTCAATCATGAGTGTAGCTTCAGAGTTCAAAGAGTTTGCCATGAAGGGCAATGTGGTTGATCTGGCCGTCGGCGTAATCATTGGCGCTGCCTTCGGCAAGATTGTGTCCTCCCTCGTGGGCGATCTGTTCATGCCGGTATTGGGCAAGGCGGTCGGTGGCATCAATTGGGCCGATCTGGCGGTATCGCTCGGCAAGGACCCCACGGGGAAGGAAGTTTTGGTGAAATATGGCGCCTTCCTGCAATCGATCTTCGACTTCCTGATCATCGCAGCGGTGCTGTTCATCGCGATCAAGGGATTAAACCGGCTCAAAAAACCACCGCCGCCGCCGGTAGCTGCACCGCCACCACGGCAGGAGGTGCTGCTGCAGGAGATTCGCGATCTGCTGGCGAGACGCCCGGCATAGAGAGGCTTCGGGCAGTGCTGCGAGGCAGTGTCTAGCCTTTGCGCGGACCGGGAAAGAACGCGTTCGTGCGCCGCATGTATTCGGCGTACTGCGGCCGGCGCTCTCCGATATCCTTCTCGAGCAATGCCACACCCGAGACGCGCAGCAACAATACCGACATCAGCAGAGGGCCCGGCACGCTCCACCAGGCGCCCGCCGATAGCGCCACAATATATAGTCCCCACCAGACGCAGAAATCACCGAAGTAGTTGGGATGGCGCGTGAGGCGCCAAAATCCGCGATCCATGACTTTGCCCTCGTTGCCTGGCGTCGCCTTGAAACGCGCCAGCTGCCAGTCACCACCGGCCTCAAACACGAACCCGACTGACCAGAGCGCGATGCCCGCATAGTCGAGAAATCCAAGCGGGTCGGGATTCACAATTGCACCGAGCAACGGCAAGGAGATGACCCAGGCGAGCAGCGCCTGCAGGACAAAGATCAGATAGAGACTCTTGAGCGCGAAATGCGGCTCGTTGCGAGCGCGGATGGCCTGGTAGCGTCGGTCCTCGGGCTGACCCCAATTGCGCCGCGTGATATGGATCGAAAGCCGCAACGCCCAAAGCGTGACCAGTAATAGCACGCATTCAGAGCGCGGCCCCCAGCGGGCTTTGCCCAGCGCATAGGTCCACGCCAGCAATGCGAACAGGACGGACCAAAGGCTGTCGACGATGGCGACATTGCGCATGTAGAGGCTAAGCAGCCAGGTCAGCACCGCCGCGCCGATTACGAGCATCAGACCGTGCATATACAGCGGGAGGTCAAACATAGAGGCTCTAAAAAAGAGGGGCGAGTTGGGGCAGTCGGGGATACTCCTACTGATCTGAAGCATAAGGCGTGACGGCCTCGGCTTGTACAGTCGGCAGTATCCTGACGCTGCGTATTGCCGGCAGGCGCCAGGCGGTGAATGCGAGCAGCAACGCGGTGACGCCGGCGAAGTCAAGCGCCGCGCGCAGCCCGAGGCGCTCGCCAAGCCAGCCACCGAGCAAGGCGCCCGGGCCAGCCGGCAAAAGAATCAGCCAGCGCATGGTGCTCGTCATGCGACCGAGCATTCGAGCGGGCGTGACCGACTGGCGCATCGAGAGAAAGTTGATGAAAATGAAGACCGCGCCGATCCCATACATCAACAGCATCATTGCGTACGCGACGACACCGTAGGCGTTCACGGGCGCTACTGCGAGCAACAGCCAGCCGGCTCCGCACATACCGAAGCCCAGAACGAACGTCGGGCCGGGACCGATCCGACGCGCCAGGCGATGGCCGATTGCGCTTGCAGCAACCGTGCCCATGCCCAGTGCCACATAGCTCAGACCGACGCCGCGCGCGCTGAGCCCAAGACGACGTGTGGCAAACAGGATCTGCACCACGGCCGCGGCCTGACTGCACATCTGCCAGACACCGACGCAGCAGGCCATCGTGCGCAGCAATCTGTGACCGCGAACAAAGTCGATGCCTTCACGCAGCGCCGGCCAGAACGGAGGGTTTTTTTTGCTCGGCGTCTCATGTACCGGCACACCACGAAGAATGGATGCCGATATCAGCAGCAGCACGGCGTCGGCAAGCAGGGCGATCGGCGCACCCGTAATCTTGATGAGCGCACCGGCGGCGCCAGGTCCCGAGACTTCCGCGGCCGATGATGCGAGCGCGTTCTTGGCGTGCGCTTCGACCAGCCGCGTACGCGGCACGATCTGTGTTAGTACGATCTGCGCGGCGCTGCCAGCGGTCGTGTTGACGGCGCCGATCACAAAGCCGACCACGTAGAGCCAATCTATCGATAGCCACCCGAACCACCAGGCCAGCGGCACCGTGGCCACCGTGCAGGCAACCGAAAGCTCGCCAATCACATACACCGGAAGCTTGCGCACGCGATCGAGCCAGACGCCGGTTGGCAACGCGAACAGCACGAACGGGATGGTCTCCATTGCGGTCAGAAAGCCCATCTGAATCGGAGCGGCATGCAATAGCACCGCCGCGGTCAGCGGCAATGCCAGCATCGTGACCTGGCCGCCGAAGGAAGAGATCAGAATCGAGGTCCACAGCCGACGATAGACGGGATTGCGCAGCAGATCGGTCGGGGGCAGCGTAAAGCTGAAAAATCTTGCGCTCATAGAACTGCTCGCCGCGCCTCGCGAGGCGGCCCGTGCAATAAGCCCACTGGCTGTTGGCGTTGCCCTCAAGGGTCTCGATACGCGCTCTGAGGGTCAACGGGATTGAGCGCACTCCAATGCTAGGCGAATCAGCCCAGCGCCGCGAGTCTAGTCCGTGACTAGAGCCATGTACGGGCGGGCCGGGCCTGAGCCAACGGCGGAAGGATTCTGGAAACCCACGAACAGGGTTTTGCCGTAGAAGAAGGGCAGACCCCAGTCGAAAGAGCCGCTCATTCCTGTGCCGCCATACGCTGGCAGAGCGGCGAAAGCAGTATTAAAGCTTTCCGCATTGCCAATATCAAAATCGACCGACGCCGGCGTACCCGTGCGTACGCCACTGATCACGGTTTGCCCCTCGGCATCGAATGTAACCGAGCTTTCTCCCTGGATCATGGCGGTTTCGGTGAGCGTACTGCTGGGACAATAGAAGTCAGAATAAGCCTGATTCGTGCACTGAACGATGCTGCTGTTGAAGTAGTAGCCATTGGAGCCCATATCAAACACGCTTCCAGGCAGGTCGACGCCGGCGTATTGCGTATCGAGGAACTGCCCGAATTCGCTGTCGACTTGAAATACCGTTGCGCTGCCCAGCGCATTGTTGCTTTCGGTGCCAACCCCGAGGTAGAGCGTGCCGCTCGCAGAGACCGCTCCTGTGGAGCTGACGGCGGAAAGCGCAATGGCAACGCCGTTATTGTCCGTAGTGGAGAGCACCGCGACCGGGTTCGGCAGTTGTCCGGTCACCATGGTGATGCCGGTGCACGTGCCAGAGCTCGTCGCACTCGTACAGGCGTAATAACTGCCCGGAATAATCTCCGAGGCGCAGGCCGCGCCGCAGTCCTGCAACAAGGCACCAACCCCCAGCAAGCCATTCGCGCCAAAGGTCGCTGGAGTGCTCTCCGCATAATCAGTCCCGGCGGCATTCACACAATCGGTGGGCACCGCCGGAACATTCACGTCCTCGATGATCTGAATCGGTACCGAGCTCGCCGTCTCGTCACTCGTGAGCTCAATGTTGGCGGTCGCAAGCGGCCCCCAGCTATAGCCATCCGCAAAGGGCGCGCACTCGAACACCGGCTGCCCGCCACTCGTGGTTGGCGGCGGCAATGCGGCGAGTAGGCTTGAGCTGAGTACTGAGCCCATGATGCGCAGGCCCACCGACTGGGTATCGATCTGCACGTGATCGATGGTCTGGCAGTTGCTCGTCGAGCCGCTGGCGCAGATCGTCACACTGACATAGGCGAAGTTGGGAATCGGAAACCCGTCGTTGCCTTGCTCGATTGCAGTCGTACCCCCATCAATCGTGATCGGAAGTGTGTTCACGATCGATGTCGAGCCCGAGCCCGAGCCCGAGCTCGAGCTCGAGCTCAACAGCGAGCTCGAGCCGCCGCCGCCGCCGCAAGCGCATAGCGCGCTGGCAGCCATGGCCAGCAGTGCGACCGATATGACACGTACGGACATTTGGACTCCAGTCCGCGCCAGTCAGCGCAGACTTGCTACCGCGACACCTTGTGGCACGAGCGTCGGCACATAGATCCGGCCGTTGGAGGTGCGTTGCAGCCGCAGTACGCTCGCGACGAGATCGGGCGTATTGATCGATAGGAAATGATGGCCCCGGCGATTGACGCGGGCTGCCACCTGGTACGCGGCGTACGAATTGCCGAGCAGTTGTTGCAGATTCGGGTGACTGGGCCCGCCCCAGCCGATCGCGAACACGGTGCCCTCACGTGAGACATACTCACGCACGGTGGTGCCGCTCGCAGCCTTGATCTCATGCAGATCGTAGGTTGTCATCGGCGTCACGACGTCTGTGCCCCCGAGCATCTGCTGGTCAACCGCCAGAGAATCCACGCCCGCGCCCAGGGACGAGTGCGCCGGGCGCGGCGTCGCAAGGAGTGCGGCGCACAGCAACGCCCCGGCAATCCGGGGCAGCGTCTCTGGGATATGAGGCTTGGATGTCATGCCTGAATTGGCCAGCTCTTTGCGCACGCCTTCCTATTGGTCCATCACCACGATCATTTGTTCCGCTTGCAGCACGCCGGTGGTTGAATTGTAGGGACCGTACGCCAGCACCTGAAGCAGCGTGTGGGTGCCGTTCAGATCGCTGGTCAGGGCGGTGACGAAGTCAGCGAAGGTGCTGAAGCTGTCGATGCTATGCGCCTGCAGGTGCGCGATTGCGAACTGCGGATTGCTGCTCGATGCGTCGGGCACGATCTGCAGCCCCGTGCTCGATGTGGCCGGGTCCAGCGCGACTGGGCCAATTCGCAGAAAATCCTGCGCACTGGCATTCAACGTCGCCTGACTGATCAGCAGTTCGGTACCCGTGAGCGTGGCGAACGGAGCTGTCAGACCGGGCACAGCCCATCGCACATCCAGTACTCCTGCGGTCTGTGCGTAGCTCACCAACGCAGCGGCCACGAAGTCAGGCGGAGCGGACCCAAACGGGCTCACGAAGCCGGTAAATCGCGCCGGCAAGCCCGTGCTCAGTGTGGCCGCCCCTGACAGCGCCGTCGGTACGTTGACGGTGTAGGCCGTTGCCGTTGCATCCTGCGCACTGCTGGTGCCGGTACCCGCAAAGTTGAAGGCCGAGGGCACGCGCCCGTCCAGGCTTTGCAGGTTCAAGGTCACCAGATTCGCCCCGCTTGCCGTCACGGTACCGACCAAACCGGTCGGATCCAGCTGCGCGCTGCCACTGGTCGCATCCAGGGTGCCGCTACCCGCGCTGTTGATGCTGAAAGAGCCCAGCAGCTGCACGTGCTGGCCCACTGAAATATCCTGTATCGAAAATGAGCCGGAGACGCCGAGCTCGCTGACAGTTGTTCCGGTGCCCACCGTGGCGGTGACTTGAGAGATGAAATTGACCCCATCCCAGGTCGGGCGGCTCAGAAGTCCGTTATCCAGCGTCAGTGTGTCACCCGCCCGGGCCACGACCGTGCCCTCGATGCTATCCATCGTAGTGCCCGCCACGCTTGAGCCTGCGAGCACACTGGTGGCCGTGAAGCTCTGGGTACTGGTGTTCCAGCTGCCATACGCCACGGTGAGCGTGCCGGCCGGCACCGTGGCCAGCTGCGCGAGCCCAGCGGCGCCGGTGTAGCTGGTGCCATTGATCGAATAGGTCGTGCTCGTGGTCGTATTGACCGTCAGCTGACCGCTCGTGCCACTGCTGTTGTAGAACGGCCGCACGTTGATGTTATAGCTGCTGCCAGTCGTGCTCACGCTGACCAATGGGCCGCGTACCCGAAGCTGCTTGGTCGTATCCGGTACCAGGCTCGCGGTCAGTACCGGGTTGACCGTGACCGTGCTCGGATTGCTCGCCGAGGGCGTCACGGTGTTGGATGCAAGCAGATTGAAGTCCAGTGCGAGGTTTGCCACCGCATTGGGCGTGACGAGCAACTGATTGTCCGCTCCGAGCGAGAGCGTCAAGGTCATCTGGGTCGAGTTCGGCGCGGCCAGCGGCAAATTAGTGGCGCCATCGATGATATTGCTGGCGGCAATGCTCACGCCGGTAGTGCCGTTGTCTACCACGATGGTGGCGGAACTGAAATCGAGCGTAATCGATGCCGAGACGTACCGGCCCACCGGAATCTGCGCCGTACTAATGATCTCGGAGAGGTTAAGCAGTTGCGCAAAATTGACCTGCGTACTCACCGGCACTGTCTGCACCACGGTGCCGTCCGAGCGCGTGAGCTGCAGTGACACCACGTTGACGATGTAGCTGTCGAAGTCCCCCGCGGCGTCGCTCAGGCTGATCATCGCGCTGCCGCAGCTGCTGCTGCAGGACTGCGAGCTCGCGCCCGGGGAGCTGTTAGCGGCGCTCATCCCTGCGCCATCGCCCATGAAGCCGCCCGATCCGCCGCCGGAACCACAAGCCGCCAAGACAGCGGCGAGGCAAATCGAAAAGCTCTTTAGCAACAAAGACTTAATGTGCATCAAGCCGGATCCCCGTGATTGTATGCGCGCCATGTCTATTGCTCCTGGATGTTGCCTCGCGGCGTGCTGTGACAGCTGCGAGTGGCTGTCCCCCATTGCACCAACTCTAGTGCCGGACCAGCCCGCGCCAAAACTGTCTCTGGCAAACGACTTAGAACGCAACAACGGCGCCTGCGTTGACGCGCTGACGGTGAGCTACACTGCACAGAACACCACCCGGCGTCGCCCCAATGAGTATCCAGCCTCGCCAAATACTGCCGGCCCTCGCGTGGCTCATCGGCGTATTGATATGCAGGCAGGCTCTTGCGGCGACGCATCTGCCCGCCAGCTCAATCCCGCGCGCGGATCTGATACAACCGGCGGCACTGGCGGCGAGATTGCAGTCCGCGACCGGGGTCAAGCCGCTGGTGCTTCAGGTCGGCTTCCAGGTCCTGTTCGAACAGTCCCATATTATCGGAGCGGAATTCGCGGGTCCGGCGGGGCAGGCCGACGGGCTCGAGGTGCTCGGCCAACGCGTTGCCCAAGTGCCCAAGGAAGCTGAAATTGTGCTGTATTGCGGCTGCTGCCCCTGGGCTCACTGTCCGAATATCGCGGCGGCCTATCGCAAGCTGCGTGAGCTGGGGTTCCGTAACCTCAAAGTGCTCCACATTGCCCATGATTTCGGTAGCGACTGGGTCGAGAAGGGCTATCCAGTGAGCACGGGTCGGTAGCATCTTGCGCACCGTTTTAAGCGCGCTCGGCCTGATCGCTCTAATGAGCGTCGCTGCCGGGACTCAAGGAGCGCCCGCAGCCGCTGAGCTCAATGTCGCCTATGCCGCCCCGGTAGCCGGCAGCGCAGCCCCCGATTTCACGCGTACTGACCTAGATGGCAAATCTCGCTCGCTCAGCACTTATCGCGGCAAAGTGGTCCTGCTGAATTTCTGGGCCACCTGGTGCGAACCCTGCCTGGCTGAGATTCCGCGCTTTTCGGCCTGGCAACAACGCTACGCACGCAGGGGGCTACAGATCCTCGGCATTGCCATGGATGACGAGTTGGGCGCAGTCGGGCAACTGGCGCGTCGCGATCATCTGACCTATCCAGTCATCATGGGCGACGCGCAATTGGGGCAGCTGTACGGCGGTATCCTCGGCCTGCCTTTGTCCTATGTGATCGATGCGCAAGGACGCATCGTCGCGCGCTACCGAGGCGAGCCTAAGCTTGAAGAGGTGGAACGTCAGATTCGAGCGCTGTTGCCGCGGCCAGCGGCCCCATGAGTCGCGATGAGCCGTTGGATCCTGGCGCTCGATCAGGGCACGAGCAGTTGCCGCTCGGTACTGTTTGACCGACAGGGCACGGCCGTTGCGCTTGCGCAGCGCGAAATCACGCAATACTTCCCGCGACCCGGTTGGGTCGAGCACGATGCGCTGGAGATCTGGGCGACTCAGCGCTCGACCATTGAAGAGGTCCTGAAGCAGGCGCAATCGAGCCCAAAGGACATCGCCGCCATTGGTATTGCCAATCAACGTGAGACCTGTGTGCTTTGGGAGCGCTCGAGCGGTCGGCCGCTCGCCCCGGCGATCGTCTGGCAGGATCGGCGCACCGCTGAGGCCTGCGAGCAGTTGCGCGAGCTCGGGCATGAGGCAGCTGTCGAGCGCTGCACGGGTCTGCGTCTGGATCCGTATTTCTCGGCAACCAAGCTCGCCTGGCTGCTCGATCAGGTGCCGCGGGCGCGCGCGCGCGCCGAAGACGGTGAGCTCGCCTTCGGCACCATCGACAGCTGGCTGATTTTCCAGCTCAGCGCTGGCCGCGCTCACCTCACCGATGTGACCAACGCCAGTCGCACGCTGCTATTGGATCTGGATAGCGCCACCTGGTCGCAGCCCATGCTCGAGTTGTTCCGAATTCCGCGAGCCTGTCTGCCCACGATCGTGGCTTCCTCGCAGCCAGTGCAGGATGCGCCGTGCGCCGAGCTCGGCGGCCATCGCATTGCAATCACCGGCATTGCCGGAGATCAACAGGCGGCCTTGTTTGGCCAATGCTGCCTGACGCCCGGGAGCGCAAAAAATACTTACGGCACGGGCTGCTTCCTGCTGATGAATATCGGCTCCGCGCCCAAACACTCTCAGCATCGACTGATCTGTACAATCGCCTGGGAGCGCTCGGCGCGTACCTATGCGCTTGAGGGCAGTGTGTTCGTCGCCGGTGCGGCTGTGCAATGGCTGCGCGATGGGCTCGGGTTGATTCAAACAGCAGCGCAGATTGAGCCGCTCGCAGCGCGCGAGCCGGACAGCGGCGGGGTGCATCTGGTGCCGGCTTTTACGGGCCTGGGCGCGCCGTACTGGGATCCCAATGCGCGCGGCACGCTGACCGGAATCACACGCGGGACCAATCGCTCCCACGTCGCTCGCGCCGCACTCGAGGCCATTGCATTTCAGAGCTCGGACGTGCTTCACGCCATGCAACGCGATGCGCAGCAAACCCTGACACAGTTGCGCGTGGACGGCGGCGCGAGCGTCAACGACCTGTTGCTGCAGTTCCAGGCGGATCTACTCGGCGTACCGGTGCTGCGACCCACGGTCACCGAGACCACCGCGTTGGGCGCGGCGTATCTGGCCGGTTTAGGCTCGGGCTACTGGTCGGATGAGAGCGAGGTTGCGGCCAACTGGCGCATTGAGCGCTCTTTTGAGCCGTTGCGCAGCCGCGACTGGGCCGGGCAGCGTCTGGCGGCGTGGGCGCATGCGGTCAGGTGCGCCCGACTGGCCGGCGGCTGAGGTCTTATCCTACAGACTCGGGCAGCTGCCGCCCTCAGGCTGCACACGCGGATAGTTGGACCGCGCGAGTATTTCCAAGGAGATCAATCATGAAAGCACTATTGCGGGCATGGCTATTTGCGGCGGCGCTGGCGATCCCCGCCGGGGTCGCGCTGGCCGATGCACAATCGGACACGCTCTCGATCTTCCGGCATGCGGGTGAGAGCGGGGCGTTCTTCAGCAATAGCTATGGCTATGCGGTATTCCCCACCATCGGCAAGGGCGGACTGGGCGTGGGCGGTGCGTATGGCACGGGGCGCGTCTATGAGCACGGCAAGCCCATTGGCCATGTGAGCATGGCGCAAGTCAGCGTCGGCCTACAGGGCGGCGGGGAAGCGTACAGCGAAATTATCTTCTTCCAGGATAAGCTCGCGCTGGACCGTTTCACTGGCGGCAATTTTGAATTTTCCGGGGATGTCGGCGCCACGGCCATTACGGCTTCAGCGTCCGCCAGCGCAGGCACGACCGGCGAGAATTCCGGTGCCAGCGCGGACAAGCACCTGGCCGCGACGCAGGGGCAATACACCAATGGCGTAGCTGTGTTCACGGTTGCGAAAGGTGGGCTCATGTACAACGCGACCATCGCCGGGCAGAAGTTCTCTTTTGATCCGTACCCGGGAAGCCGCGTGGCGGAGCAATAGGAATAATCGACCAGGCAATATCGGGGCGCGACTAGGCGAGTAGTCGCGCCTCGCAGCCGGCAAAGGGATCAGCGGGATTGCCGCAGGGATGCGCCCAGCGACCCTGCAGGCACCGGGCGGCGCAGGATGCTGGCATCGGCGGCCCGAATGTCCGTGCATCCGGTCAGAGCCAGCGTCACTTCGAGCTCCTTGCGCAAGATATTCAGCGCGAGCGTCACGCCCGCGCCGCCCATGGCACCCATCGCGTAGAGATAGGCTTTGCCAATCAGGCAGGCGCTGGCCCCGAGCGCAATTGCGCGCAGCATGTCCTGCCCGGATTGAATACCGCCATCGAACCAGACCTCGCAGCGGCCGGCCACAGCCTCGACGATCTCTGGCAATACTGAAATCGATGAAGGCGCGCCGTCGAGCTGACGTCCGCCATGATTGGACGCGACCATGGCATCGATGCCCAGGCCGGCGGCAACCTGTGCGTCCTCGGCATCCAGGACGCCCTTGATGATCAGTTTTCCCGGCCAGTGGCTGCGGATCCAGTCCACTTCCTTCCAGGTCACCGCGGGATCAAATTGCGAACCGATCCACTCCGAGAGTGTTTTAAGGCCCGTTCCCTTGCCCAGCCGAACGCTGAGGTTGCCGAACGAACGTCGCTTGGCGGTCAATATGCCCAATGCCCAGGCGGGCTTGCTCGCTATGTCCAAAGCGTTGCGCAATGTCAGTCGCGGCGGAATGCTCAGCCCATTATGCGCATCCCGGCGCCGTATGCCCTGGACCTGAAGATCGACCGTCAGCATCAGCGCTGAACACTGTGCCGCGCGCGCCCGCGCGATGAGCTCCTGGTTAAAGCCGCGATCGCGCATCAGATAGAGCTGAAACCAGAACGGCTCGCGCACGGCCTCGTGCACATCCTCGATCGAGCAGATTGACATCGTGCTCATGCAATAGGGGATGCCGAAGGCCTGCGCGGCGCGCGCGCCGTGAATCTCTCCATTGCCATGAAACAACCCCGACAAGCCGGTCGGAGCGATGCCCAGCGGTATCGTTACGGGCAGTCCGAGCATCGTGCTCGCCACCGACAGCCTGGACAGATCGCGCATTACGCGCTGGCGGAATTCGATGGCCTGCAGGTCGCTACGGTTGCGAGCGATGGTGAGCTCATCAAACGAGCCGCGATCCGCGTACTCGAATATGGCACGCGGCACCCGAGCGCGCGCCAATGCGCGCAGATCAGCAATGCTGTTAAAAACCCGCACGAGTGAGAGTCAAAAAATGCCGAAGCAGAAATATGTCCCGATCGGATCGATGGCAGTGCCCCCGTTCGAATCGGTCCCTGATCAGACTGGGTTAATAGTTTTTTTATATTGCCAGCAACTGATAGTATTGTCCAGCCAGCATCGTGGTGCTGGCGGCACGAAAATTTGCCTGCAATTGACTGCTTAACTCGAAGAAATTGATTGCCATCTCAATCAGGCCGTAGACCTCGAAGCGATGCATTGATCAGCGACTGATTTTATCGGGCCGCCGAGCCAATCGGTAGCCGCGAGCCCGAGTCACAGCGCAGCGTTAATTCGACAGGGGGAGCGATGTTTCATCAACTATTAACACCGGTAGCAAACAGCCTGGTGTGGTCTTGCCTGGTTGCGATGTTGCCCGTGCTGATGGTGCTGCTGTTGCTGGGCATTCTGCGCCGTCCGGCATGGCAGGCCGCCCTGACTGGCCTGATCGTCGCCTTCATCGTTGCCGTGTTGCCCTGGCAGATGCCGTTAGGGCTGGCCGTGCACTCGATGCTCAACGGTGCGACCTTTGCGCTCTGGCCGGTTATGTGGATCGTGGTCAATGGGCTGCTGCTCTATAACATAGCCGTGCGCTCGGGACGCTTCGATGCATTGCGCGTCTGGGTCATCCGCCATCTGCCGAATGATCGGCGCGTGGTACTCGTGGTCATCGGTTTCTGCTTCGGGGCGCTGCTGGAAGGGGTCGCCGGCTTCGGTACACCGGTCGCGGTCACGGGCGCGTTGCTGATCGCGGTTGGGTTCACGCCTCTCGAGGCCATCTCGTGCGTGCTGCTGTTCAATACCGCGCCGGTCGCGTTCGGCGCGCTGGGTATTCCGATCACGGTACTCGGCGCCGTCACAGGCTTGCCGCCGACGGCATTGGCCCAGATGATTGGTCGACAGCTCGCGTTGATCGCCATGCTGATGCCGTTCTATGTCGTGGTGTTCTACGCCGGCTGGCGTTCACTGCGGGCGCTCTGGCCGGTGCTGCTCGTGGCGGGCGCCAGTTTCGGTATTGCGCTGTTCCTCGCCTCGAACTATGTCGACTACGCGCTCACCAACGTGCTGTCCTCACTGTGCTCTTTGTTCGTCACGCTATTGTTCCTGAGATTCTGGCGGCCGGCGCCGGACCCGGCGTTCATGATCAAGGACGATCCGTTGGCGAAGTCACCCACGGGCAACGTGGTTCCCGCCTGGCAAGGCTGGATACCGTGGGTCGTCATATCCGTCACTGTTATCCTCTGGAGCTTCTTCAAGGTCCCGCTGACCGCCCAGCTAAACATTCCCTGGCCGCACCTGCACCGGGCCATCGCCATCACGCTGTACCAGGATCGGCCGTACGCGGCGCTGTGGAACTTTCAGCCCCTGGCGACAGGAACCGCGATCCTCGTCTCCTGCCTGATTACCGCGCTGCTGGTGCGTTTGTCGCCGAGCGAGTTTCTCAAATGCGTACGCCAGACAATGCGCCAGGCATGGCTCGCGATCATCACCGTGATGTTGATCGTCGCCCTGGCCTATCTGATGAACTATTCGGGCCTGGCCTATACGCTGGGTCAGGGTGCGGCCTCGACCGGAAGGCTGTTCATCGTGTTTTCGCCCTTCCTGGGTTGGCTCGCCGTGCTGCTGTCGGGCAGTGATACTTCGGGCAATGCGCTGTTCGGTAATCTGCAGGTGGTCGCGGCGCGGCAATTGCACCTCAATCCCGTGCTGTTCGCGGCCACTAACTCCTCTGGCGGCGTCATGAGCAAGATGATCTCGCCGCAAAACAT
Source organism: Steroidobacteraceae bacterium (assembly GCA_049515055.1). Lineage (GTDB taxonomy): Bacteria > Pseudomonadota > Gammaproteobacteria > Steroidobacterales > Steroidobacteraceae > FEN-1191. The sequence continues at coordinate 132 of JBEKUL010000014.1, read as the reverse complement.
CGCCACCGGATTGTCGGTGACCAATCTGAAAGGCCATGAGGGCATCGTGTTCGCACGCACCTTCATCCACAGCATCGTGCTGACACTCCTGCTGGTGGTCATGGTGGTCGTGCAGCAATTCCTGATTCCGGG
>JBEKUL010000013.1:0-79870 GCA_049515055.1 Steroidobacteraceae bacterium | reverse complement strand
CGTCCAGGTGAGGGTCACCGACCTGCCTCCGGAGCGCTTCGTGCTCGCATGCAATGGCCACGCCGTACCGCTGCGCCCGACCGGCGCGGTCGGTGAGTTCATCGGCGCCGTTCGCTATCGGGCATGGCAACCGGCCTCGGCGCTGCACCCCAGGATCGGGGTAAACGCGCCGCTGACCTTCGACCTCGTGGATACCTGGGGGCAGCGCTCGCTCGGCGGCTGCCAGTACCACGTCGCGCACCCGGGCGGGCGCAGTTACCAGACCTTTCCGGTCAACTCATTCGAAGCCGAAAGCCGGCGCCTGGCGCGCTTCTTCCGGATGGGTCACACCCCGGGCAGCGCCTCGATGACGGGCGGTGCGCTCACGTCGAGCCTGCCATTGGCTGCGCTGATCAGCCCCGAGAGCCCGAATCCTGATTTTCCCTTCACGCTGGATCTTCGACGCTTCGGTTGAGGTAGCCTGCGATCTGTGCGCACGATGCTTGACTCGACGCAGCTGCTGTATGCGGGCAGCCTGCAGCGCTACGACGAGCTCCTGGATCGGGACGGCTCGATCCGCGAGCACTGGCGGCCGCTGATCGAGTACCTGGCGCAGGGCGGAGCGGAGGCGGCGCGTCGCAGCGTCGAGCTGACGCGGCGCCTGGTCGTCGAAAACGGTGTGACCTACAACGTCTACGCCGATCCGCAGGGGCGCGATCGGCCCTGGCAGCTCGATCCGCTGCCCTTGCTCATTCCCACTGACGAATGGCGCACCATCGAAGCCGGCGTGCAGCAGCGTGCGCAATTGCTCAACGCCTTGCTCGCCGATCTGTACGGCGAGCAGCGACTGATCGCCGAGGGCGTCGTGCCGGCCGAGCTCGCCTTCGGTCACCCGAATTTTCTCTGGGCCGCGCATGGCATTCGACCCGTCGGCGAGCGCTGGCTGCATTTGTACGCGGCCGAGCTCGCGCGCGCTCCCGACGGGCACTGGTGGGTGCTGAGCGATCGCACACAGACGCCTTCCGGACCCGGCTATGCCCTGGAGAATCGAGCGATCATCGCGCGCGTGCTGCCGCAGCTGGTCAATGAGCTCACGGTGCGGCCACTCGGTGCCTTTTTTAATGCGCTGCGCGAGGGTCTGATGGTGCTCGCCGATGATCAGAGCGCGCCGCTGGTGGTGGTACTGACGCCAGGACCATTCAACGAAACCTACTTCGAGCACGCGTTTCTGGCGCGCCACATGGGATTGCCACTGGTGCAGGGTCAGGACCTGACCGTACGCGACGATACGGTCTATCTGAAGACGCTGTTTGGATTGCGGCGCGTGCATGGGATATTGCGTCGGGTCGATGATGATTTCTGCGACCCGCTGGAGCTGCGCGCCGACTCCGCGCTCGGAGTGCCCGGCATGCTAGGGGTCGTGCGCGCCGGACGCGTGGTGCTCGCCAATGCGCTGGGCAGCGGAGTGCTCGAGTCCGGCGCGTGGCTGGGCTTTCTGCCCGGCGCGGCACAGTCATTGCTCGGCGAGCGCTTGCGTCTGCCGTCGGTTGCGACCTGGTGGTGCGGTGAGCCCCCGGCCCTCGAGTACGCGATCGCCGAGCTCGACCGCCTGGTCGTGAAGCCGACATTTCCAAATCAGAAGTTCGAGCCGTGCTTCGGCCGCGATCTCACGCGCGAAGAGCGCGCGTTGCTCATCGAGCGCTTGCGCGGCCGGCCCTACGCTTATGTGGCGCAGGAACGCGTCAGTCTCTCGCAGGCGCCATCCTGGCGCGCCGGAGCCACGGTGCGCCTGGCCCCGCGCACGCTGACGATGCGTGTCTATGCGGTGGCGACGCCGAACGGCTACCAGGTCATGCCCGGCGGCATGGCGCGCATCGCGGCTGAAGGCGTGGTTGATATCGTCTCCAGTCAGCGCGGTGGCGGCACCAAAGACGTCTGGGTGCTGGCCGAGGAGGCTGGCGAGACTGCGGGCACGCCGGAGGCCGTCGAGGCGCCGGCGCTCGCGCCGCAGCGCATGCGCCGCGACGAGCTGCCCTCGCAATTGGTCGAGAATCTCTACTGGTTGGGCCGTTACTCGGAACGCTGCGAGGACAAAGTGCGATTATTGCGCGCGACCCTGTCGATGCGCACCAATGCCATGGTCTGGCGCAAAGCACGCGCGCAATGCATTCGCAACGGCGTGCTGCCCAAAGAGGGCGATCCGGCCGAGAGTCTGTTTGATAACTCGCAGGAATTTGGCCTCGCGGCGGACCTGGGCAGACTCGACTGGTGTGCGACCCAGTCACGCAGCGTGCTCTCGGCGGAACATTGGCGCGCGATCGACGTCATGCAGCAGCGCTTCAATGAGGCCGGCGCATCGCGTGAGGATCCGCTCGAGGCCCTGGACGCACTGCTCGTGGCGCTGAGCGCGCTCAGCGGCTTCGCGCTCGATGACATGACGCAGGATGACGGCTGGCGGCTGCTGATGCTCGGGCGCCGGCTCGAACGGGTGCAGTTTCTTGCCGGCCTGCTCGCGGACCGGCTTGCCGCTGGTGCGCCACTGCCGCAAGGCGAGCTCGAATGGCTGCTTGACGTCGGCGGCGTGAGCATCACCTACCGCACGCGCTATGCCGCTACGCCGCAGCTTGCACCGGCCTTGCAGATATTGGTGTTCGATGAGACCAGCCCGCGCGCGCTGTGCTTCCAGTGGGTCGCGATCCGACGCGCACTGAGCGAGCTGGCGCTGTCACTTGGCGCCGCGCCGGATACGCAGCTCGAGCAGCCGATTGCACGCCTGACTGACATGGCGAGCGAGGATGTGGCGGACGAGGGCGAACGCGGGCAGGCGCGCCGCCAGGGGCTGACTGCGGCGCTGCGCGAGCTCATCGAGGCAGTCGGGGGGCTGTCGGATCGGATCGCCTTGCGCCACTTTTCGTTGGTGGAAATGGACCTGCATACGGTGGCGTCTTGACGGCAGTGCGCTACGCGGTACGGCACGAGACGCTCTATCGCTACAGACGCACGGTCGCGCACGCGCACCAGCAGTTGCACCTGACGCCGCGCGACTTTGCGCGCCAGCGCTGCCTGCAGCACGTCATCGAGGTTGAGCCGGAGGCGGCCGTGCGCAGCGAATATATGGACGCCTTTGGCAACGGCGTCACGCGCATCGAGCTGGACCGGCCGCATGAGCAATTGCAGGTGATCGCCGCGATGCAGGTGAGCCTGGAGGCGCTGCCGGAGCCGCCGGCGCAAGAGGGCGAGGCTTGGGAGCAGGTGCGCGATGCGCTGTGCTATCAGGCGCGCGCACGCGATCAGGATTGGCTCGAGGCGATGCGCTTTCGCGTCGAATCGCCGTTTGTTCACATCAAGCGCCTGTTCAGCGATTTCGCCAGCGACTGCCTGGTGCCGGGCGGCAGCGTACTCGCGGTGGCCAGCGCGCTGATGAACAAGGTGCATGAGGAATTCACGTACGCGCCCGGTGAGACCGAGATCGCAACGCCTTTGATCGAAGTGTTCAATAAGCGGCGCGGTGTCTGTCAGGACTATGCCCATCTGATCATCGCCTGCCTGCGCAGCGCCGGTCTTGCGGCGCGCTATGTGAGTGGCTATCTGCACACGAACGCGGGAGGGGCGCCGGCCGCCGACCGGGAGGGCGGTGACGCTTCACATGCCTGGGTGTCGGTGTTCGCGCCGCCCTTTGGATGGATTGAGCTTGATCCGACCAATAACCTGCGCGTGCAGCAGGATCATGTCGCGCTCGCCTGGGGCCGCGATTTCAGCGATGTCTCGCCGCTGCGCGGCGTGATCGTCGGCGGCGGCTCGCACACGCTCAGCGTGCGCGTCACGGTGCGGGCACTCGCGGCGCCGACGCCGGCCTGACGCGCGGCTGGCAGGCACGATGCAGCAGGGGCTCGAGGCGGCGCTGGCGCACGCCTGGTGCGCGCTCGCCGAGCGCGCGCCCGCAGTAGCCGCAGCGCTGCGCGGGCCGCCCAATACGCTGAGCGCAAGCGCCCCGGCCGTATTGACGGCCAGTGAGTTCGTGCTCGATGCGCTATGCCGGGACCCGAAGCTGTGGCCGGCATTGCTGGCGCGTGCCGGCGAGCGCCTCGCGGGCGAGCCGCTGGCATTGCCGCAATTGCCGCCCGCCGGCCCCGACATGCACGGCTCGCACAGCGCCGGGGAGGCGGTGTTCATGGCCGAGCTGCGCCGCTGGCGGCGCGCCGAATTCACCCGTATCGCCTGGCGCGACATCGCGCAGTGGGCGAGTCTGGACGAGACGCTGGCGCAGCTGTCGCACGCGGCCGAGTGCGCGCTGCGGCTCGCACAGCAGTTTGCCGAGCGATCACTGGCGCTGCGGTTCGGACAGCCGCGCAATGCGGCGCTCGAGAGCCAGCAGCTCATCATCGTCGCGATGGGTAAACTCGGCGGCGGGGAGCTCAATTTCTCCTCCGATATCGATCTGGTGCTGCTGTATCCCGAGAACGGCGAGACTGACGGCGCAACGCCGCTCGACAATCAGGAATACTTCACGCGCCTGGCCCAGCTGCTGCTGCGCCTGCTCGAGCAGCCTACCGAGGAGGGCTTCGTATTTCGCGTGGATCTGCGCCTGCGGCCCTTCGGCGACAGCGGCCCGGTGGTCTCGAGCGCCGCGGCGCTCGAGGACTATCTGCAGATCCATGGCCGCGATTGGGAGCGTTATGCCTGGGTCAAGGCGCGCGCGATCACGAACGAGGCGAGCTACGCGCAATTGCTGCGCACTACGATCCGGCCGTTCGTCTACCGGCGCTACCTGGATTTCGGCGTGCTCGAGTCGCTGGCACACATGAAGGAATTGATTGAGCGCGAGGTGCAGCGCCGCGAACTTGCCGACAACATCAAGCTCGGCGACGGCGGCATTCGCGAGATCGAATTCATCGTGCAGTCCTTCCAGCTCATACGCGGTGGCCAGGATCGGCGGCTGCAGGGCAGCTCGCTGCGCCGGGCGCTGCCCTTGCTCGCCGGCGTGAAATTATTGCCTTCCGCGGCAGTGGCCGAGCTGGATGCGGCCTATGTGTTCCTGCGGCGAGTGGAGAACCGCCTGCAGATGCGAGCCGATCAGCAGGTACACAAGCTGCCGAGCGATGAGCTCGAGCGCGAGCGGCTGGCGCGCAGCATGGACTGTGCCGCGTGGCCGCAGCTCGCCGAGCTGATCGGCGCGCACCGCGGCCGCGTCGCGGCGCATTTTCGCGCGCTGCTATTGGGCAGCACGGCCGAGCACGCTGGCGCCGCGCTGCCGCTGAGCGATGGCGATCTGGCGGCGCTGAGCGCGCGGCTCGACGCTGTCGGGCTCAAGCAGAGCGCTGAGGCTGCACGGCTGCTGTTGGATTTTGCTCATCAGGCCAGTCGGCGCCTCGATCAGAACGCCAGCCGCCGGCTTGCGGCGCTCTTGCCCCTGCTGATCGACGACATCGTGCCGGCAAGCGCTTCATTGCCAACCCTGCGGCGGGTGCTGCAGGTGCTGGAAGCGATCGGTTCGCGCTCGGCCTACCTGGCGCTGCTGCAACACAATACGCGGGCGCGCCTGCGCCTGGTGCAACTGGCAAGTCATGGCGATTTTCTGATCGGGCAGATCGCTGCGCACCCGCTACTGCTCGATGAGCTGCTCGATCAAAGCATTCTCGATCAGCCGCCCGATCGCGCCGCGCTCGCGGCCGATCTGGAGCAGCGCATGGACGGCGCCGATCAGGAAGACGAGGAGCAGTTGATCGAGCGTTTGTGCCAGTTCCAGCGCGCCGCATTCTTCCGCCTGGGGGTTGCGGACCTGTTCTCAAGGCTGCCGGTCATGCAGGTCAGTGATCGGCTGACCGATATCGCCGAGCTGATCGTCGAGCGCGCGCTGGTGCTGACCTGGCAGCAACTGGCGCCGACGTTGGGTGTACCGATGTGCGGGGCGGGTGCACAGCGGCGCCCAGTGCGCCTGTGCGTCGTCGGCTACGGCAAGCTCGGCGGCATGGAGCTCAGCTACGCCTCGGACCTGGATCTGGTGTTTCTGCATGATTCGAGCGGCCCACAGCAGGAGACCGAGGGCAGCCGTCGCGTGGATAACCAGTTGTTCTTCCTGCGCTTCGCGCAGCGCATGGTGCACCTGCTGTCGATGCATTCGGCCTCGGGGCGGCTGTACGAAGTGGACATGCGGCTGCGACCGAGCGGCAAGGCCGGCATGCTGATTACCGGCATGGATGCCTTCGCCGAATACCAGCGCCACCAGGCCTGGACCTGGGAGCACCAGGCGCTGCTGCACGCGCGTGCCGTGGCGGGCGCGCCCGAGCTCATCGAGCGCTTCGAGACGCTGCGCACCGAGGTGCTGAGGCTGCATGTGCGGCGCGCCACGCTACGCCAGGACGTAGGCCAGATGCGCAATCGCCAGCGCGCTGAGCTCTCCCGTACCACGACCGACAAGCTCGATCTGAAGCAGGATCCGGGCGGCATCGGCGATATCGAATTTCTCGCGCAATACTGGGCGCTGAAGTGGGCACGGGGCTACCCGCCGCTCGTGCACTATGCCGATACCATCCGGCAGCTCGAATCGCTCGCATCGGCCGATCTGGTGGCGCAGGCTCAGGTCGACGTGCTGACCGGTGCCTACCGGGCTTACCGCACGCTACTGCACCATCATGCGCTGGAAGGCGGCGGGGAGCTGATCCTGCCCGGCGAGTTCGCCGCCGAACGCGCGGCGGTCAAGGCCATCTGGGAGCAGGTCATGGGTACGTGATCGCGTCCGGCCTGCGCCAGCCTCTATAATCGTGCTCATGGCATCACAGATGGAACTGCGTCCGGCCAACGCTCAACTGCACTACACGGTCAGCGCCGATGACCTGCCGTTAGCCTGTCCGATGCCGGACATGACCTTGTGGAATTCACACCCGCGCGTGTATCTGCCGATCGAGCCGACGGGCTTCGTCAAGTGTCCCTATTGCGGCGCTGAGTACACGCTGGCGCGCTGAAGGTCTTAATGCGCGCGCAACGAGCGCTCAGCGGTAGGGGCGATAGGATTTTTCCTCCATCAGCGTCGACTCGAGCCTGAGGTTGATGCGCCGTTTGAGCGCTGCACGTTCATCATTGCGCAGATACACCGAGCGCGCGAGTTCAATGAAACTCGCGTCGAAGCAACGGCGTGCTTCATGCTCGCGGATGCGATCTTCGATGTCCCACAGCTCGGCGTTGATGCGCTCGAGCGCGGCCTCATCGGCTGCCATATCGGCGCCCGCCGGCAGCGATGAGCGGCGAGTGGCCTCCAGCCGCGACAATTCCTCACGTACGTGCGCCAGCTGGCCGGCATCGGCCAGGCGCGCGCACTTGATGCGCAGAATCGTGATCTTGTCGAGCAGCTCACCGGGCGAGACCGGCACCAGAATCTCCTTCATGCCCTTATCGTAGCAGGCTGGCCGCGGCGCTCGCGCAACAGGGCATCGAGCCGCTCGCACACGTCCGCGACTTCAATCAGATCCATGACGCCGGGCCGTTCGATCTTCGCGTGCCAGGGCAACTCGGCGCCGCTGCAGCCGCAAAAGCGCTGCGCCGCCTGCTCATAGCGATCGATCGACCACTGGCGCGAGAAATAGGGCCCGCTGCGCTGCAGGCGCGTGGCGGCATACAGGCCGATCACCGGCGTTGCAACCATCGTGGCCATGTGCGCCGGTCCTGAGTCCGGGGTCAACAGCACCGTGGCGCGCGCCAGCAGCGCGAGCAATAGCGGCAGCGTGTCGCGGCCGATCTGATTGAGCAGCGGCACGCCCGCGTGCTGTTCAATGGCCGCGCCCATCTCGCGCTCCAGACGCGTGCGCCCGCCGCAGATCACGATGCGCATGTCGTGCCGGCGTGCCGCATGCGCAATGACGGCCGCATAGCGCTCGGGGCGCCAATTGCGCAGCGCGTGGTTCGCGCAGGGACTGACGATCAGAGTCGGTTGCTCATCCGGAATCACGGCAGTGGCGTATGCCAGCGCATCGGCCGGCAAGGGCAGATTCCATTCGGGTGCGCCCGGCTCTATGCCAAGGGCGCTCAGGAAGCCTCGAAATGCATCGAGCACATGCTGATCGCGCCGTGGCGCAATGCGCGCGTTGGTGAACAGCCACTGCAGTTCGCGCGCACGCGCGCGGTCGAACCCGAGTCGCAGCGTTGCGCGCACGTACAAGGAGCTCAGGCTGGCGCGCAGCGCCAGTTGCATGTGCAACAGCACGTCGAACTGGCGCCCGCGCAGTGCGGCGCGCAACGCGCGCATGCCGGCGAGGAGGCCGGCACGCTTGTCGATGATGATAAACTCGACGTCCGGCAGCAGCGACACGAGGCGCGCCTCGATGCTGCCGACGACCCAGGTCAGCCGCGTCGTCGGCCAGACGCGCTGCAATGTGCGCACGATTGAAACGACATGACAGGTATCGCCGACAGCCGAGAGCCGCACGATGCACAGGCTCCGGGGCGGGATCATGGGATGGATCATGCGGAATGCTTTGCGTTGGCCGATCGGCACGGAGGTTCGGCACAAACCGATTCCCGGCGGCGCGATGCTATATGACGCCTCCCGGGCCGGCAACGCCGATGACTGCTGGTTCGATGCGCTCTGGTGGTCCAGGCGCGGTGAGGTGCACGAGAGCCTCGAGGGACGCGGCGCGGCGCTATTCGTCGAGGCGGACGAGCGGCGGCTGGTGCTGCGTCATTATCGGCGGGGCGGCTGGATGGCCCGTCTCATGCGCGATCGCTACCGCTGGAGCGATGAGAGCCGCACGCGCTCGTATCTCGAATGGCATCTGCTCTATGTCCTGCGCCGCGCCGGCCTGCCGGTGCCGGTGCCGATTGCCGCGCGCTATCAGCGCACCGGCCGCTACACCTACAGCGCGGATCTGTTGACCGAACAGATTACCGACGCGCCATCGCTGGCCGCGCGTCTGCAGCGCGCTGCACTGGTGCCGAGCAGCTGGCGCGCGATTGGCCGCTGCGTGCGCCGCTTTCATGCGGATGGTGTCTTCCACGCCGATCTGAATGCACACAATGTACTGCTGAGCGAGGGCGATCGGGTCTGGCTGGTGGATTTCGATCGCGGCGGACTGCGTGCACCGGGGCTCTGGTGCGACAGCAATCTGGTGCGGCTGCGCCGTTCGATCGAGAAGGTCACGGACGCGCTGCCATTGGGGCACTTCTGCGAGGCCGACTGGAGCTCGCTGCTGGATGGCTATTTCGCGCTCGATCAGAGCGTGTTTGCGCAGGAGCCGGTCTGAAGCCGTCCATGCCGAGCGTCCCGACGCCGCTTCCGATCCCAGCCGCACGTCGCCTCTATACGCTGCTGTGGTATCTCGCGCTGCCACTGGCGAGCCTGATCGTTCTGTGGCGTGGGCTGCGCACGCGTGACTACTGGCGCGGCGGTGCGGCGCGATTTGGCCTGGGCAAGCCACGCGCCGGCGGCGGTGTCTGGGTGCATGCGGTCTCGGTCGGCGAGGTGCAGACCGCTGCCATTCTGATCGCAGCACTGCGTGAGCGTGAGAGCGCGCTCGAGATCACGCTGACCGCCGCTACGCCGAGTGGCTGCGCACGTGGGCGCACGCTGCTGCCAGGCCTCGACGTGCGCTATGCGCCTTACGACCTGCCGGGCAGCGTGCGTCGTTGCCTTGCGCGTCTGCGGCCGCGGCTGCTGATCATCATGGAGACGGAGCTGTGGCCCAATCTGCTCGATCAGGCGCATCGTGCCGGGGTGCCGACGCTCATCGCCAGCGCGCGCATTTCCGCGCGCACTGCGCGTCTGTATCAGCGCCTGCCCGGCTTGATGCGAGCGGCGCTGGCCGCCAACGTCTGGGTCGGCGCGCAGAGCGAGGCCGATGCTGCGCACTTTCGGGCCATCGGCGTCGCGCCGCAGCGTCTGGCGCTGGTCGGCAATATCAAATTCGACCGTATCCTGCCCGATGACATCTACGAGCGCGGTGCCGCGTTGCGCAGCCTGGTGGCCGGCAAGCGGCCGGTCTGGGTGGCGGGCAGCACACATCCGGGCGAGGAGTCGATGGTACTGCGTGCGCACCGACAGCTGCTCGAGCGCGAGCCACAGGCGCTGCTGATCCTGGCCCCACGTCATGCGCCGCGCTTCGATTCTGCGGCCGCGGCGGTCGCCGAGCACGGGTTTCGCTGTCTGCGCCGCTCTGACATGGGTGCGTACAACGGCGCGCAAGACGATTCAGCATTCGAAGTCCTGCTGCTCGATACGTTGGGGGAATTGCTCGAGTTCTACGCGGCATCCGATCTGGCCTTCGTCGGCGGCAGCCTGGTTGCGGTCGGCGGTCACAACCTGCTCGAGCCCGCGGCGCTGGGCCTGCCCGTGATCGCCGGGCCGCATCAGTTCAACAGCCCGGACGTTGCGCGGGTGTTAGCGCAGCGCGGCGCACTGATCACGGTGCACGATGCGCAGGAGCTCTCGCAAGTGGTGGCCCGCTTGCTCGCCGATGCGGACTTGCGCGCGCGCCTGGGCGATGCAGCGCGCTCCGCCATTGATTCGCATCGCGGTGCGCTGGCCCGGTTGCTGCGGTTTATGGATACGTTGCCCCACGCCGCTCGCGCTTAAGGACGATGGCGCTGCGTTATGTCCCCGTCAGAAAGCGAACGCTGCAGGCTTGGGCGCGCCTTCGAGCGTCTCGATGCAGGTCTCGAACAACGGCTCGCTGCTCCAGGCCTGCTCGCTGGCCCGGCGTATGAGACTCGCCCACTGGCTCGCGCCGCCGCTACCAACGACGACTAACAGACGCCCTCCAGGGCGCAGCGCGCGCTCGAATCGAGACTGGTAGATCGGCAGCGATGCGGTCAACAGGATGATGTCATAACGTGACTGCTCCTGAAGCTGCATGCCATCGGACTCGATCACCTCAACGCCGCCGTCGCTGGCCATCGTGCCCAGATTAGCGCGCGCCAGCGTTGCCAGCTGCGCATGCAGCTCGAGGCTGCGCACCCGCGCGCCGAGCCGCGCCAGACACGCCGAGACATAACCTGTGCCGGTGCCCACTTCCAGCGCCTGCTCGCCAGCGCGAGGCGCGAGCGCCTGCAGCATGCGACCCACCACGAGCGGCCGCAGCATGCGCTTGCCGCAAGGCAAAGCGATCTCGCAGTCCGCGTAGGCCAATTCGCGCCAGGGCTCGGGCACGAACAATTCCCGCGGCACCACGCGCAACGTCTCGAGGACGCGCTCGTCGAGCACGTCGCAGGTACGCACCTGCTGCTCGACCATGCGTTCGCGGGCTGTTGGCGTCAACATTGAACGTAATACTGTATGTTCACGCTGTGACGTTAAGTGTTTTTGGCCGATCTGCATAGAGCGGTAGTGGTCACGATATGGTGAAATCGCCCGGGTGCTACCCGGGAGTCCGCTATGCTGCCGATGCGGGCGATGGCGGAGCTTGGCCCTCCTCCCAAGGAAAGCATCGCGCGAACAGACGACTTTGATGTCGATTATCGCCCTGCTCTGCCTCTTGTTCGGCGTCGCTGCCCTATTGCTGCTCGTGCTGTACTTTTTGCAGCGGCGGCAACTGGGCGCGCTCGAAGAGGTCTCGCGGCAGGTGCAGCGCACTGCGATCGGCGGCTCCCTCAAGACGCGCATCGAGCTGCATACCGATCAGCCGGAGTTAGCAGCGCTGGTCACTGCGGTCAATCATCTGATCGCGCGTGCCGCGCTGGCCGCCGATCAGGTGCCGCCGCTGGGCGCGCCGATCGGAGCGCTGGGCGATCGCCTGCACGAGGCAGTGCTGATTCACGCATCGGGCATACGCTACGCCAATCCGCAGTTCGCCGGTCTGCTGGGCCGCAGCGTTGAGGAATTGCTCGGTCACCGGCTCGACGAATTCGTGCTGCCCGAATATGCCGAGCTGGTCGCCAATAATCTGCGCCGCCGCCTGGCCAGCGAAGAGACCGCCGAGCGCTATGAAGTCGAGCTCACCGCCGTGCAGGGCCAGGGCGCGCGGTTGGAATTGTCGACCTGGCCGATCGAACACCAGGGCGAGCGCGCGTTGCTGATCCTCGGCGTTGAAGTGCTGCCCACGCAGACCGTTGAGGCGCTGCAGCCGCCGGAGCGCCGCTCGCGCGCACGCCTGACGCTCGACTCGTTGTCCGAAGCGCTGGTCACGACGGACCAGGACGGGCATGTGGAGTATCTCAATGCTGCCGCCGCGCGGCTGCTCGGTCTGGATTCTTCCGCCGCAGCCGGCAAGCCGATCGAGGAGCTCGCGCGCGTGGTCGAGGAGAATGATCGCAAGCTCCTCGGTGAGCCCGTGCGCCAGGCGCTGAGCTCCGGCGCACCGCTCAACATCGCGCGCCGGCCGTTGCTGGTGCGCGCCGCCACCGGCGAGCGGCTGATCGAGCTCAGCGCAGCGCCGATCCGCATGGACACCGGCGAGAGCGTCGGCGCGGTGGTGCTGCTGCATGACGTGACGGAAATCCGCGGGCTCGCACGTCAGATCTCCTACCAGGCGACGCATGATGCACTGACCGGCTTGATCAACCGGCGCGAATTCGAGCATCGGCTGCAGGAAGCCCTGGATACCGCGCATCGCGGTGACAGCACCCACGTGCTGTGCTACCTGGATCTGGATCGCTTCAAGAGCGTCAATGACAGCAGTGGCCATGTGGCCGGCGATGCGATGCTGCGCGAGATCGCCAAGATTCTGCGCGATGCGGTGCGCGATTCAGACACCGTGGCGCGCATCGGCGGCGATGAGTTCGGCATGCTGCTCGTTGGTTGCCCACTGGATAAGGCACGCCAGATTGCCGACGATGTCTGCCGCTCGGTCAGGGATTACAACTTCGTCTGGAAAGACAAGATCTTCAGCGTCGGGGTCAGCCTCGGTCTGGTTGAGCTTGCGCGCGATAGCGGCAGCATCGAGGAGGCGCTCGCAGCCGCCGACTCCGCCTGCTACGTGGCCAAGCGCCAGGGCAGCCATGTGGCGATCTATTCGGCCCGCGATGAGATATTCGCGCGCGAGACCGGCGAGATCCACTGGCTGCAGACGCTGCAGATTGCATTGCGCGACAACCGCTTTGAGCTCTATTGCCAGCGCATCGTCGCCTCCTATCCTTCCAATGATGAAGGACCCGCCATGGAGGTGCTGGTGCGGCTGCGCAATGATCTGGGCGAGCAGCTCGTGCCGCTCGAGTTTCTGCGCGCGGCCGAGCGCTACCGGCTCATCGGCCTGATCGACCGCTGGGTCGTGCAGACGACGCTGACCGCACTGGGCCGCGGTGCGATCGCGCTCGATGCCAAGCGCAGCATCGCGATCAATATCTCGGGCCAGACACTCGCCGATGGACAGTTTCTCGAGTTCGTGGTCGAGTGCCTGGATTCGACCGGCGCGAATCCGGCCCAGATCTGCTTCGAGATCGCCGAGAGCACGGTGGTAGCCAATTTCGAGCAGGCACGCCGCTTCGTCGGCGTGCTGCACGGCATGGGATGCCGCTTCGCGCTGGATGATTTCGGCAGCGGTATCGGCTCGTTCGCCAATCTGAAGAATCTCGCGGTCGACTATCTGAAGATCGACGGCTCTTTCTTCAAGAATCTGGCGCGCGACACCGTCAATCAGGCGATGGTCAGCGCGATGATACGGCTTGCGCGCACGCTCAATTTCAAAGTCATTGCCGAACAGATCGAAGACGCCAGCGCGATGGATGCGGCGCGCCAGATCGGGGTGGATTATCTGCAGGGCTTCGCGATCGGTCGGCCCGAGCGCCTGCCCATTGCGGCGTAGACGGGCAGTAAGCCTAGCCGGTGCCCAGGATTTCGTTCGCGCGCACGAACGAGTTCATGAACGGCGCGAGCAGCTCAAACTGTGAATGATGCGCGCGCAGCGCGGCGCGCTTGCGTGCGCGCTCGCCGGGGCTCAAGGGCATCGACTGCCAGCGCAGCGCCGCCGCGCTCGCCGGCGGCACGAGAGCCAGCTCGGGCTCATAGATGGGCGGCCAGGGCCAGAACGGGGCGTGCACGATCCAGTAGCGCAGCTGGACGAGCGCGCCGCTCGCACTGTGATCCGGATGAAGATCCTGCGGCGCGGCTGCCAGCACCAGCGTCGGGCGGAATGCTTCGAGCACGCGCTCGAGGTCGCGCTCCAGATGCTCGCCCGTGTAGCTTGCGCCCGGGCTCAGCGCCTCCGGGTAGGGCACGGCGCTGACGGCGGTGTATGGCGAGAGATAGGGGCGCTGGTAGTAATCGCCCATGAGCGCGCTCACGCCGCGATCCGGATAGCCCAGTACAAATTGCGCGGCTTGCGGCACACCCAGCTCTTTGGCTGCCGCGTGGGCTTCGAGCAGACGCTGCGCGCCCAGGCGTCGCGAGGGCGCGCCACGCGGCTGCAGCGAGTGCTCCATCACCATGGCGTCGAACAGGAAGCTGTCACCGGCCGTGATCCACAGCACCCCGACGGCCGCGCCGTTGGCGTGCGCGCGCTGCAGAATGCCGGCGCAGCACAGGCTCTCGTCGTCCGGATGCGGTGCGATCACCAGCACGCGATCAGCTTGCCGCGGCTGCGGCATGTCCGGCAGGCTCGCCGCGACGCCGGGAACCAGGGCCATGCGGCACAATAGCGCGGCGAGCAGCGGCCGTAGGGGAGGCATCATCCGTCTGGCCGCGCTGTGCGCCGCCACGGCTAAAGCAACGGCACCAACAGCAATGCGACGATGTTGATGATCTTGATCAGAGGATTGATCGCCGGCCCGGCGGTGTCTTTGTAGGGATCACCGACCGTGTCGCCGGTTACCGCGGCCTTGTGCGCATCCGAGCCCTTGCCCCCGAAGTGGCCCTCTTCGATGTATTTCTTTGCATTGTCCCAGGCGCCGCCACCGGTGCACATCGAAATCGCCACAAACAATCCGGTCACGATGGTGCCGATCAGCAGGCCGCCGAGCGCCTTGACACCGGCTCCCGGCCCCATCAGCGCAGTCATGCCAAAGGCAATGACGACGGGTACGAGAATCGGCAGCAGCGATGGCACGATCATCTCCCTGATGGCTGCACGCGTGAGCATATCCACCGCACGTGAATAGTCGGGCTTGGCCGTGCCCTGCATGATGCCGGGGATCTCGCGGAACTGGCGGCGCACTTCGGTCACCACTGAGCTGGCCGCCCGCCCCACGGCCTCCATGGCCATCGCACCAAACAGATACGGCACCGCTCCGCCGATGAACAGCCCGATGATGACGGCTGGATCGGACAGCGAGAAGGGCAGCATCGCACGCCCAGTGGCCGCCAGATGGCCCTCGAGTTGATGCGTGTAATCAGCGAACAGCACCAGGGCGGCAAGACCGGCCGAACCAATGGCGTAGCCCTTGGTCACGGCCTTGGTCGTATTGCCCACCGCATCGAGTGGATCGGTGATGTTGCGCACTTCTTTGGGCAGCTCCGCCATCTCGGCGATGCCGCCGGCGTTGTCGGTGATCGGGCCATAGGCATCGAGCGCCACGATCATGCCCGTCATCGACAGCATCGCCGTCGCGGCCACGGCGATGCCATAGACGCCAGCCAGGCTGTATGAGGCGCCGATGGCGACGCACACGGCAATGACCGGCAGCGCCGTGGACTTCATGCTCACACCCAGGCCGGCGATGATGTTCGTGGCCGGCCCGGTCTGCGAGGCTGCCGCTACGCCGCGCACCGTGCTGTACTCGGTGGCGGTGTAATACTCGGTGATGATGATCATCGCAGCAGTGAGCGCGAGCCCGACCAGGGCGCAGCCGAACAGTGCGCCCAGCTGCGCCGGCAGCAGTGCGCGCGTGATGAACCAGAAGGCAATCGCCGAAATCAAGGCCGAGACGATCACGCCCTTGTAGAGCGCATTCATGATCCGACCGCCGCTGCCGACGCGCACGAAGAAGGTGCCGATGATCGAGGAGATGATCGAGGCCGCGCCCAGCGCGAGCGGATAGACCAGTGCTGCGCTGCCGTCCTGTGTGCGCAGCAGCCCCCCGAGCAGCATCGTCGCCACGATCGTGACCGCGTAGGTTTCGAACAGATCTGCCGCCATGCCGGCGCAGTCGCCGACATTGTCGCCGACGTTATCGGCGATGACCGCGGGATTGCGCGGATCATCCTCGGGAATTCCGGCCTCGACCTTGCCGACCAGATCGGCGCCGACATCGGCGCCCTTGGTGAATATGCCGCCGCCCAGACGCGCAAAAATCGAGATCAGCGAGCCGCCGAAGGCCAGACCCACGAGCGCATGCAGCGCGGCCTGATCCCCGAGCGCGCCGCGCAGCAGCGCGAAATAGCCGGTCACGCCGAGCAATCCGAGGCCGACCACGAGCATGCCGGTCACCGCGCCGCCGCGAAAGGCCACCGACAGGGCCGCATTCAGACCGTGCCGTGCCGCCTCCGCCGTGCGTACATTCGCGCGTACTGAAATGTTCATGCCGATATAACCGGCCAGTCCCGACAGCAGGGCCCCGACCGCAAAGCCGCCGGCCGTGGCCCAATTGAGCGTCAGCCCGAGCACTACGAGCAGCACCGCACCGACAATCGCGATGGCCGTGTATTGACGGTTCAGGTACGCCTTGGCGCCCGTCTGGATCGCTGCGGCAATCTCCTGCATGCGCTCATTGCCGGCCGGCAATGCCACGATCGAGCGCGCCGAGAGCGCGCCGTAGAGCACGGCGATGATGCCAGCGCCGATCGCCAGCCACAGCCAGTTGGTCCAATCCATGCAGACTTCTCGCGATCTGTCGGGTACTAATCGTGGAACGGATTGGTTTTGTTCACGCAGACCGTTCCGCTGCCCAAGTATCCCATGCTTGCGCGCCAGGCGCCTAGGAACCGAGCTTGAACTGCCCCTTGAGCCGGCGTCGCACGGCGGTGCCTTTGATGCGCACGTAAGCCGGCAATCCGTCCCGAAAGGGCGGGAAATCCTCCCCGCCAATGAGCGGCTCGAGATAGCGGCGGCACGCCGCCGTGATGCCAAAGCCGTCGGCGGTGATGAATTGGCGCGGCACCTTCTTTTCCACGTTCGCGACGTCGGCGAGCGGCACAGGCACGAGCTTCCAGCGATAAGGCCTGGAGGAAAGACGTTTGATCGCGGGCATCACGGCGTTCATCCCGGCCAGCGCGTACTGCACGGCGGCCTTACCGACTGCATAGGCTTGCTCGACATCGGTGCGCGAGGCGATATGCCGGGCGGAGCGCTGCAGATAATCGGCCACGGCCCAGTGATACTTGTAACCGAACTGCTCGCGCACCATGTTGGCGACGATCGGTCCCACGCCGCCCAGCTGGGCGTGGCCGAAAGCGTCCTTCGTGCCCGATTCGGCCAGAAAGCGGCCGTCCGCATGGCGCGTGCCCTCGGACACGACGATCACGCAGTAGCCGTAAGCGCTGACGCATTGCCCGACGCGCTCGAGAAAACGGCCGGGCTCGAAGGGGATTTCGGGAAACAGGATGATGTGCGGCGGCTGCGCGGCTTTGCGGCCGGCCAGTCCGGCTGCGGCGGCAATCCAGCCGGCGTGACGACCCATGACCTCGAGCACGAATACCTTGGTCGAGGTGCGCGCCATCGAGGCCACATCCAGGCCGCCCTCGAGCGTCGAGACGGCGATGTACTTGGCAACCGAGCCGAAGCCGGGGCAGCAGTCGGTGATCGGCAGGTCGTTGTCGACGGTCTTGGGTATGCCGACGCACACCACGGGGTAATTGAGCGCCGCACCGAGCTGCGAGATCTTCAGCGCGGTATCCATCGAATCGTTGCCGCCGTTGTAGAAGAAATAGCCGATGTCGTGGGCCGCGAACACGGCGATGAGGCGCTCGTACTCGGTGCGATTGTGCTCGAGGCTCTTGAGCTTGAAGCGCGCGGAGCCGAATGCACCCGCCGGCGTGTAGCGCAGCGCCCGAATGCTCGCCGCGCTTTCGCGCGACAGATCGATCAGGTTCTCGGTCAGCGCCCCGATGATGCCGTCGCGCCCCGCGTAGATGTGCCCGATCTGGCCGCGGTGTTTGCGTGCCGTCTCGATCACGCCGCAGGCGGAGGCGTTGATCACCGCCGATACGCCGCCGGACTGCGCATACAGCGCGTTACGCGGTGCACGCCGATTGCGGCTGGACTTGATCGCAGAGTTCATGGTTGATTCCCTCGAAGGCCACACGCAGGCGGCCGCGAGCATACCTTGGGCGCGGCGTGGAAGTCAGGCATCTCAATGCGTGCATCGTGCATCGTGCGGCTGGTTTGACCTGGAAGGCGCCTGTCGTTACTGTTTCCGGGATGCGCATCGTGCTCATGGGGCCTCCGGGGTCGGGGAAAGGCACCCAGTCCCAGCATCTGGTCGAGCGTTACGGTATCCCCCAGATCTCCACCGGCGATCTGCTGCGCGGCGCGCTCGCGCGCGGCACCGAATATGGGCGGCGGGCCAAGGCCGCAATGGATGGCGGGCAATTGGTGGCCGATGACATCGTACTGGGCATCATTCGCGAACGGCTCGCCGAAAGCGATGCCGCGCAGGGTTTCATTCTCGACGGCTTCCCGCGCAACCTCGCCCAGGCCGAGGCGCTCTCGGCCATGCTGTCGGCGATCGGCTCGCCGCTCGATGCCGTGATCCTGTTTGAGCTCGACAATGACGAGCTGATCAGGCGTATTTCCGGCAGGCGAACCTGCCAGCAGTGCGGACGGGTGTTCAACATACACAACGCGCCGCCCGGCACGCCGCCGCATTGCGATCGTTGCGGCGATAAGCCCACGCTGCTGCAGCGAGCCGACGACGAGGAGGCCACGGTGCGGCGGCGATTGCTGGTCTATGAGCGCGAGACGCGCCCGCTGGCGCAGTACTACGCCGCGCAGGGACTGCTGCGCACGATCAACGCCGATGCCAGCGTGGCCGAGGTAACCGCGCGACTGATCGAGACGCTGGCGCATCTGCAGGCGCCCCCGAGAGCGCATCGGGCCAGCATCTCCTAGGATCGCTATAGCGCGCCCAGCAGCCGCTCGCCGATCACCGCACGTCGCCAGCCCGAGAGCAAACTGCCGTCGCGAGCCCCGGCCACCAGTCGCTCCATCTCACGGCGCGTCGCCAGGATCTCCGGTGCGATGCCCAGTTCCCGGCCCGTCGACTGCGTGAGCTGCGCGAGCTTCCTGACCGCCTGGATCCTGGCCGGGTCGGGCCGCGCGCGTGACGGCAGCGGCGCGAGCCGCGCCGGCAATTGCGCAGCCGCAATCAGCTCCAGAATCTGCGCGCCGCTTTGAGCGCGCACGCTCTCGGGCAGCGTCGTGATGGCCTGCAGCTCGCTCGGCGTGCGCGGCGCCTGCGCCACGATGTCGCGCAAGGCCGCGTCGGGCAGGATCCAATTGCGCGGCCGATCCGCGCTGATCGCGACGCGCTCGCGCCACGCCGCCAGCATGCGCGCCAGTGCCTGGCGCGGCTCGTCAAGTTCGGCGAGCCCCTTGACGCGCCGCCACGCCTGCTGCGGATCGACGGCGAAGGAGCCGCTGGCGTCGAGCTCGGCCATCTCCTCCTCGAACCAGTGCCAGCGGCCCAGCGCCTCGAGCCGCTCGCGCAGGCGCTCGCGCAACGGCAACAGATAACGCACATCATCCAGTGCGTACGCCAATTGCGCGCTGCTGAGCGGCCGGCGCGACCAATCGGTGCGCGTCTCGGCTTTACGCAGTTTCGTGGACAGCAGCTGCTCGACCAGCTCGCCATATCCGACTTGCGCCGGCATGCCGATCAGCGAGGCCGCGACCTGTGTATCGAACAGACCCGTCACCGTCCCGGTTGCCGGCTCGAGCACTTCCAGATCCTGGCGCGCGGCGTGCAGTACTTTGAGCGGTTGCTGCGAGTGCATGATCGGGCGCAACGCACTCAGGTCAGGCAGCTTTATCGTATCGATGCACACCGCGCGCTGCGCGAAACTGAGCTGCACCAGGCACAATTGGGCGAAGTAAGTGCGCTCGCGCATGAATTCCGTATCCAGCCCGATGGCCCCGACTGCGCTCAATTGTTCGCCCAACTGCACGAGCGCGGCTGTGTGGCTGATAATCTCCGACATGATCGCTCGGCTCCTCCTTGCGCATGCGCGCCCCCTTGCATGCCGCCAAGACACGCTGCGGCGGCGCGCATGCTAGCCCCGCGGCTGCGCACCGGCGCAGCGCTGCTGGCGCTGCTGCGGCTATATGGCTACATCGCCATCTGGCGGCGCGGACCGCAGGACCTGCCCGCCGTGGGCATCTTACTGCCATTGACGATCGGCGCTTACGTTGTGCTCAGTGCGCTGCTGGGCGAACTGTTGCCGCCGCAGCGGCCGGACTGGCTGGTGCAGCTCGCGGCCGACGTGGTATTTGTGGCCGCATGGTATTGGGCATTGTTGCGCATTGCCGGGCGCTCGGAGCGCTATGTGCAGACCGCCGCGGCGCTGTTCGGTCTGCAGACCGCACTTGCCACGCCCAGCATCGTCTCGGTATGGCTCGTCGCGCGCTACGCCAACGATGCGGTCTGGCAGATCCCGGCCTATGTCGCGGCGGTCGGGGTATTGATCTGGACGCTGGTCGCCGTCGCTCATATTCTGCGCTCGACGCTCGAGCGTGGGCTCGGACTGTGCCTGCTACTGGCCTTCAGCCAGATGCTGGCCGAAGAGCTGGCGTTCCTCGCGCTGTTCGACGCGGGACATTAGGGCTCGGGTCAGGCAATAAATCCGGCTCTTAAGCGCATGCACGTTCACATACTCGGCATATGCGGCACCTTCATGGGTGGCATCGCGGCGCTGGCGCGCGCTGCCGGCCATCGCGTCACCGGCTCGGACCAGAATGTCTACCCGCCGATGAGCACGCAGTTAGCCGCGCTCGACATCGAGCTCATCGAAGGCTACGGCGCCGAGCAGCTCGCGCTCGAGCCCGACGTGATCATCATCGGCAATGCCATGACGCGCGGCATGCCCGTCATCGAAGCCGTGCTCGACCGCTCACTGCCCTATGCGTCAGGCCCCGAGTGGCTGGCGAGTCAGATATTGCGCGATCGCTGGGTACTTGCGGTCGCCGGCACGCACGGCAAGACCTCCACCAGCAGCATGCTGGCCTGGATTCTCGAATCGGCCGGCTTGGCGCCAGGCTTTCTGATCGGCGGGGTGCCGCAGAATTTCGCTTTGAGCGCGCGCCTGGGCGCTGCGCCCTACTTCGTCATCGAGGCGGATGAGTACGACACGGCGTTCTTCGACAAGCGCGCCAAGTTCGTGCACTACCATCCACGCACTCTGGTGCTCAATAACCTCGAGTACGACCATGCCGACATCTACCCGGATCTCGCGGCGATCGAGCGGCAGTTCGAGCATCTGCTGCGCACCGTGCCGGGCGCGGGACGCATAATCTGCAATGGTGCGGATGCGAATCTGCAGCGCGTGCTGGCGGCCGGCTGCTGGACTGCGGTGGAGCGCTTTGCCCGCAGCGGCGGCCCGGGCGTGCAATGGAGTCTGGCCGCAACAGCGCAGTCCGATTTCTCCGGCTTTCATGTGCTGTGCGATGGCCATGATTATGGCGAGCTCGGCTGGAGCATGATGGGTGCGCACAACGCCGAGAATGCGCTGGCCGCGATCGCGGCGGCGCGCCATGCCGGGGTGCCGATCCAGCAGGGCATCGAGGCTCTGCGCGGCTTCCAGGGCGTGGCGCGTCGCATGCAGCTGCGCGGTGTGGCCGCGGGCGTGCATGTCTATGATGATTTTGCGCACCACCCGACGGCGATTCGCACCACGATCGATGGACTGCGCCGACGCGTCGGGCGCGAGCGCATCATCGCCGTGCTCGAGCTGCGCTCGCACACTATGCGGCTGGGCGTGCATCAGGCGACGCTCGCCGGTGCCTTGGGCGCTGCCGATGAGATTTGGCTCTACGCCCCACCGTCCCTGCGCTGGGACGCGCGCAGCGCCATGGCAGAGCTCGGCGCGCGCGCGCACGTGCTGGCGGATCTGGAGGCAATGGCGCGCGAGCTCGCGCACAGTCTGCAGCCCGGGGATCATGCGCTGATCATGAGCAACGGCGGCTTTGGCGGCTTGCACGCACGGCTGCTCGAGGCATTGGCTGCGCGTGCCGGCTCGGCCTCGGGGCGCGCGGCGCCGTGAGCCCGAGCAGCGCTCAGATTGCACTGTTTCCGCTCAACACGGTGCTGTATCCCGGTGGTCTGCTGCCGTTGCGCGTGTTCGAGCCGCGCTATCTGGACATGGTGGGACGCTGCCTGCGCGCCGATTCGATCTTCGGCGTGGTGCTGCTCGACGGCGGCAGCGACACCAGCCGCGAAGTCAGCACGGCGCAGGTGGGTACCTCGGCGCGCATCGTCGACTTTCAACAATTGCAAGATGGCTTGCTCGGACTGTTGTGCCGCGGCGAGCGGCGCTTTCGCATCGGCCAACGCACTCGCAACGACGACGGACTGAATTGCGCCCTGGTCGAATGGCTCGATGAGACGAGGCTCGTGCCCGTGCCGGCTCAATTTCACCCGCTCGTGTGCGTACTGCGCGACGCGATCGCGCGGCTGGACTCGCCGGCTCGCTTCCTCGAGCCGAACTATGAGGACGCCTCGTGGGTCAGCAACCGTCTGGCCGAATTGCTGCCGCTGGATCAAAACGCCTTGCAGCGCCTGCTCGAGATCGACGATCCGGAAACGCGCCTGGGCCTGCTGGCGCCGCTGCTCGATGCGAGCCTGAGCGGCGGCTCAGGCTGAACGGCCCGCGGCGTTATCGAGCACGCCGGCGGATTGCTCGAGCCAGATCACCTCGGTATCGAGCGTGCCATCGGCGCGCAGCGTCGTGCGGCGGTAGGCCGCAGGCCGCGAGTCAATCGCGAACTCGCCCGACAGTGGCAGGAATTGTGCGCACGTCGAGGGGGTTGCTAGCAGCCGCACGCCGCGCCGCCGGGCATCGAAGCATTGATGCACGTGTCCCCAGCAGATCGCCCGTACCTGCGGATGAGCGTCGAGGACCTCGAAGAAGGCGGCGGCATTGTCAATGCCGATCTGATCGAGCCAGCGGCTGGCCATGCCGACCGGATGATGATGCACGCAAATCATCGCGTAGCGCTCGCGCGCACTCAACGCGCTATCCAGCGCCTGCAGCTCCTGTGCGCTGATATGGCCGCCGGATTGTCCAGGCGTGCAGCTGTCGACCAGCACGAGGCGCCAGTTGCCCAGATCCGCATAGCCGCCGACCTGAAACGGCGCCGCAGCCAGCGCGCTGCGCATGCGCTGCGGATCATCATGGTTGCCGGGTACGCAAAAGACAGGCTTGCCGAGCGCGCCGAGTGCTTGCGCGAACAGCGCGTAGCCGCCCGGCTCGTCGTTGACGATGTCGCCGGTGCACAGCACGGCATCGGCGTTGGGCTTGCGGGAGAGGGCGTGCTTGAGCACAGCTTGCAGCGAGTCGAAGCTGTTCACGCCGCGCAGGCGCGCGTCGGGCCTGGCGAAAAGATGTGGATCGGACAGTTGCAGTAACCGGACCTCAGAGTTCATGTCAGCCATGCTACACGCGTGCAAAAACAGGCCGAGTGACGCACATCAAACGCCGGCGAGCTCGCCTCTCAGGCGCCGGTGACGCAGCGCTCAATTCGCTCAGCGGCGCCGGAAAAAATGTTAAACGCGCGCGTGCACCGCGCGCGCCCCGCCAGAGCGTGCGCACCTGTCGGCGAGCGCCGACAGCTCAGTAACGATAGTGATCGGACTTATACGGACCGGCGCGATCCACGTCGATGTAGCGTGCCTGCTGCTCGGTCAAGAGCGTGAGTCTGGCATTGAG
The DNA here is from genome assembly GCA_049515055.1 of Steroidobacteraceae bacterium. Taxonomy (GTDB): domain Bacteria; phylum Pseudomonadota; class Gammaproteobacteria; order Steroidobacterales; family Steroidobacteraceae; genus FEN-1191. The sequence goes on along the minus strand of JBEKUL010000013.1, from coordinate 56,178 downwards.
TTTGGCCAGCTGCAGACGCGCGACCTTCTCGTCGAGCAATTTCGGCAATACGTGCACGCCGATGGCGTAATGCGCGTGCTTCGTCCAGAGCTCGATCTGCGCCATGACCTGATTGGCGAAGGAGGAGGACATGACATAGCTCGGATGCCCGGTGCCACAGCCCAGATTCACCAGACGGCCTTGCGCCAACAAAATGATGCGCTTGCCGTCCGGAAATATCACGTGATCAACCTGCGGCTTGATATTCTCCCACCGATACTGACGCAGCGAGGCCACATCAATCTCATTGTCGAAATGGCCAATGTTGCACACGATGGCCTGATGTTTCATGCGCAGCATGTGCTCGTGGGTGATCACGTGCAGGTTGCCGGTGGCACTGACCACGATATCGACCTGATCGCAGACCTCATCGAGCGTGACGACGCGAAAGCCTTCCATCGCCGCCTGTAGAGCGCAGATCGGATCGATTTCGGTGACCCAGACCTGGGCCGAGAGCGCGCGCAGCGCCTGCGCACAGCCCTTGCCGACATCGCCATAGCCGCACACCAGCGCGACCTTGCCGGCAATCATGACGTCGGTCGCGCGCTTGATGCCGTCAACCAGCGATTCGCGGCAGCCGTACAGATTGTCGAACTTCGATTTTGTTACCGAGTCGTTGACGTTGATGGCTGGAAAAGCGAGCTGCCCATCGCGCGCCATCTGGTAGAGGCGCTTGACGCCAGTCGTGGTCTCCTCCGAGACGCCGCGGATGGCGGCCAGCCGGGTCGAATACCATTTCGGCTCGCGCTTGAGCGTGCTGCGGATGCTGTCGAACAATGCGGTCTCCTCTTCGCTGCCTGGGTGCGCGAGCAACCCCGCATCCTGCTCGGCGCGCCTGCCCAGATGCAGCAACAGCGTCGCATCCCCGCCATCATCCAGGATCAGATTGGCCTGCGTGCCCTGCGGCCAATCGAACACACGGTGCGTGTAGTCCCAATACTCGCTCAGCGTTTCACCCTTGTACGCAAATACACTGGTGCCGCGCGCGGCGATTGCGGCCGCCGCATGGTCCTGGGTCGAAAATATGTTGCATGAAGCCCAGCGCACCTCGGCGCCGAGCGCCTGCAGCGTCTCGATCAATACGGCGGTCTGGATGGTCATGTGCAGCGAGCCGGCGATGCGTGCACCTCGCAACGGCTGCACCGGGGTGAACTCTTCGCGGATCGCCATCAGACCCGGCATCTCGGTCTCGGCGATGGCGATCTCTTTGCGACCCCAATCGGCCAGCTGCAGATCAGCGACGTGGAAATCCGGCTCGCTGGACAGGGGAACAGGTCGGGCTTTGGCAGTCATGGTGGCTCCAATATCCTTACGTTCAAGGTTTGCGAGCGCCGTTGACTTAATTCCGGTGCACTGAGCCTGGCAGGCCTTTGGGTCAGCGTGCAGCTACCCACCTGTCGCAGCGCTCCTCAGTCACCGGCTGTCGCCTTAAGGCGGCAGCGTCAATTCAGTGCGTATCTTATCAGGCCGCGCGGATGCGGCCACGACCGCGCGCATCGGCGGCCAATGCCTCGGCCCGATCGGTGCGTTCCCAGGAGAATTCAGGCTCCTTGCGCCCGAAGTGGCCGTAGGCTGCCGTCTTCTGATAGATCGGGCGTGCGAGATCCAGCATTTCACGCAGGCCGTAGGGCGTGAGATCAAAATGCCGGCGCACCAGTCCCGTGAGCTCCTCGCGCGAGAGCTCGCTGGTGCCGAAAGCATCGACCATGATCGAGGTCGGCTCGGCAACGCCGATCGCATAGGACACCTGCACTTCGCAGCGTGTCGCGAGTCCCGCAGCAACGATGTTCTTGGCCACATAGCGTGCCGCATACGCGGCCGAACGATCCACCTTCGAGGGGTCCTTGCCCGAGAAGGCGCCGCCGCCGTGACGGGCGAAGCCCCCGTAGGTATCCACGATGATCTTGCGACCGGTCAGACCGCAGTCCCCGACCGGGCCGCCGACCACGAAGCGTCCGGTCGGATTGATGTGATAGCGCGTGCGTCGATCCAGCCATTTCTTCGGCAGCACGGGCTTGATGATCTCCTCCATGACCGCTTCACGCAGTTTTGAAGTCGAGATGTCATCGCTGTGCTGTGTGGACAGCACGACCGCCTCGATGCCGACGGGCTTGTCCTGCTCGTAGCGCAGTGTGATCTGGCTCTTGGCGTCCGGTCGCAGCCACGGCAGTTTCCCGCGCCGCCGCACCTCCGACTGTCTTTTGACCAGTCGGTGCGCCAGCGTAATGGGTGCTGGCATCAGTACATCGGTCTCGTCCGTGGCGTAGCCGAACATCAGACCCTGATCGCCGGCGCCCTGTTTGCGCTTGTCGTTGCGGTCCACGCCCATGGCGATGTCGGGGGATTGCTTGCCAATGATGTTGATCACGCCGCAGCTGGCGCCATCGAAACCCATGTCAGAATGGTTGTAGCCGATATCGAGCACCGTCTCGCGCACCAATTTTTCCAGATCGATCCAGGCGCTGGTCGTGACTTCCCCGGCCACGACCACGACGCCGGTCTTGACCAGCGTCTCGCAGGCCACGCGGCCCGCGGGATCCTCGCGCAGGATGGCGTCGAGCACGGCGTCGGAAATCTGATCGGCCATCTTATCGGGATGGCCTTCCGAGACCGACTCTGAGGTGAACAGGTAATCGTTTTTCATCTGGGGGTGCAGTGTGCTGCGCTGCTCCGGGTAGCTGTGCATGCAGTATAGCCGAAGGCCCGTAGGGCCCGCCCGCCCGGCGCGTCCGGCGCGCCGTGATTGTTTCCAATCTGCGACGGAGCGCCCGAAAATTGCGCACGCATGCACGCTCACAGAGCGTGCCGCAAGCCCGGTTACGCCGCTATTTTACAGCTCGATGCGGCGCGAGCGCATTGCCGAGCGCAGGCGGCTGGTGGACAATGCGCGGCCGCAATTCCTCGCGGCCCAGGAGCCTCCACTACATGCCGACGCGACGCGAGCTCGCCAATGTCATCCGTGTCCTCGCGATGGACGCGGTTCAGCAGGCTAACTCCGGTCACCCCGGCGCGCCCATGGGCATGGCCGACATCGCCCAGGTGTTGTGGCACGACTTTCTGAAGTACAACCCGGCCAATCCTCGCTGGCCGGACCGCGACCGTTTCGTTTTGTCGAACGGGCACGCCTGTATGCTGCTGTACGCAGTGCTGTATCTGACCGGCTATGCGCTGAGCATGGAGGACATCAAGCAATTCCGTCAGCTCGGCAGCCGTACGCCGGGCCATCCCGAGCACGATCTGGATGTCGGCATCGAAGCCACGACTGGCCCGCTGGGCCAGGGGCTTGCCAACGCCGTGGGCATGGCGCTGGCCGAGAAGATGCTCGCAGCGCAGTTCAACCGGCCCGAGCTGGCCATCGTCGATCACCGCACCTGGGCATTCGTCGGCGACGGCTGTCTGATGGAAGGCATCTCGCACGAGGCCTGCTCGCTGGCCGGCACATTGCGGCTCGGCAAGCTGATCGTGCTCTACGATGACAATGGCATCTCGATCGACGGCAAGGTCTCAGGTTGGTTTGCCGACGACACACTCAAGCGCTTCGAGGCCTACGGCTGGCAGGTGCAGAGCGTGGATGGTCATGACGCGGATGCGCTCGTGGCGGCCATGGCCAGTGCCAAGCAGGAGAGCGAGCGGCCGTCCTTCATCCAATGCAGGACCGTGATCGGCTGGGGTGCGCCGACCAAGGCGGGCACGAAGGAGGCGCACGGCGAGCCGCTCGGAGCCGCGGAAGTCGCGGCGACCAAGCAGCGCTTCGGCTGGACGGCGCCGCCGTTTGTCGTGCCGAGCGAACTGCTGGCGGGCTGGAATCATCTCGAGGCCGGGCGTGCGGCCGAGGCGGCCTGGCAGCAGCTCTTCAGCCGCTATCGCAGCGCCTATCCGGATCTCGCGGCGCAGTTCGAGCGGCGCATCGCCGGTAAGCTGCCGAGCAACTGGGCGCAGACGCGCGAGGCAGCACTGAACGCTGCACGGGCTATCAAGGACCCGCAGGCCACCCGCGTATCCTCGCAGGTCGCTCTGAATGCGATCGGCACGGGGCTGCCCGAGTTCTTCGGCGGCTCGGCCGACCTGTCCGGCTCGAACAACACGATGCAGAAGATCTCGCGCGCGATCGAGGTCGATGACGCTTCCGGTAACTATCTTCATTACGGCGTACGAGAATTTGGCATGACCGCCGTGATGAACGGACTGGCGCTGCACGGCGGATTCATTCCCTACGGCGGCACGTTCCTGACATTCTCCGACTACGCGCGCAATGCCGTGCGCATGGCTGCCTTGATGGCGCAGCGCGTGCTGCTGGTCTATACCCACGATTCCATCGGGCTCGGTGAAGACGGTCCGACGCACCAGCCGATCGAGCACCTCAACAGCCTGCGGCTGATTCCGAATCTGACGCTCTGGCGTCCGGCCGACGCCGTCGAGAGCGCGGTGGCCTGGTGCGAGGCGATCGAGCATGACAGCGGCCCGTGCGCACTGGTTTTCACACGCCAGGGGCTGCCGCAACTGGCGCGCACGAGCGCCGCCGTCGACGCCATACGCCGCGGCGGATACATACTGGCCGATTGCGACGGCGCGCCCGAATGCGTCGTGCTGGCGACCGGCTCGGAAGTCAGCCTCGCGCTCGAGGCTGTCAATACGGCCGCTGCGCAGGGCAAGCGCGTGCGCCTGGTCTCGCTGCCCTGTACCGAGCGCTTCGATGCGCAGGATGCGGCGTACCGCGACGCCGTACTGCCGCCCACGCTGCGCGCGCGCGTCGCGGTCGAGGCGGGCACGACCGGCCTGTGGTATCGCTACGTCGGGCTCGCCGGGCGCGTGGTGGGCATCGATCATTTCGGTGCCTCGGGCAAAGGGCCCGCGGTGTTGCAGAAATTCGGCTTCACCGCAGCACACGTACTGCGGGAGATTCTCGAGTCGATTACGGGAGACAAACAATGACGCTCAAGGTGGGAATCAACGGCTATGGCCGCATCGGGCGCAACGTGCTGCGCGCGCTCTACGAGGGCGATCGGCGCGCGCAGTTGCAGATCGTCGCGATCAATGATCTGGGCGATGCAAAAATCAATGCACATCTGACACGCTATGATTCTGTGCACGGACGTTTTCGCGGTGAGGTCAAAATCGCCGACGATGCGCTGATCGTGAGCGGGGATCGCATCAAGGTGCTCTCCGAGCGCGACCCGGCCAGGTTGCCCTGGGCCGGCCTCGGGGTGGACATGGTGTTCGAGTGCACGGGCCTGTTCACCAGCAAGGCCAAGGCCAGCAAGCATCTGGAAGGCGGGGCGAAGAAGGTGTTGATTTCCGCCCCGGGCGGCGATGACGTCGATGCCACGATCGTCTATGGTGTCAACCAGGATGTGCTCAGATCCAGCCAGACCGTGATTTCCAACGCCTCGTGCACAACCAACTGTCTGGCGCCGCTGGCGAAGGTGTTGCATGACGCGCTCGGCATCAACGCCGGCATCATGACCACGATTCACTCCTATACCAACGATCAGGTACTCACGGACGTCTATCACTCGGATCTGCGACGAGCCCGCTCGGCCACGCAGTCGATGATCCCGACCAAGACCGGCGCGGCCGCCGCCGTCGGCCTGGTGCTGCCGGAGCTGCGAGGCAAGCTCGACGGCTTTGCGATTCGCGTGCCGACGATCAACGTCTCGATGGTCGACCTGAGTTTCAGTGCCGCGCGTGCCACCAGCGTCGATGAAATCAATGGGCTGATGAAATCCGCTGCCGGCCGCGCGCCCCTGCAGGGCATTCTCGCGTACAACGATGCGCCCCTGGTGTCGGTGGATTTCAACCATGATCCGCATTCATCGGTATTCGACGCGACCCTGACCAAGGTCATCGAAGGCACCTTGGTCAAGGTATGCGCCTGGTACGACAACGAGTGGGGCTTCTCGAACCGCATGCTCGACACGGCGCTGGCCTGGTCGCGGGCCGCCTAAAGAGCAAGCAGGCGCCGTGAAACTGCTGCGCATGGCCGACCTGGATCTCGCGGGCAAGCGCGTTCTGATTCGCGAGGATCTGAACGTGCCGATCACGGCTGGGATCATCAGCAGCGATGCGCGCGTGCGCGCCGCGCTGCCGACGCTGCGCTCAGCCCTCGAGCAGCGCGCGCGAGTCATCGTGCTCTCGCACCTGGGTCGCCCGGAGGAGGGCAAGTACGATCCGCAGTTCTCTCTCGGGCCGGTGGCTGGCAAATTGTCCGAGTTGCTCGGTAAACCGGTACCGCTGCGCCGCGATTGGCTCGAGGGCGTCGAGTGCGCGCCGGGTTCGCTGGTACTGTGCGAGAACGTGCGCTTCAATAAAGGCGAGAAGAAAGACAGCGACACGCTGGCTCGCCAGCTCGCGGCGCTGTGTGAGGTGTTTGTCATGGACGCCTTCGGGACCGCGCACCGGGCCGAGGCGAGCACGCACGGGGTGGCGAAGTTCGCCGCCGTTGCCTGCGCCGGTCCATTGCTCGTGGCCGAGCTGGAGGCGCTGGAGCGCGCCCTGGCCAAACCGGCCCGTCCGCTCGTGGCGATCGTTGCGGGCTCCAAGGTCTCGACCAAGCTCATGCTGCTCGAATCGCTGCTCGAGCGCGTCGATAAACTCATAGTCGGCGGCGGCATCGCCAACACCTTCCTCGCCGCCACGGGTGTCCAGGTCGGCAAGTCGCTGTGTGAAAAGGACATGCTCGAGATGGCGCGCAAGCTGCTCGCTCGGGCCCGCGCGCGCGGCGCGGAGATTCCGCTGCCGGTGGATGTCGTGGTCGCGCGGGAATTTGCCGCCACGGCGCATGCCGATGTGCGCCCCGTAGGCGAGGTGGCCGATGATGAGTTGATTCTCGACATCGGCCCTGATACGGCCGAGCAGCTCACAGCGATCCTGCAAGGGGCTGGCACCATCATCTGGAATGGCCCCGTGGGCGTATTTGAGTTCGATCAGTTCGGTGAAGGCACCAGGGCGATCGCCAATGCGATTGCCAGCAGCAAGGCTTTCTCGATCGCCGGGGGCGGGGATACGCTGGCGGCGATTGAGAAATACGGAGTCGAGGATGGGATTTCATATATCTCCACCGGTGGTGGCGCATTTCTCGAGTTCGTCGAGGGCAAGACTCTGCCGGCGGTGGCCGTTCTGGAGCAGCGCGCGGCGAGCGCCGCGGCGTAAATCAGCCTGATGCGTGAATCAGTAATGGATACGTTGCGCAGAACAAAGATTGTGGCGACGCTCGGACCGGCGACCGATACGCCCGAGGTCCTCGCCGGCATGGTCGCGGCCGGTCTCGACGTGGCCCGTATCAATTTCTCACACGGCACGCGCGAAGCGCAGCGCAAACGCGTCGAGCTGGTGCGCCAGGCCGCGCGCCAGGCGGGCCGTTTCGTGGGACTGCTGGCCGATCTCGCCGGCCCGAAGATTCGCATTGAGAGCTTTCGCGACGGTCCCGTACTGCTCGTCGAAGGCGAACCCTTTGCGCTCGACACGGACCTGGATCCCCAGGCAGGTAACAAGACGGAGGTAGGTTGCGCGTACAAGGAACTGCCCCAGGACGTGCACGCGGGCGATACGCTGCTGCTGGCCGACGGTCAGATCGCATTACAGGTCGAGAAGGTCGCGGGCACGCGCATCTACACCGTGGTGCGCTCGGGCGGGGAACTGTCCAACCGCAAGGGCCTGAATCGCCAGGGCGGCGGTATCTCGGCTCCGGCGCTTACCGAGAAGGATCTGGAGGACATCCGTCTGGCCGCGGAGCTCGGCATCGATTATCTGGCCGTCTCCTTTGCGCGCGATGCGGACGACATGCGCCGCGCGCAGTCCGAGTTGCGTCGTTGGCGCGGCGAGGCGCGCGTCGTGGCCAAGATCGAGCGGCACGAGGCAATCGATAATCTCTCGGGAATACTCGCCGTGACCGACGTGGTCATGGTCGCGCGCGGTGACCTTGGCGTCGAGATGGGCTACGCCGAGTTGACCGGCCTGCAAAAGACCATTATCCGCCAGTCCTTGTCGCGCAACCGCGTCGTGATCACCGCGACGCAGATGATGGAGTCGATGATTCAGAGTCCGATTCCTACGCGTGCGGAAGTCAGCGATGTTGCCAACGCCGTGCTCGACGGCACCGATGCGGTGATGCTCTCGGCTGAAACGGCCGCCGGCAAGTACCCGGTCAAGGCTGTGCAAGCCATGGCCGACGTGATCCGCGGGGCCGAGAAGTACCAACTCGGCTCTCTGCGCGGCCTGGTTCGGGCCGAAGAGGAGTTTGGCAATTCCGAGGAGGCGATCTCGATGGCCGTGATGTACACGGCCAATCACATGCGTGTGCGCGCGATCGTGGCTCTGACCGAATCGGGCATGACGCCATTGTGGATGTCGCGCATTCGCTCGGATATGCCGATCTATGCCTTCACGCGTCACGAGGCGACGCGCAGCCGTGTCACCTTGTATCGCGGCGTCTATGCGGTGCCGTTCGACATTACGCATACCGATCCGAGCGCGATCCACGGCGCGATCTTCGAGCGCCTGCTGACCCTGGGACTGGTCGATATCAACGATCTTGTGATCCTGACGCAGGGCGAGCTCTCGGGCGTCTCCGGGGGCACCAACTCGATGCGCATCCTGCGCGTGACGGGCAACAGCAGCGCGTGAGCCGGCCCGGGGGGCTGCATCGCACTGATCAGGCCGCAGTGCGCGTGAGCCGGCAGACGCAGGGCCGCGCCGGCAAGGCCGTGACAGTGATCACCGGATTGCCGCTCGCGCCCGCTGCGCTCGCGGGGCTGGCGAGCGAGCTCAAGCGCCTGTGCGGCAGCGGCGGGACGGTCAGGCAGCGCAGCATCGAGATTCAGGGCGAGCATCGCGACCGGCTCGTCGCGGAGCTCGTGCGCCGCGGCTTTAGCGCCAGGCGCGCTGGCGGCTAGGGGCTCGCTGTAGTTGCGATGCGAGCTTCAAGGCCCGCGCGCGCTTCAGGGTGCCTTGGCCAGCGCGCGTATCGACTTGTGCGAGTCGGGCAATGCGGAGTGGCGCACCGCCACGGGCGACCAGCGCGCTGCAATCCGTGCCGCAATCTGCTCGACGATATACACCGAGCGGTGCTGACCGCCGGTGCAGCCGACGGCTAGCGTCAGATAGCGGCGATTGGCCGCCTGGTGTTCCGGCAGCCGCGCATCGATGAAGCGCACGACGTCCTCGATGAAATTGGCGACTGCTGGTTGCGCTTCCAGGTAGGTCATCACCGCTGCATCGTGACCTGTGAGCGGCCGCAGATTCGGATCCCAGTAGGGATTGGGCAGTGAGCGGGCGTCGAAGACAAAATCCGCATCGCCCGGTATGCCATATTTGTAGCCGAACGACTCGCACAGGACCGACATGCGATCGCGCGGGCGCTTGCCGACGCGGCGGTTGATCAGTTCGCGCAGCTCGTGCACGCCCATGCGCGAGGTGTCAATCATCAGGTCGGCGGCGTTGATCACCGGCTCGAGCAGCGCGCGCTCGATGGCGATGGCCTCGTGCAGATTCTCCCCATGCCGACTCAGCGGGTGTTTGCGACGCGTCTCGGCGAAGCGGCGCAACAGCTCCTCGTCGCTCGCGACCAGAAATATGAGCTCGCACTGGATGCCGCTGCGCTTGAGCTCATCCAGCAGCGTCGGCACGGTGGCAATTTCCTCATCCGGATTGCGCGCATCGATGCCGATCGCCGTGCGCTGATACACCGGCGAGCCGCTGCGCACGGTGTGTGAAATGAAGGATCGCAGCAGCGCCGCAGGAATGTTGTCGATGCAATAGAAGTCCAGATCCTCGAGCATGTGCAGCGCCACGCTCTTGCCCGAGCCCGACAGACCGCTCAGGAAGATCAGGCGCACGCGCACTCCAGCGCGGCGCTGTGCCAGGCAGGGGCGGGCCTGGCGCTACAGGCGCGGACTCTTGTGCACTTGCTCGGCATGATGGTCGGTCAGCTTTTCCTTGTGTTTGCGCACGCGCCGCTCGAGCTTGTCGGCCAATGCGTCCAGCGCGGCGTACATGTCACCATCGCTCGCCAGCGCGTGGATGATCTCGCCGCGCACGCGTAGTGTTGCCTCGGCTTTATGCAGCAGCTTTTCCACCGTCAGTACGAAATGCGTGTCGATCACGTAATCGCAATGGCGCACGATGCGGCCAATTTTCTTCTCCACGTAGCTGCGCAGAGCTGGCGTGATCTCGACGTGATGACCGGTGACGCTCAGTTGCATGGCCTGCTCTCCTTGGTGTGGCGCGAAGACTGTCACTCTGCATTTAACTTCGCCGGCGTTCATTCGATGGGGCGAGTCCCATCATTTCCCGATATTTCGCGACCGTGCGGCGGGCGACCGGAATGCCCTCCTCGGACAGAATCTCCGCGATCCGGCTGTCGCTGAGCGGCGCGGCGCCGTCCTCCTCGCGAATGAGCTTGCGGATCTTGGCGCGGATAGCCGTCGAGGAGGTGCCCGTGCCGTTGACGCCCTCGACCTGGCTCGAGAAGAAGTAGCGCAACTCGAACACGCCGCGCGGGGTATGCATGTACTTGCCGGAGGTCACGCGCGAGACCGTCGATTCATGCATGCCGATGGCCTCGGCGATATCGCGCAGGATCATCGGTCGCATGTGCTCCTCGCCATGCTCGAGAAATTCCGTCTGGCGCTCGACGATTGAACGGGCGACCTTGGTGAGGGTGTCGTTGCGGATCTCCAGGCTCTTGAGCAGCCAGCGCGCTTCCTGCAGCTGCGTGCGCATGCTGGCGTGACTGCTGCTGCGGCCGACGAGGTTGGCATAGCCCTGGTTCAGACGCACGCGTGGCAGCGTCGCCGGGTTGATTTCGACCGACCAGCCGCGCGGCGTGCGGCGTACGAAGACGTCGGGAATGACGTACTCGGCCGCGTTGCCGCTGATCACCGAGCCGGGCCGCGGATGGCAGGCGCGCACCAGGGCCACGGCGTTGGCGAGCTCTTCGTCAGCGATGCGCATCTCACGCCGCAGTGCGGTGAGCTCACGCTCGGCGAGCAGCTCCAGGTGCAGGCGAGCGATGGATTTTGCCGCCGCCAGGCCGGCGATACCGGGCGTGAGCTGCGCGAGCTGCAGCAGCAGGCACTCGCTGAGTGTGCGTGCGCCGACCCCGACCGGATCGAACGCCTGCACGAAGCCCAGTACGTGCTCTACCTCATCGACGCCGGCGTCGAGCTCGGGCTTGAGGCTGGCCGCGATGACATCGAGCGGCTCGGTCAGATAGCCGTCATCGTTGATGGCGTCGATCACGCCGCGACCGATCGCCAGTTCGCGTGTAGCCAGGCGTGCGAGCTCGAGCTGCCAGAGCAGGTGATCGCGCAGCGTCTGGCCGGCCGAGTCGGCGAACTCCTGCTGCCGATCGTCCTCGCCGCCACTCCACGGATTTTCGGCAGGTCCCGCGGATCGATCGTCCGTCCAGCTGTCATCGAGGACTTCCACCGGCGCCTCTGGCTGCGGCGCGGCGATTTCGGGGGCCGTCTCCGCGCCTGAGAGCGGGTCGTAGGCGCCGCCCTCGGCATCATCGTCCTGCTCGAGCATCACGTTGGACTCGAGCAATTCTCGTATGTGCGCCTGCAGCTCGATGGTCGGCAATTGCAGCAGGCGGATCGCCTGCTGCAGCTGTGGCGTCATCGTCAATTGCTGCCCGAGCCGCAGCTGCAGCGTCGGCTTAAGCATAAAACATGCCGTCGACCGGGCGCCGCAGCCTGGTTGTGCGACTAAGCGCTTGATTTAGAAAGATTAACAGTATCGCTCCCAGCCTTCACATGCGGAAGGACTGGCCCAAGTACACCTCACGGACTTGTGGGTTGGCAAGGACTTGCTCCGCGGACCCCGAAGCGATGATGATCCCGCGGTCGACGATATAGGCACGGGCGCAGACTCCGAGGGTTTCGCGCACATTGTGATCGGTGATCAGGACCCCGATGCCGCGCGCCGCGAGTTCCCGGATGATGCGCTGGATGTCCAGCACGGACAGTGGATCCACCCCGGCAAAGGGCTCATCCAGCAGAATGAAGCGCGGCTCGGCCGCCAGGGCGCGCGCGATCTCAACGCGGCGCCGCTCGCCACCAGACAGTGACAGGCCGCGCGTGGCTCGCACGTGCCCGATGCGCAGCTCGCCCAGCAGCTCCTCGAGGCGTTGCTCGCGGCCGGCCCGATCGAGCTCGGCGCGCAGTTCCAGAATAGCCATGATGTTGTCGGCCACCGATAGCCTGCGAAAGACCGAGGACTCCTGCGGCAGGTATCCGATCCCGAGGCGCGCGCGCTGATCAATGCTCATGCTCGTGAGGTCCTGCTCGTCGAGCCTGATCGAGCCGCCATCGGCCGGCACCAGGCCCACGATCATGTAGAAGGCGGTCGTCTTGCCCGCACCGTTTGGCCCGAGCAGGCCAACCACCTCGCCGGTGTGAATCTCGAGCGACAGATCGCGTACCACCATGCGCGAGCGATAGCTCTTCTGCAGCGCGCGCGCGGTCAGCTGGCTCATGGACGCGCCGCTCCGGCGGCGCAGGGCACGCCCGCGCGCGAGCGGATCGTGCCGTGCACGCGTCCTGCTTCACCCGGCGCGGCATCGGCCTGCACGTGCTGCGAGGCCAATTCGTAGAGGATGTGATCGCTGTTGATCTCGTTGCAGCCATCCGTGAGCCAGCTATCGCCTTGCAACTGCAGCTCATCGCGCTCCAGATCATAGGAGATTGCGTTGGCGTGCCCATGCGCGATCTGCGCGCCGTTACCGATTGCATGCTCAAAGGTCGCCGGATTGCCCTCGGCCCTCATCGAGGTAATGCGATTGTGGGCTATGCGCACCGTGGCCTTGTCGGCGCGCAACTCGCCCTCAGGCATGGACACGCGAACCTGCCCGGTCAAAACGATGTCGCTATCGCTGAGCTGCTCGCCGGTGGCATCGGCTCGTTGCGCTCTGATGCGGCTGACACCGCGCGTCCAATCGACGATGTCGATGTCGTACAGCGTGATGTGATTGCGGTCGGCCTGCAGTCGCGAGGCGGTGTAGCACATCGGCGGCTCATCGCAGGGCAGGGCGTCGGCCGCGGAGTCTGCCGCCCCGGCACCGGCTGCGCGCAGCAGCAAGGTGATGGCCCAAAGCATCGCGGTGGCTGCGCTGCGCACGATGGCGCGCGATGCGCGCTGGCCCTCAGTGCACCAATACACCGCGTACCTGCGACGCCAATTGCAGTCGGTCATTCTTGAGATCGGCCCGCATGCCGCGACCATCCAGGCGATAGCGGCCCCAATTCACCAGTACCGCGCTCGGCGAGGTGGCCACTTGCTGGGCCATATCGAAATGCAATTCCTCGGTATCGATGCGCACCGGGGTGTTGGAACCGGATGGCTTGCCTTCGGCGTGCACGTTGCCATGCAGATCCGCCGAGCGCGCGTCCTGGGGCATCTGCCCGCTCTGCGCCGTAAGCGTCCAGCGATTGCCACCCTCGGGCTCATAATCGAGCTTCGGGCTGGTCAGATAGATAGTTCCCTGCGGCTGCGGCTGATCTATGCGACTGGCATCCAGGCGGTAGAGCGGCTGCCCATCCTCACCGGTCTCAATGAGCTGGGCCCGGATCGCCACATACCCCGGAGAGGTAGCGTTCTGCTCCGCAGCCGAGCCCTCGGCGCTGTCGTCGCCGTTGCCCTCGAAATAGAGCAGCGCGCCCAGGATCGCGAGCGAGCCAAGTGCAAATAACAGCCGCAAGATCATGGGCGCCGCCGCGTGCGAGCCGCACCGTGCGCGCCCTGAGCGGCCAGCAACCAGTCGCACACTTCACGTACCGCGCCGGCGCCGCCAGGCAGCCGCGTGCGGCGATGGGCGAGGGCAAGCGCCGAAGGGTGCGCATCGGCCACGGCCACGGCCAGGCCAGCCCGCTGCAGCATCGGCAGGTCGCCAGCATCGTCGCCCAGGGCGACGCATTGAGCGCTCGTGAGCTCGAGTGACTCGAGCAGCTGTGCCAGCGCGCTGCCCTTATCCGCAACGCCCAGCAATACATGTGGAATACCGAGCTCCAGGCAGCGCTGCTCGGTGGCCGGCGAATGCCGGCCCGAGATCACCGCGACGCCGAGGCCGGCGGCGAGCAAGGCCTTGATGCCAAACCCATCGCGCGCATGAAAGCTCTTGCCCAGCTCGCCGGTTGCGCCGTAATACAGGCGTCCATCGGTCATGACGCCGTCGACATCGAGCACGAGCAGGCGCATTGCCGACAGCGCCGCGGGTCGCGCCCGCGCTGCGCGCGCGCGCTTCAAACCACACCCGCCTGCATCAGATCATGGACGTTGAGTGCGCCGATGAGCTGGCGGGCATCATCCGTGACCAGCAGCGCCGTGATCCGATGCGCCTGCATGAGCGCCGCGGCAGCCGCGGCCAGTTCGTGCGCGTCGATGGAGCGGCCGCCGACCGTCATGACCTCGCGCATGCTGGTCGCGTGCAGATCGATGCGCCGATCCAGCGCGCGGCGCAGATCCCCGTCGCTGAATACGCCGAGCAGCTGTTGCTGGGCGTCTACCACGGCGGTCAGGCCCAGACCCTTGCGCGTCATCTCGATCAGTGCGTCCGCCAGGGGCGTGTCCGGGCGCACGCGCGGAAGTCGATCGCCGCGTCGCATGATGTCCTCGACGCGCAACAGCAATCGGCGTCCCAATCTGCCGCCAGGATGCGCCCGGGCGAAGTCCTCGGCCGAGAAACCGCGCGCCTGCAACAGCGCCACGGCCAGTGCATCGCCCATGACCAACGCCGCGGTGGTGCTCGCGGTAGGCGCCAGATTGTGCGGGCAGGCCTCCTGGGGCACGCCGACATCAAGATGCGCGTCCGCGGCCGCCGCCAGCGTGGACAGCGGGTTGCCGGTAAGGGCGATCAAGGGCACTGCCATGCGCTTGATCTGCGGCAGCAGCGCCAGCACTTCCTCTGTCTCGCCCGAATTGGACAATGCCAGCAGCACGTCGCCGCGCGCAAGCATGCCCAGATCCCCATGGCTGGCCTCGGCCGAATGCAGGAAGAAGGCCGGACTGCCGGTGCTCGCGAGCGTCGCGGCAATCTTGTGCGCAATGTGGCCGGACTTGCCCATGCCCGTGACCACGATGCGGCCCTGGCATTGCAGGCACAGGCGGCAGGCCGCGACGAAGGCTGCATCCAGCCTGCTGCGCAGCGCCTCGAGAGCCGCCCCTTCGATCTCGAAAGTGCGTCGCGCGGCCTGCAGCAACGACTGATCGCTCGCGGCGCTATGTTCTGAGGCGTTCATCATGGGTCTCGCGCCGGGCATGATAGCGCCTTGCGGTCGCGCAGATGGCGCCTTCCTCGCGCCGCAATTGCCTTAAGATCACGGCCCAACATGACTGCACGAGAACTCGCGGATCTGATCCAGGCGGCGTTGCCGCAAGCACGCGTGGACGTGAGCTCCGATGACAATACGCATTTCTCGGCACTGCTGGTCGCAGAGCAGTTTGAGGGCCTGCGGCCGCTGGCACGCCACCAATTGGTCTATCGGGCACTCGGCGAGCGCATGGGCGGGGAGATTCACGCGCTCTCGATCGAGGCCTACACGCCGCGGGAGTGGGTGGCGCGCGGCCGCGAGGAGCCGGGCCGGCGTGGATAAGCTGCAGATCACCGGCGGTATAGCGCTCGAGGGCGAGGTGCGCATCTCGGGGGCCAAGAATGCGACGCTGCCCATCCTCGCCGGGGCACTGCTGGCCGACGGCCCGGTCACGATCGGCAATGTGCCTCACCTGCAGGACGTCACGACCACGATTGAGCTGCTCAGCCGCATGGGCGTGACCGTGACGATCGATGAGCGCATGCGCATCGAGGTCGATGCCAGCACGATCCGCGAATACTTTGCGCCTTACGAGCTCGTGAAGACGATGCGTGCCTCGATCCTGGTGCTCGGCCCGCTGCTCGCACGCTTCGGCCGCGCCGATGTGTCCCTGCCCGGCGGCTGCGCGATCGGTGCCAGGCCGGTCAATATTCACGTGGCCGGTCTGCAGGCGATGGGGGCGGATATTCGCATCGAGGGCGGCTACATCCGTGCGCGCGCGGCGCGGCTGCGAGGCGCGCGTCTCGTGCTCGATACGGTCACGGTGACCGGGACCGAGAATCTGATGATGGCCGCCGCGCTGGCCGATGGACAGACCGTGCTGGAGAATGCTGCACGCGAACCGGAAGTGGTGGATCTGGCGAATTTTCTGATTGCCATGGGCGCTCGCATCAGCGGCGCGGGCACCGATCGCATCACGATCGAGGGCGTGCAGCGTCTCAACGGCGTGCATTACGAGGTGCTGCCCGATCGCATCGAGGGTGGCACTTACCTGGTTGCCGGGGCCATCACCGGTGGGCATGTGCGCATCAAGAACACCAGGCCGCAACATCTGGATGCGGTGATCGTGAAACTGCGTGAAGCCGGCGCCAAAGTCGACAGCGGTGAGAACTGGGTCGAAGTCGACATGCGCGGCCGCCGCCCGCGCGCTGTGGATGTGCGCACAGCTCCTTACCCGGCATTTCCGACCGACATGCAGGCGCAATTCGCCGCACTCGATACGGTCGCCGAGGGTGTCGGTACGGTGGTGGAAACCATCTTCGAGAACCGTTTCATGCACATGCTCGAGATGCGGCGCATGGGCGCTGAGATTCGGCTCGAGGGCAACACCGCGATCATCCACGGCGTCGGCCGGCTCACGGCGGCTCCCGTCATGGCGACGGATCTGCGCGCCTCGGCGAGCCTCGTGCTGGCCGGGCTGGTGGCGCACGGGCGTACGGAAATCGAGCGCATCTATCACATCGATCGCGGCTACGAGACGATCGAAGAGAAGCTGCAGCAGTTGGGCGCGCGCATCAAGCGCGTGCCGAATTAGCCGCCACGGCAGCGCTTTAGCTCGAGCGTGGCCGCTCGGTCACCGCGAGGGTTGCCTCGACATTGCCGCTGCCACGAAGCAGCTCCAGTTGCACACGGCTGCCCGGCTTTCTGGCCGCGATCTGCGCCAGCGTCTCCTGCGCATTGTGCACGTTCTTGCCATCGACCTCAGTGATGATATCCCCGATACGCAAGCCGGCATCGACCGCCGGACTGTTGCGGTAGAGATTCGTGATCACCACGCCGCCGCGCGGCAGGCCGAGCTGGCGCGCCTGCTCGTCGCCGACGTCCTCGGGCACGATACCGGTCCAGCCGCGGATCACGCGGCCATGATCCAGAATCTCATCCATGACGCCGCGCGCGAGGTTCACGGGTATCGCAAAGCTGATGCCCTCGACGCTGATGTCGCCGGCGCTGTTCTTGCCGAGTACCGCGGTATTGATGCCGATCAATTCCCCCAGGGTATTGATCAGTGCGCCGCCCGAGTTGCCCGAATTGATTGCCGCGTCCGTCTGAATGAAGTCCTCGAAGGTCGCAACTCCGAGCTGATTGCGTCCGATTGCGCTCACGATGCCGTGCGTGACGGTCTGCGACAATCCCAGGGGATTGCCGATGGCGAGCACGCCATCGCCGACCTGCAGCCGATCCGAGCGGCCCAGCGGCATGACCGGCAGGCTCTTGAGCTTGATCGACAGTAACGCCAGGTCCGTATCCGGGTCGCGGCCCACCACCACCGCGCGCGTCGCGCGGCCATCAGCCAGCGTGATCATGATCGTGTCGGCATTGGCGATCACGTGGTTGTTGGTGATGATGTGACCGCTGCTGTCGACGATCACGCCCGAGCCGAGCGCGCGCTCTACCCGCTGCCGATACAGCGGCCGCAGGTCGCCAAACAATTGCGCCAGCGCGGAGGGCCCGATCTGCTCAGTCACGAGCCGCGCGGTCGATATATTGACCACGGCTGGCGCGGCGCGGCGCACGGCCGCGGCATAGGACTCCGCGGTCAGTCCGGCAGCGGCGCCCGGCGGCGCGGCCGCGGCCCCGGCAGCGCTGGCGTCCGTATCGGCTGCACTGTGCTGGAGCGCCGCGGCGCCGAGGCTCGGGATCGCGGCGCTCGAGCTGCGCTGCGCGCTTGCTTTCGGCGCGGAGTCAGCCGCCGCCGGTTTGTCCGCTACGGCCGCCGCACGCTGCAGGAGCTGCGGATGTACGAAAACGATGATGAACGCCAAGGCCAGGCCGCCAACGATGCTGCCAGCCAGAAAGATCACTGCGCGTCCCAAGCGAGGCAGATTCATGAATAGGGCTGTGGTGGAGCCTCAGATGCGTCTGAGCGGTTGTGTATAATGCGACACTTCCCGGGCTTAAGAGTAGCGATCGTATGGCGATGAGCGTATGCGAGTGAAACTATGAGCGAACTCGGCTCGATTGCTACGGATCAGCCGCTGGATCCAGGCCGCAGAAAATTTCTGACCGCAGCCACTTCCGTCACGGCCGGGACCGGTGTGGTGCTGGCGGCGATTCCGTTCATCGAGTCGTGGCAGCCCTCCGAACGTGCGCGCGCGCTCGGTGCGCCGGTAACGGTGGATGTCAGCAAGGTCGAGCTCGGACAGCTCATCATGGCCACCTGGCGCCTGCAGGTCATCTATATCGTGCGGCGTGCCCAGTCGCTGGTCGACGCGCTCGCGTCGCACGACCAGGATCTCAAGGACCCGAAGTCGGATGATTCGGATCAGCCGAGCTATGCGAAAAACCAGATGCGCTCGCGGCGCGCCGATATGCTGATATTGATCGGCTTCTGCACGCACCTCGGCTGCCTGCCCAAGCAGTTCTTTGATCCGGGCGATCCGGTGCTCGGTGCCAGCTGGCCGGGCGGCTTTCGCTGTCCGTGCCACGGCTCGCGCTTCGACATGGCTGGCCGTGTCTTCAATGGCTCGCCGGCCCCGACCAATCTGCGGGTGCCGCCCTACAGCTTCAGCGATGACAATACGCTGGTAATCGGCCTGGATACGCTCACGCAAGGAGCAGCCTGATGGCGAGCGAAGCTGATTCGAAGGCCGCCGCCCCTGGCCTCTGGGGTTGGATCAACCAGCGTCTGCCAATCGACACATTCTGGCGCACTCAGGCCTCGGAGTACTACGCACCCAAGAATTTCAACTTCTGGTATTTCTTCGGCTTCCTGGCCATGTTCGTGCTGGTCCTGCAGCTCGTGACCGGCATATTTCTGACCATGTTCTACAAGCCCGGTGCGACCACCGCCTTCGGTTCGGTCGAGTTCATCATGCGCGAGGTGGATTTTGGCTGGCTGCTGCGCTATCTGCACTCGACCGGCGCTTCGGCATTCTTCCTGGTCGTGTATCTGCACATGTTTCGCGCGCTGCTGTACGGCTCCTACAAGTCGCCGCGTGAGCTGCTGTGGCTGCTCGGCATGTTCATCTACCTCGCGCTGATGGCCGAGGCCTTCATGGGCTATGTCCTGCCCTGGGGCAACATGTCGTTTTGGGCCGCGCAGGTCATCATCAATCTGTTCGGTACGATTCCGCTCGTCGGGCCGACGCTGGTGGAGTGGATCCGGGGGGATTACGGCATTGCCGATGCCACCCTGAACCGCTTCTTCTCCCTGCACGTGGTAGCGCTGCCATTGGTGCTGTTGCTGCTCGTGGTGCTGCACCTGGTGGCATTGCACGAAGTGGGCTCCAATAATCCGGACGGCGTGGAGATCAAGAAGAAGAAGGACGCCCGCGGCGTGCCGCTCGATGGCATACCGTTTCATCCGTATTACAGTGTCAAAGACTTTTTCGGGGTCAGCGCCTTTCTTACGCTGTTTGCCGTCGTCGTGTTCTTCGTGCCCACGCTCGGTGACCTGTTTCTGGAGAAGGCAAACTTCGAGCCGGCCAATCCGCTCTCGACGCCCGATCCGATTTCCCCGAGCTGGTACTTCACGCCGTACTACGCGATCCTGCGCTCCGTGCCTGACAAGGGCACGGGCGCCATGCTTATGCTGATTGCGGTGCTCGCCTTCTTCTTCCTGCCATGGCTCGATCGCTCGCCGGTCAAATCGATTCGCTATCGCGGCTGGATATTCCGCACTTTCCTCGGGCTCTTTGTGGTGTCGTTCCTGGGGCTGATGTATCTGGGTCTGCAACCGGCACAAGGTATCTATGTGACGCTGTCACGTGTATTTGCGGTGCCCTATTTCCTCTTCTTCCTGCTCATGCCGATCTACACGCGCATCGATCCGGTCAAACCGGTGCCCGACAGAGTCACGTTCCATGCTTAAGAGAGCGTTGCTCGTGCTGGGTGTGTGCGCGGCCTCGTGGCTGCCGGTAGCTGCAACGGCCGAGGAGAGCGCGGCGGCGAGCGAGCCGTTGAACTGGCAGAACTGGCGGCCCGGCAATTCCGTCAGCGATCTTCCCTCGCTGCAGCGGGGCGCACATAATTTCATGGCGTACTGCAACGGCTGCCATTCGCTGCAATACGAGCGCTACCAGCGTCTGGCCGATGATCTGAAGATCGCAGTCCCGGTGCTCGAGGCGAGCCTGCTACCACCGGGCAGCAACCGACTCGATTACATCACGAGCGCGATGCCAGCCGATGATGCGCAGAACTGGTTCGGCAAGCAGCCGCCGGACCTGTCACTGATCGCACGCTCCAAAGGTACGACCTATCTGTACCAGTACCTGAAGACCTTCTACGCCGACCCCAAGAGCAGCACGGGCAGCAACAACCTGGCCTATCCGAATACCGCCATGCCGGCGGTGCTCTCGAGCCTCGAGGGCGTGAAGCAGGCTGCGTTTCGCACTGTCGGGGACGACAAGATATTCCAGAATTTCCAGATCACGACGCCCGGTACGCTCACGAGCGCCCAGTACGATGACTTCGTGCGTGACACCGTCAATTTCCTGGATTACGTGGGCGAGCCCGCGCAGGTTGCGCGGCGCCTGCTGGGTAAGTGGGTGGTTGCATTTCTGCTGCTGCTGAGCGTGCTGAGCTGGCAGTTGAAGAAGGAATATTGGAAAGACGTGCATTGAGATGTCGCTGCGCCATGTGCGGCATCGATTCCCCGGAACGGCAATAGCTCTCAAGGGGAGCTGACTCGTGGCCAGTCGCCGCTCGATCATGACGCTGTTTTCGGCCCCCGGTGAGCCGCACAGCCATCGCGTGCGGATCGTGCTGGCGGAGAAGGGCGTGGAGATCGAAATCATCGAGGTGGTACCGGGACGCTATCCCGAGGATCTGCTCGACCTGAACCCCTACCATAGCCTGCCCACGCTCGTGGACCGGGACCTGGTGCTCTACGACTCGCGCGTGATCATCGAGTATCTGGATGAGCGCTTTCCGCACCCGCCGCTCATGCCGGTGGATCCGATACTGCGGGCGCAGTTTCGTCTGGCCCTCTACCGTATCGAGCGCGATTGGTACACGCTCGCGCAGCAGATTGACGAAGATCACGACAACAAGCACTCGGCGCGCAACAAGAAAATTCTGCGCGAGGCGATACTGCAGAGCGCCGACGTGTTCAAGGTCAAGCCGTTTTTTCTCAGCGATGATTTCTCGCTGGTTGATGCGAGCATCGCGCCGATTCTCTGGCGCCTGCCGCGCTATGAGATCGAACTGCCGCCGCAGGCCCAGTTCCTGGCACGTTACGCCGGCAACATGTTCGCTCGGCCCGCATTTCGTGCGAGCCTTTCGGAGGCCGAGCTCGAAATGAGGCCCGCATGATGCCGCCCGACAAGGTCAGCGGCGCCGGTGGGGGCATATCGCGCCGTCCTTATCTGCTGCGTGCCATGCACGAGTGGATCAGCGACGGTGGACACACGCCGCACGTGATCGTCGATGCGCTGCGCGCGGGCGTGGAAGTGCCGGCCGCCTACATCAAGGACGGCAAGATCGTGTTGAATCTGTCCGTGACCGCGACCCAGCGGCTGCAGCTCAAGAACGAGAGCATCGAATTCGACGCGCGTTTCGCCGGCGTGGCGCATCACGTGCACGTGCCGATGTCGGCCGTGCTCGGCATTTACGCGCGCGAGACTGGCGAAGGCATGATCTTCTCGGAAGCCGAGAGTGAGCCGAGTCCGCCCGGCGCACCTACCGAGCCGGAGCGGCCGCCACCGGGGGAGGGGCGCCGGGCGAAACTCACGCTCGTCAAGTAGCCAAGCCCTCGCGCCAGGGCTTGCGGGCAGGATCCTTATCCGAGCGCCGCTGCCGCACGGCTGCCTAGGCTTCGAACGCCGCTTCGATCCATTCGATCGGGCCGTCGGCAGCGCTCAGCAGCAGCGCGTCGAAACGCACTGCGAGCCGCGCCAGCGCCGGCTGCGTGCGCAGCAGGTAGCGCGCGGCACGAACGATGCGTCGGCGCTTGCCAGGATTGATGCTCGCGGCTGCCCCGCCGAATTCCTGGCGCGAGCGCAGCCGCACCTCGGCGATCACCAGCAGCTGCGCGCGCCTGGCAACGATGTCGATCTCGCCCAGTCGACAGCGGAAATTGCGCGCAACGAGCGTGAAGCCCGCCTGCTGCAGCACCTGTACGGCGCGCGCTTCAGCCGCGCGTCCGGCTTGCTGGCGATCGATGGCCTGATCTCGGTACGAGCCCCATGCGCAGCGAGTATGCGGGGGCTCGCGAATTCGCGGCGCACACAAATGCGCGGCGATAAGACAGTAATGGCCCGCTTAATCGGGGTTGGCGGCGGCTAGCCTTTTGGGCTCGCCATTGCGCACCTGCACCCAGATCAGATCCCGCGACACGCGCCGGGCGGAATCGAAATGCAATTCTCCGCTCAATCCGGCCACGCGCACATCGGCCGGATTGCGCCCGGGCGCGGCCATCGCCAGCATGAGCTGGCAGGCATCATATCCAAAGGCAAACAGCCGGCTGCGCCACGCGGCGCGCGTCTGCCAGGCCTGCGCAATCGCGTTGCGGATCTCATCCACGCCGCTGTCGCCGCTGATCATCCACGGCATGTCCGGATACATCAGTCCGTCGATGTCCTGGTTCGATGCCATGGAGTCCGGCTCATAGGCGTTTGAAAGCGAGTAGCTCGGAATGTCACCGGCGTAGAAATACTTCAGCTGCGGCGCGATCAGGCGCGCATTGGTCGCGCTGGGTGGGGCAATGAATACGAATTCGATGTCGGCGCGGCGCCGCGGCTCAAAATTCAGCTTGGTGCCCAGCACGTTCTGCAGCCGCTCGTGGCGAGCCGTGCTGTCATCGACGCGCAGCACGTTGCGCAGCGCATCGCCGTAATCATGACCGGCCGGATCATACGTGGCGATGCCGATCAGACTACCGCCGCCGGCAAGCAGCTCGTGCGTGAAGGCGTCCATGACGCGGGCGCCCCAATCATCGCGCGGGACTACGGCGATACCGCGCCGATGCCCGTCGGCCAGCAGGCGGCGGGCGACGAGCTGAGCCTCCTCCTCGGGCGAGAGCGCAAACTGAAACAGTCCACTGGGAGCACTGCGGTTCGAGGGTAGAAAATTCAGCGCCAGTACCGGCACGCTCTGCGGGCCTGAATCGGCCACGGCGGCGACGTCATCGCGCGTGAGCGGCCCGACGATGAAATTGCAGCCGGCGGCGCGTGCCTGTGCGATGGCGGCCGGGCCGCTGAGCTCACTGGTGTCGATGAGCTGCAACTCCGGGCGGCCCGCGGGCGGCAGTTGATAGTAGGCACTCAGAAAGCCATCGCGCACGGTTGCGGCCTGATCGGTGGCCGGACCGGTCAGCGGCAGCAACAGCGCGACGCGTCCGCCCGGCGCGCCAGCGGCCAGGGGCGTCGGAAACTCCTGCGGCAGAATCTCGAGCGCCGGGTGCCCGGGATAGCGCTCGCGCCAGCGCGAGAGCTGCGCATCGGTGCTGAGCCCCGGGGCAGGACCGCGCGTTGGAGAAATCGCCGCGAGTTCGAGCCAGCCTCGCACGACTGGATCCTGGGTGGGTTGCGATTCCAGCGCAACGCCGTGATCGCGCGCGCTGCGCAATGCGGCGAGCAATTGCGAGCGCAGCGCCGCGCGCTCGGCTGTGCCGGGTGCGAAGCGCTCGGCCGCACTCTCCGCGCGCACCGCATCGAGCGCTCGCCCGGCCGCCATCGCGATACGTATCTTCAGAGGGTAGTAGTGCGCGGCGGCGCTGCTCGCGGTGGGCTCGGGCAGCGCTGCGATCTTGGCCCAGGCTTCCTGCGGGTGCAGAGCCACGAGCGAGGCCTCCGCATCGAGCAACAGGCGCTCCTCGTTCTGCGCGCTCGTGAGCGCCATGGCGTGCAGGCTCGCGAGCACGCGTGTGGCATCGACGGCGCGGCCGGCCGCGAGCCATTCGCGCGCAGCCGAAAGTCTCAGCTCAGCCTGCTCGGCAGGCGCGCGCGCGGCCGCGGCGCCGGACTCGTATTGCGCGGCCTGTGCAGCGTGATCGGCTCTGGGCACGGCCTGAGCCGCCGACGGCGCGGCTGGCTGCGGCACGGGCGGGGGCAGCAGTGCGCAGCTGCTCAGCAGCCCCATGAGCAATGCGAGCGGCAGGGGCGCGATACGGCGTTGTGGCGCCGCAAATCGTTTCGGTTGCATCATGAGCCGGACGATAAGCATTGGAGAATTATAGTGCCTGGCGGCCAGGGCCGACTCGACGTGATAGCCACACCGATCGGCAATCTCGAGGACCTCAGTGCGCGCGCGCGTGCGACCCTCGCGCAGGCCGATCTGGTGGCCGCGGAGGATACGCGCCATACCGGGCAATTGCTTGCAGCCATCGGCGTATCGCGCACGCTGGTCTCGCTGCACGAGCACAACGAGCGCAGCCGGATCGCGCAGTTGCTCGCAGCCCTGCAGCAGGGTCGCCATATCGCGCTGGTCAGCGACGCCGGCACGCCGCTGTTGTCCGATCCCGGACTCGCCCTGGTACGGGCCGCGGCCGCGGCCGGCGTACAGATACGAGCCATACCCGGGCCAAGTGCGTTGATCGCGGCGCTTAGCGTGGCCGCTCTACCCACCGATCGGTTCGTGTTCGAGGGGTTTCTGCCCGCGCGCGCGCGCGAGCGTCGCGCCGCCATTGCGCGCCTGGCGCGCGAAGCGCGCACCCTGGTTTTCTTCGAAGCCCCGCATCGCATTCTCGCGACCCTGGAAGAACTCGCGGCGCTGTTCGGCTCGGAGCGGCCGGCGGCCATTGCGCGCGAGTTGACCAAAGTGCACGAGAGCGTCTATCGCGGCTCCTTGGCTCAATTGATCGCCGCGGCCCGTGCCGATCCCAATATCGAGCGCGGCGAGATCACCCTGGTGGTGGCAGGTGCGCCAGCGGCGCGCTCGAGCGCGGCCGATCAGGAGCTGTTGGTGCGCGCGCTCGAGCTATTGCTCAAGGAATTGCCGCCGGCGCGCGCAGCGGCGATCGCCTCGCAGCTCACGCTCGCCACGCGGCGCGAGGCCTACGCGCTGGCGCTGCAACTGCATCGCAGTGCCGGCAGCGCGTCCACGCGATCAAAACGCCAAGCTGACCATTGAGGCTGCAGTCGCTAACCGGTATGGTCTGACTCGGAGAGTCGGCTGGACAGTCGCTGCATTCATTGGAATGTGGAGGAAAGTCCGGGCTCCAGGGGCTAAGGTGCCAGGTAACGCCTGGGGGGCGCGAGCCCACGGACAGTGCAACAGAGAGTAAACCGCCGAAGCGCCGGCAACGGCGCTGGTAAGGGTGAAACGGTGCGGTAAGAGCGCACCGCGTCGATGGCAACATGCGACGGCATGGCAAACCCCACCTGGAGCAAGGCCAAATAGGGAAGTAGCGGTACGAAAGTGCCGCAGCGCCAGCCCCGCGCGCTTCCGGGTAGGCCGCTTGAGGCACGCGGTGACGCGCGTCCCAGAGGAATGGCTGTTCTAGACAGAACCCGGCTTACAGGCCGACTCTCCCCTCATTAGTTAATCGAATGTAGGAGATTACTGACTCAAGTCTATGATCCAGAACGGCCAGAATTTTTATGGCTGCGAGTCAGACCTCATTTCAAGCGTCGCCATTAGCGCGTAAGTACCTACCGCGCTTAATAAATTTACCACCGGACCGTTGACATGCTGCCATCAGCATTTCTATAGTGGCGGCGAGTGGGAGAAAGTGGGAGGGAATGGGCGATTTCGCCCAGTGCGATGTTCCGCGGCGCAGCAAGAATAACTTTGGATGACAAGGGGCGCCTCGTGATTCCCACGCGCTATCGGGAGCGCTTGCTCGAGCGATCCGCAGGCCAGCTCGTGGTCACGGTCGATCGGGACGGGGAGTGTCTATTGATATACCCACTCAATGACTGGGAGCTGGTCGAGCGCCGGCTCATGGATTTGCCCAGCCTGCACCCTCAGTCGCGCCGACTGCAACGGCTGATGGTCGGTCACGCGACCGACCTCGCTCTGGACAGTCATGGACGCATGTTGTTGCCGCCGGAGCTGCGCGAATTCGCTGCTCTGGGCCGACACGCGATGTTGATCGGTCAAGGCAGCCGCTGCGAACTTTGGGACGAGGCCCGCTGGTCGGAGCGGCGCGCCGCCTGGCTCAAGCACGAGGCAGCGAGCGAGGAGTTGGATGAGCACACGCCGGTGCTTACCGAGGAGGTGCTTGCGGCTCTGGCGTTGCGCCCGGCCGGCCTCTACGTCGATGCCACCTTCGGTGGCGGTGGTCATACTGCGCGCATTCTGCAGGCGCTCGGGCCGCAGGGGCGAGTCATTGCACTCGACCGCGACCCGCACGCTATCGCCGCCGGGCGTGTGCGCTTTGCGCAAGAGCCGCGACTGCAGCTGCTCCATGGGGAATTCGCCCAGCTCGCGACGCTCGTGCGCGCGCAAGAGCCGCGAGCGCGATGCGATGGCATCGTGTTCGATTTCGGGCTCTCCTCGGTGCAACTGGACGACGCAGCGCGCGGCTTCAGTTTCAACCAGGACGGTCCGCTCGATATGCGCATGGATCCGACGCGCGGCCAACCAGTTTCCGCATGGCTTGCGCAGGCGAGCACCGATCAGATGCGATACGTGATCGCCACCTTTGGTGAGGAGCGATTCGCCGCTCGCATCGCCCGCGACATCGCGCGCACGCGTGCCGCGCACCCCTTGACGCGCACCTCGCAGCTGGCTGCGCTGCTCGCGCGCGTAGTGCGTACACGTGAGCCGGGCAAGCATCCGGCGACGCGCACGTTTCAGGCGCTGCGCATCTGGATCAACGACGAGCTCACGCAGATTGAACGCGCTCTGGAGCAGGCGCTCGAGCTGCTCGCCCCATCGGGGCGGCTCGTGGCCATCAGCTTTCACTCGCTCGAAGACCGGCTGGTCAAGTCGTTCATACGCCGTCATTCCGAGCCCGATCCGGCTTTCGCAAACTGGCCCGAGCTGCCGCGACAGGCGCAGCCGCCACTGCGCCGCATCGGGCGCAAGCAGCGTGCAACGCCCGATGAGATCCGTGCCAACCCGCGCGCGCGCAGCGCACTGCTGCGCGTCGCCGAGCGCATCGACCCCGCGGTGCAGTGACAGGCATGCCTCGCAGCCTGATGGTCAGGCTGGTCGCGCTGCTCTGGGCCACGGTTCTGGCCTCCGCCGCCGGCGCGATCTACAGCAAGTATCGCGCGCGCGAACTGTTCGTCGAGCTCGAGCGCCTCAATGCAAGCCGCGATGAGCTCGATGCCGAATGGGGCCGGCTGCAGCTCGAGCAGAGCGCTTGGTCCAACTACGCCTTTGTCGAACGCGTCGCCAGTGAGCGTTTGCACATGAATATCCCGGATTCGCGCGACATCGAGATCCTCTCGCCATGAGAGCGCGGCGGCCATGAAGCTCTGGACAGCGCTGCGCGCTCGATGCGGTGCGCGCGCCGGGGGGCGCTCGTCGGCGCGCGGCGTGCGCACCAGTTACGGCGCGGCGCGCGCGGCGCCGCGCTCTGCGCCGCATTCGTTTCGCCTGCGTCTGCTGCTGCTCTTCAGCCTGCTCGTGGCCGCTGCCGCCGGCTTGATCGGCCGTGCGGTGGATCTGCAATTGGTCGATCACGGCTTCCTCGCGCAACAGGGCGACGCGCGCTTCGCGCGTCTGGCGGCGATCGTGGCTCATCGCGGCAATATCACGGACCGCAACAGCGAGCCGCTGGCGGTCAGCACCCCGGTCGATTCGGTCTGGGTCAATCCGCACGAGCTCGCCGGCAACCTGGATCAATTGCCGCGTCTGGCCAGCGCGCTGGGCGGGGACCGTCAAGCGCTGCTGCGCCACGTCAGCAGCAACATGGAGCGCGAGTTCCTCTATGTCGCGCGCGGACTGCAACCCGCCGACGCCGGCCGGGTCAGGGCGCTGAACCTGCCCGGCGTGAGCCTCGCGCGCGAGTACCGGCGCTACTATCCGGCCGGCGAAGTCACGGGCCACGTGCTCGGCTTCACCAGCATCGACGATGTCGGACAGGAGGGCGCGGAGCTGGCCTTCGACAACTGGCTCGCCGGCGAAGACGGCGCCAAGCGCGTGATCCAGGACAGCAAAGGCCGCAAGGTCGAGGACATCGAGAGCATTCGACCGGTGCGGCCGGGACGCGACCTGAGCCTGAGCCTGGACCTGCGCATCCAGTACCTGGCTTACCGGGAGCTCAAGAGCGCCATACTCGACAATCGCGCGCGCGCCGGATCGGTGGTGGTGATCGACATCGATACGGGCGAGGTGCTGGCCATGGTCAACCAGCCGGCCTACAACCCGAACGATCGCGCACAGCTCATGGCGGCGGCCTATCGCAACCGCGCCGTGACGGATCTGTTCGAACCGGGCTCGAGCATCAAGCCGTTCGTCGTCGCCGCGGCGCTGGCCTCGGGCAAGTTCACAACCGCGAGCGTCATCGACACCAATCCCGGTTTCATTCAGATCGGCGCGACCACCTTCGAGGACGAACACAATCTCGGCGCCGTGGGTCTGGCAACGATATTGGCCAAATCCTCCAATGTCGGCATGGCCAAGCTCGCGCTGCAGCTCGAACCGCAGCAGATCTGGAGCACTTTGAACCACTTTGGCTTCGGCCAGGTCACCAACAGCGGCTTTCCGGGCGAGTCGGCCGGCGTGTTCTCGAATTATTCGCACTGGCGCGCGATCAGCATTGCGACGCTCTCGCACGGCTACGGCATCTCGGTCACGCCGTTGCAGCTGGCTCAAGCCTACGCGGCCATCGGCGCGCTCGGCGTGCGCCGCCCGGTCTCGATGCTGCGCGTGGAGGCGCCGCCGGCCGGCGAGCGCATTCTGGAGCAGAATGTTTGCCGCGAGCTGCTGGGACTGCTCGAGACCGTTACCACGCAGGAAGGCGCCACAGGAGTGCGCGCGAGGATCGCGGGCTATCGCGTCGCCGGTAAGACCGGCACGGCCTGGAAGTCGAGCAACGGCACTTATTCGAAGGATCGCTATACCTCGGTCTTCGCCGGCGTGGCGCCGGCCTCCAATCCGCGACTGGCGGCCGTGGTCGTGATCGATGAGCCGACAGCCGGAAAATACATGGGTGGAGATGTATCGGCGCCGGTGTTCTCCGCCGTGCTCGGCGGTGCGCTGCGGCTCATGGCGGTGGCGCCGGATGATATGAGCGTACCGCTCGCGCCATCGAGCGCAGCGCAGACGGTGGCTCGCCGATGAGCCGCGCGAGCGTGCAGAGCTGGCGGCCGCTCAAAGCCGTGCTCGGCGGGCTCGTCGACGTGCCCTCGGATCTGGAGGTCTGCGATCTGACGCAGGACAGCCGCAGCGTCACGCCCGGCTCGGCCTTTCTGGCCTGCCGCGGTCGCACGCACCACGGCGTCGAATTTGCGCCGGCGGCGGCGGCGGCCGGCGCGCGCGCGATCCTCTGGGAGCCGGCACCGGGGATATCGGCACCGAGCGTGGATGCCTCAATCGTGGTGCGCGCCGTGCCGAATCTGCACGCGCAGCTCGGCTACATCGCCGATCGCTTCTTCGATGCGCCGTCGGCCAGCCTCACGGTGGCCGGGATCACCGGCACTAACGGCAAGACGACCTGTGCGTGGCTGCTCGCGCAGGCGCTCGAGCGCAGCGGCCGGCGCGCGGCGTACATCGGCACGCTCGGCGGTGGAGCGATTGGCGCATTGCGGGATCTGGGCGTCACGACTCCCGATGCGGTGTCGCTGCACCGGCTGCTCGCGCAACTGCGCGCTGCCGGCGTCGATGCCGTGGCCATGGAGGTCTCCTCGCACGCGCTGGATCAGGATCGATGTGCCGCAGTGCGCTTTCACACCGCGGTGTTCACGAATCTGACGCGCGATCACCTCGACTATCACGCCGATATGTCCAGCTACGCGGCCGCCAAGGCGCGGCTGCTGGATTGGTCGACGCTCGCGGCGCGCGTGATCAATGTCGATGATGCGTTCGGTCGCGAGCTCGCGCAGCACGCGGTGCGCAGCGCCCGCGCGGCGCTTCTGTTTCAGACCTCGCAGCATGCACCCGCGCGCCTTGCGCAGCAGAGCGACTACGTCTGCGCCGGCGCCGTGCGCGCCAGCGGCGCCGGCCTCGAAATCGAGATTCACAGCAGCCGCGGCGCGGCCGTGCTGTCCAGTCCTCTGATCGGCGACTTCAATGTCGATAACCTGTTGAGCGTTCTGGCGGTGCTGCTGGCCTGGGATATGCCGCTCGCGGCAGCCTGCGCGGCGCTCTCGCAGATCGCGCCGCCGCCGGGGCGCATGCAGCCCGAAGGCGGCGGCAACCGTCCGCTCGTCCTCATCGATTACGCGCATACGCCCGATGCACTGGCCAAGGCGCTGCATGCCGCGCGCGAGCATTGCCGCGGCCGGCTGTACGTCGTGTTCGGCTGCGGCGGGGAGCGCGATGCGGGCAAGCGCAGCGAAATGGGACGCGTGGCGGCCGCAGGCGCCGATCAGATCATCGTGACCGATGACAATCCGCGCGGCGAGGACCCCCAGGCCATCGCCGCCGCGATCATGCAGGGCATCCAGGCCGCGGGCGCGGCAGCGCGTGCGCGCCTGATTCACGATCGAGCGCGCGCGATCAGCAGCGCACTCGGGCAAGCCGACGCCGGCGACGTGCTGCTCGTGGCCGGTAAAGGCCACGAGCCCTATCAGATCGTCGGTAGCGAGCGGCGCGCGTTCGATGATGCGAGCGTGGTGCGCGCAGCCCTTGCGCTTTGGCGCACTCGGGCCAATCGCGCATGATGCAGCCAGGCATGGTTCGCAGCCTCGCGCAGTTTGCCGCTGCCTGCCACGGCCGGCTCAATGGCGCCGACGGCGACTTTCACGAGATTGCGATCGACTCGCGCAAGCTCGTGCCCGGCAACCTCTTTGCCGCGCTGCGCGGCGCGCACACCGATGGGCACAACTTTGTGGGCGATGCGGCCGCGGCCGGCGCGGCCGGCGCTCTGGTGCAGCGGCTCAGCGATGTGCCGCTCGCGCAGATCGTCGTCGTCGATGTCGAGAGCGCGCTCGCGGATGCGGCAGGCAGCGCGCGCGCGAAATTCACCGGACCCGTGATCGGCATCGCCGGCAGCAACGGCAAGACGACGGTCAAGGAGATGCTGGCCGCCATACTCTCGCAGCGCGGCCCCTGCCTGGCTACGCGCGGCAATCTGAACAATCATCTCGGCGTGCCGATCACGTTGCTGCGTCTGGATGCGACGCATCGCAGCGCTGTCATCGAGATGGGAGCCAATCGCCGCGGAGATATCGAACAGCTGGTGCGCATTGCGCGGCCCGACATCGGTCTGATCACCAATGCCGGCGCGGAGCATCTGGAAGGCTTCGGTTCGCTCGAGGGCGCTGCGCGCGCCGAAGGCGAGATGGTCAGCACTCTGGCAGCCAGCGGCGTCGCGATTATCAACGCGGACGATGCCTACGCGCCGCTCTGGCGCGCGAGCACGGCCGCGCGTGTGTGCACATTCGGCCTGCGCGCGCAGGCGGATTACCGCGCGCAGGAATTGCAGTTCCAGGTCGGCGAGCAGGGCTTCTGCAGCCGCTTTCTCCTGTGCAGCGGTGCCGGCTCGGTCGCGGTCACGCTGGCGCTGGCCGGTCGCCACAATGTCTACAACGCACTCGCGGCCGCTGCCGGCGCGGCGAGCGCCGGCGCGAGCCTGGAGCAGATCGCATCCGGCCTGGCGGCGATGCGCGCGGTCAGGGGGCGGCTGCAGTTTCAGCTCACGCGCCACGGCGCGTGGCTCATCGATGATTCCTACAACGCCAACCCGAGCTCGGCGCGCGCAGCGCTGGAGGTGCTCGGTGAGCTGCCCGGCCGCCGCTGGCTGGTGCTGGGGGATATGGCCGAGCTCGGCGAGTTTGCCGAGGCGAGCCATTATGCGATCGCTGAGCTCGCGCACTCGCAGGGCATCGAGCGCCTCTTCAGCCTCGGGGACCTCGCGGCGCTGGCCGCCGAGCGCTTTGGCGCCGGCGCCAGGCACTTTGAGGACGTTGGCGAGCTCACGCGCGCGCTGGACGCCGAACTGAGCGCCGATGTGCGAGTGCTGATCAAAGGCTCTCGCGTCAATCGCCTCGAGCGCGTGGTCGAGGCCATCGCGATCCCGCCGCACGCGCGCAAGGCGGGCTGATCGATGCTGTACTGGATCGCCAAATTGCTGGCCGTGCACCACTCGGCGTTCCACGCCTTCTATTACCTGACTTTGCGCGCGATTCTCGCGGTGATGTCGGCGCTGAGCCTCTCGCTGCTGCTCGGACCGGTGATGATCTCGCGCCTGTCGCGCTATCAGATCGGCCAGGTGGTGCGCGATGACGGACCACGCTCGCACTTGCCCAAGGCCGGCACGCCCACCATGGGCGGCGCCTTGATCATCGTCGCGATCGCGATCAGCACGCTGCTGTGGTCGGATCTGCGCAATCGCTTTATCTGGATCGCCCTCGGCGTCACGGTTGGCTTCGGCCTGATTGGTTTTTGCGACGACTATCTCAAACTCGTCATCGGCAGCTCGCGTGGCCTGTCGGCGCGCTGGAAGTATCTGCTGCAGTCTCTGCTCGGCCTCGGCGCCGCGTTGCTGCTGATGCGCACCGCCACGGTGCCTGCCGAGACGGATTTCTTCGTGCCCTTCGTCAAGACTGTGAGTATTCCGCTCGGTGCGCTCGGGTTCGGCGCGCTGAGCTATTTCATGATCGTGGGCATGAGCAATGCGGTGAACCTGACCGATGGACTCGATGGGCTGGCAATCATGCCGGCGGCGATGGTGGCCGGCGCGCTCGGCATCTTCGCGTACGCGAGCGGCAATGCGATCTTCGCAAGCTACCTGGTGATTCCGGCGATACCGCAGGCCGGCGAGCTGCTGATCTTCTGCGGCGCGCTCGCGGGCGCGGGTCTGGGATTCCTGTGGTTCAATTCCTATCCCGCGCAGGTGTTCATGGGCGATACCGGAGCGCTTGCGCTCGGCGCGGGTCTGGGAGTGGTGGCGATCATCGTGCGCCAGGAGATCGTCGCGCTGGTCATGGGCGGCATATTTGTGCTCGAGACCGCCTCGGTGATCCTGCAGGTCACTTCGTTCAAGCTGACCGGCCGGCGCATCTTTCGCATGGCGCCCATTCATCATCATTTCGAGCTCAAGGGCTGGGCTGAGCCAAAGGTGATCGTGCGCTTCTGGATCATCAGTTTCCTGCTCGTGCTGGCAGGCCTGTCGACGCTCAAACTGCGATGACGATCCCGCCAGCTCAAGCCCAAGCGCGCAACGTCCACGCCGTGGTCGTCGGGCTCGGCAAGAGCGGCTATTCGGCGGCGCGCTACCTGCTGGCTCATGGCTTCGAAGTCGCTGTAACCGACAGCCGCGCAGAGCCGCCGGAATTGCCGCGCCTGGCCGCTCTGGGCAGCGAGCTTGGCCGCCAGATCACGGTGCGTCGCGGCGGATTTGATGCCTCGCTGCTGGAAGGCGCGGCCCTGTTGGTGCTCTCACCGGGGGTCGCGCCGGTGGGTTCGTTCTTCGAGCTCGCGCGCGCCAGGGGTGTGGCCATCATCGGGGACATCGAGCTGTTTGCGCGTGCCGCGCAGGCGCCGATCGCAGGCATCACCGGCACCAATGGCAAGAGCACCGTGACCACGCTGCTCGCGCAGATGGCCGCACGCGCAGGTGTGCGCGTGCGCGCGGGCGGCAATCTCGGTCCTCCGGCGCTCGACCTGCTCGATGAGCGCGCACAGCTCTACGTACTGGAGCTCTCGAGCTTTCAGCTCGAGAGCACCGCTACCCTGGCGCTCGCGGCCGCCGCAGTGCTCAACGTGACGGCCGATCATCTGGACCGCTATGCCGACCTCGAGGCGTACGCTGCCGCCAAGGCGCGCATCTATGCGCACTGCGATGTGGCGGTCGTCAATCTCGATGATGCGCGCGTCGCGGCGATGGTGCGCCCGGCGGCCCGGCGCCTGAGCTTCTCGCTGCGCGCCGATGCGGGCGCGGATTACACGCTGGTGCAGCGCGCCGGCGGCGAGCCGTGGCTCGTACGTCGCGGTGAGCCGCTGCTCTCGCTCGGCGCTCTGCGACTCAAGGGCACTCACAATGCAGCCAATGCGCTGGCCGCGCTGGCGCTCGGCGAGGCATTGTCGCTGCCGCGCTCTGCCATGCTCGAGGAGCTGCGCGCCTTTACCGGACTTGCGCATCGCGTACAGTGGATCGCCGAGATCCGCGGTGTGCATTACATCGATGACTCCAAGGGCACCAACGTCGGGGCCACGCTCGCGGCGGTCGGCGGTCTGCAAGGCCCGCTGCTCGTGATTCTTGGCGGCGAAGGCAAAGGCCAGGACTTCACGCCCTTGCGCGGCGCCTTCGCCGGCAAGGTGCGCTACGCCGTGCTGATCGGTCGCGATGCCGCCGTGCTCGCCGCAGCGCTCGCGGGGGCCTGCGAGTATCGCTACGCCGAGAGTCTGGAGGCGGCGGTCGAAATGGCCGCGGTACTGGCGCGGCCTGGCGATACGGTGTTGCTCTCGCCGGCCTGCGCGAGCCTGGATATGTTTCGCGACTACGCGCAGCGCGGCGATGTGTTTACCGCGGCCGTGCAGAGGCTGGCCGCATGAGCGCCGCCAGCCTGACGCTGGCAGAGCCGCGGCTGCGCGATCGCGGCCCGGCGCTCGATGGCATCACCATCGTGCTGACCGTCTCGCTGGTGTTGCTCGGTCTGATCATGGTCACCTCGGCCTCCATCACCGTGGCGGGGCGGGACGGTGATCCCTTCTTCTATCTGGAGCGCCAGCTGCTGCTGGTGCTGATCGGTTCGGCGCTGGCGGGTGTGACGTTCGCCATTCCCAGCCACAAGCTCGAGCAATGGGCGCCGCCGCTATTGCTGATCGCCGTAGCGTTGCTGTGCATCGTACTGCTGCCGGGCCTGGGTCATGTGGTCAACGGCAGCCGCCGCTGGCTGCGCCTGGCCGGCATGAGCTTTCAGGCCTCGGAGGCCGCGCGCGTACTGACGCTGATCTATATCGCCAGTTATGCGGTGCGCTATGAGGAGGCGCTGCGCTCGGGCATGTCCGGGCTGGGACGGGCGCTCGGCCTGCTCGCGTTCATTGCGCTGCTGCTGCTGCTCGAGCCCGACTTCGGCGCCGCGAGCGTACTGTTCATCACCGGATTTGGCGTGCTGTTCCTGGCCGGCGCGCGCGTGCGCTACGTGGCGGCGATGCTGCTGCTCGTAGTCGGCTCGATGGTGCTGCTGGTGATCTTCTCGAGCTACCGGCTGCGCCGCTTCATGGCCTTTCTGGATCCGTGGGCCGACCCGTTCAACAGCGGCTTTCAACTCACGCAGTCGCTGATTGCCATTGGCCGCGGTCAGTGGTTCGGTGTCGGGCTCGGCGCGAGCGTGCAGAAATTGTTCTACCTGCCCGAGGCACACACCGATTTCCTGTTCGCGGTGCTCGCCGAGGAGCTCGGCCTGGTGGGCGTGGCGCTCACGCTCGGGCTGTTTCTGGCCCTGAGCTGGCGCGCCTTTGTGATCTCGCGCCGCGCCTGCGAAGCGGGGCTCAAGTTTCCCTCCTACCTGGCCGCGGGTTTCGGCTTGTGGCTCGGCGTTCAGGCGTGCATCAACATCGGCGTGAACATGGGCGTGCTGCCGACCAAGGGGCTCACGCTGCCGCTCATGAGCTATGGGCGCAGCAGCCTGATCGTGACCCTGGCCTGGCTCGGTATCGTGCTGCGCGTGCATCACGAGACGGTGCGTGCGGCGCGGCGAGCGCCGCGGGAGCTGCGCGCATGAGTGCGGGCGCCTCGGCGCCGCTGGCACTGATTCTCGCGGGCGGGACCGGTGGCCATGTTTTCCCGGCGCTGGCGCTGGCGCGCGAGTTGCGCGAGCGCTCCTGGCGGGTCGTCTGGCTCGGCACGCGCAGGGGACTGGAGGCCCGAGTCGTGCCAGGCGAGAGCATTGCGCTCGAGTGGCTGTCGATCGGCGGGCTGCGAGGCAAGGGCTGGCTCGTCTGGCTCACCGCCCCGTTGAGTCTCACGCGCGCGCTGCTGCAGGCCCTCGCGGTCATCCGTCGGCGCCGCCCGGCGCTGGTCGTAGGTCTGGGCGGGTTCGTGGCCGGCCCTGGGGGCGTAGCGGCCTGGATGATGCGCAAGCCCCTGCTGATACACGAGCAGAATGCCATCGCGGGCTTCACCAATCGTTGCCTGGCAAGGCTGGCCGATCGGGTGCTGACCGCCTTTCCCGGCAGCTTTCCGGCCAGCGTCAGCGCACAAGTGATTGGCAATCCGGTAAGACGCGACATCAGTGCCTTGCCGCCCCCGCCACAGCGCTTCGCGACGCGCGGCCCCGGCATCCGGCTGCTCGTGCTCGGCGGCAGCCAGGGTGCGGCGCGGCTCAACGAGATCGTGCCATTTGCGCTCGCGCGGCTCGCAGCAACCATGCTGTTCGAGGTGCGCCATCAAGCCGGCGAGCGCTGGATCGAGGCTGCGCAGCGCGCCTACCTGGACGCCGGCGTGGCGGCGCGGCTGCAGCCGTTCATCGAAGAGATGGCCGAGGCTTATGGCTGGGCCGATCTGGTGATCTGCCGCGCGGGCGCATTGACGGTCTCGGAGCTCGCAGCGGCCGGCGTGGGCGCTGTGCTCGTGCCTTTTCCGGCCGCCACAGATGATCACCAGAGCCGCAATGCCGAGATCCTGGTCAGCGCAGGCGCCGCGGTGATGATCGCGGATCACGACCTGAGCGCATCGTGGCTGGCCGAGCAGCTTGCAGGATTGTGCAGCGGGCGTGAGCGCCTGGTGGCGATGGCGGAATGCGCACGTGCCATGGCCCGGCCGCGTGCGCTCGAAGACCTGGCCAATGCCTGCAGCGAGCTGGTTCGCGCCTCGGGCGAGGGAGCGGCGGCATGAGCGGGCCGCCGCGAGCGCTCAGGCCGTTGGCGACGTTGATGCCCCGCAGCGCGCGCATGCGGCGCATCGAGACGATTCACTTTGTCGGCATCGGCGGCAGCGGCATGGGCGGTATCGCCGAAGTGCTGATCAATCTCGGCTATCGCGTGCAGGGCTCGGATCTGAAGCCCAATGCGATCACCGAACGGCTCAAGGCGCTGGGCGCCAAAATCTGCATTGGCCACAAGGCTGCCCACGCCGATGGGGCCGATGTGGTCGTCGTCTCGAGCGCAATCCCACGCGATAACCCCGAGGTTCAGGCCGCGCAGGCGCAGCGCGTGCCGGTGGTGCCGCGCGCTGAAATGCTCGGCGAGCTCATGCGTTTTCGCGAGTCGATCGCGGTGGCCGGCACGCATGGCAAGACCACGACCACGAGCCTGATCGCCAGCGTACTGGCGGAAGGCGGCGAGGATCCGACCTTTGTGATCGGCGGCCGGCTCAAGAGTGCCGACAGCAACGCGCGGCTCGGCGCCGGCCGTTATCTGGTGGCCGAGGCCGATGAGAGCGATGCCTCCTTCATGCACCTGCAGCCCGTGATCGCAGTCGTGACCAATATCGATAACGATCATCTGGGAACGCACGGCGGGGACTTCGCGAAACTCGAGGCGAGCTTCGTGGAATTTCTGCACAACCTGCCGTTCTACGGCCTGGCGGTGCTGTGCGGTGACGATGAGCACGTGCACCGGATGCTTGCGCGCGTGGGCCGGCCGTTTCTGACCTACGGCCTGCGCGAGGGCGTGGATGTGCGCGCCAGCGAACTGGTGCGCGAGCGCCACGGCACGAGCTTTCAGGTCGCGCGTCCCGGGCACGCTGCAGCGCTGCCGGTCATGCTCAACCTGCCTGGCACTCACAACGTGCGCAATGCCCTGGCTGCCATCGCCGTGGCCAGCGAGCTCGGCGTTGCCGATGAGGCGATCTGCCGCGCATTGGCGGGCTTCCAGGGTATCGATCGGCGCATGCAGTACCTGGGTGATGCGCAAATCGCGGGCGGCAGCGTCAGCATCGTTGATGACTATGGCCATCATCCGACCGAGATTGCCGCGACGCTCGAGGCCCTGCACCAGGCGTGGCCCGCTCGCCGCCTGGTGCTCGTGTTCCAGCCGCATCGCTATACCCGCACGCGCGACCTGCTCGATGATTTCGCCAACGTGCTCGCCACGGTCGAGGTACTGCTGGTCGCCGAGGTCTACGCGGCCGGTGAAGCGCCGATCAAAGGCGCCGATGGACGCGCGATCTGCCGCGCCGTGCGCAGCCGTGGACGCGTCGAGCCGGTATTCGTCGCGCGACTCGAGGATCTTGCCACGGCGCTGAGCGGCGTGTTGCGCGACGGGGATGTGATCGTGACCATGGGCGCCGGCCACATCGGGGCGGTCGCGCAGCAACTGGCCGCAAAGCTGGCGCGAGTGAAGCCATGAATCCGGGCATCTCACCTGATTTCATGCCCCGTGTGCGCTGGCGCGAGCCGATGGCGGCCCATACATCGTGGCGCGTCGGCGGGCCGGCCGACATGTTCTTCAGTCCGCGCGATATCGAGGATCTGGCCGCGTTCCTGCGCACGCTGCCCGCCGAGATACCGGTCTACTGGGTCGGGCTGGGCAGCAATCTGCTGGTGCGCGAAGGCGGTATCCGCGGCGTCGTCGTGGCCACCCCGGGCGTCTTCACGCGCATCGAGCGACGCTCGCAGACCCGCATCTACTGCGAAGCCAGCGTGCCGTGCGCGCGTATCGCGCGCGCCTGCAATAACTGGGGCCTGGCGCAGGGCGAGTTCTTCAGCGGCATTCCGGGCACGCTGGGCGGAGCACTGGCCATGAACGCGGGCGCGTTTGGCGATGAGACCTGGCGGCATGTCAACGCCGTGGAGACGCTGGATCGGCATGGGCAGCGCCACCAGCGCTCGACGCAGGAGTATCGCATCGGTTATCGGCAGGTCGCGCTGGCCGCAGCGGATGCAGCGCTCGAAGAATGGTTCATCGCCGCGCAGCTGCAATTCGAGCCGGGCACGAGCGCGCAGGCCAGCAGCATTCGTGCCTTGACGGAATTGCGGCGCCAGACCCAGCCGCTCGGGGAATGGAGCTGCGGCTCGGTTTTCAGGAATCCGCCAGGCGATCACGCCGCGCGCCTGATTGAGGCCGCGGGACTCAAGGGTCATCGCATCGGCGATGCGGTGGTATCCGAAAAGCACGCCAACTTCATCATCAATGAGGGCCACGCGAGCGCGCAGGAGCTCGAGCAGTTGATCGGCCATGTGCAGCAGACGGTCGAGCGGCTCTACGGCGTCAGGCTCGAGCCCGAAGTGCGCATCGTGGGTGAGAGCGAGAGCGCCCCGGCGGGCACGCAGGATCGCTGATGCGCCTGCATCACCTGACACAGGGGCCCGAGCACGTTCGCGAAGCAGCGAGCTTCGGACGTGTGGCGGTGCTGCTGGGCGGGGACTCGAGCGAGCGCGAGGTGTCGCTGCTGAGCGGGCAGGCCGTGCTCGCAGCCCTGCAGCGTCGCGGCGTGCGCGCCGAGGGCTTTGACCCGGCCTTGCGTGCGCTCGCAAAGTTGCAGGAATTGCGCATCGATCGGGTCTGGATCGCGCTGCACGGACCCGGCGGCGAGGACGGAACGCTGCAGGGTGCGCTGGAGTTTCTCGGCATTCCATACACCGGCAGCGGTGTGATGGGCTCGGCCATCGGCATGGACAAGCTGCGCACCAAATGGCTGGCGCAGGCGGTCGGTGTGCCGAGCGCGCCGTTCGTCGTGCTGCGTTCGGCCGCCGATTGCGAGCTCGCGATCGAGCGGCTCGGACTGCCCATGTTCGTCAAACCAGCCTCGCAGGGCTCCAGTGTCGGCATCTCGCGCGTGGAGCGCGCCGAGGACCTGCCCGCCGCGCTGCAGGCGGCGCAGCGCTTGGATGC
Source organism: Steroidobacteraceae bacterium (assembly GCA_049515055.1). Taxonomy (GTDB): domain Bacteria; phylum Pseudomonadota; class Gammaproteobacteria; order Steroidobacterales; family Steroidobacteraceae; genus FEN-1191. The sequence goes on along the minus strand of JBEKUL010000013.1, from coordinate 16,120 downwards.
GGCCGCCTTCGCCGAGCAGTTCTTGCCGGGTGCCGAATACACGGTGGGGCTGTTGCAGGGCCACGCGCTGCCATCGATCCGCATCGAGACGCCGCGCAGTTTCTACGACTATGAGGCCAAGTACCTGCGCGACGATACGCGCTATCTGTGTCCATCCGGCCTGTCCGCGCAGGCCGAGTCGCACCTCGGCGCGCTGGCGCTGGCCGCCTACGAGGCCTGCGGCGCGGAAGGGTGGGGACGTGCGGATTTCATGCTGGATCGGACCGGTCGAGCGCAATTGCTCGAGATCAACACCGTGCCAGGCATGACCGGTCACAGCCTGGTGCCGATGGCAGCGCGCGCGGCCGGGATCGATTTCGACGAGCTCGTCTGGCGCGTGCTCGAGACCAGCTGCGCGCGCGAAGCGCGCCCGGGGGCGCCCTGATGTTGCTGGAGCGCAAGCGCAACAATCGGCGCGGCGCCGCGCGCGCGCCCCGGCGCTATCTGTCGAGCGTGAACTGGCGCGGCATTGGTCTGAGCCTCGCCGCGCTCGCACTGAGCGCATTGGCATTGGCCACGCTGCTGTGGCTGCTGGACCAGCCCATACAGCGCGTGATCGTCAGTGGCCGATTGCAGCGCGTCTCGGCGCTCGATGTGGAGCGAATCGTGCGCAGCCGGCTGCATGGGGCCGGGCTCGTGACGGTTGACCTCGAGGACATCAGCGGCGGTCTGCGCACGCTGCCCTGGGTCGACAGCGCCACGGTGCAGCGCAGCTGGCCGCGCGCGCTGCGCATTGAAATCATCGAGCAGGCGGCCGTTGCCCGCTGGAACGATAGCGGTCTGCTCAATGCGCGCGGGCAGTTGTTCATGAGCGAGGCGCACTTCGTGCCGCCCGAGCTGGCGCAGCTATCCGGTCCAGTCGGCTCCGAGGCGCAGGCGACCGCGCGCTATCTGGCCATCCAGGGCCGACTCACCGAGGCGGGCTTGCGTCTGATCGCACTGACACTGGATGCGCGCGGCGCGCTGAGCCTGCGGCTCGACAACGGGGTGGAACTGCGGCTCGGCCGACAGCAGATCGATGCGCGCTTCGAGCGCTTCATGACGGTTGCCGCGAAGCTCGTGAGCCAGCGCGCCACGGACATCGCCTATGTCGACATGCGCTACGGCAACGGCTTCGCCGTGGGCTGGAAGGGCGGCGCTCACATGGCGTGGCGGCCGCAAGCGCAGGTCGGAGCGGTAGAAGAGGTGCACATCGATGGCTAAGAAATCCGACAAACAGGTCATCGTGGGCCTGGATATCGGCACCTCGAAAGTACTGGCGCTGGTCGGGGAGATCACTGCGGATGCGACCATCGAGATCATCGGCATGGGCAGCCAGCCCTCACGCGGCCTGAAGAAGGGCGTGGTGGTCAACATCGAGTCGACGGTGCAGTCGATCCAGCGCGCGGTCGAGGAAGCCGAGCTCATGGCCGATTGTGAGATCAATTCGGTGTACACCGGCATCGCCGGCAGCCACGTGCGCAGTCTCAACTCACACGGGGTGGTCGCGATTCGCGATCGCGAAGTCACGCACACTGACGTCGAGCACGTGATCGAGGCGGCTAAAGCGGTCGCGATCCCCGCGGACCAGCGCATCCTGCATGTATTGCCCCAGGAATTTCTCATCGATGGCCAGGAGGGCATCCGCGATCCGATCGGCATGTCCGGTGTGCGGCTCGAGGCCAAGGTGCACATCGTGACCGGGGCGGACAGCGCGGCGCAGAACATCGTCAAGTGCGTACAGCGCTGCGGCCTGGTGGTCGAGGACGTGGTGCTCGAGCAGCTGGCTTCGAGCTTCGCGGTGCTCACCGATGATGAGAAGGAGCTCGGCGTGTGCCTGGTCGATGTCGGCGGCGGCACCACCGATATCGCGGTGTTCAGCGCCGGCGCGATTCGTCACACGGCGGTGATACCGATCGCCGGCGATCAGGTCACCAACGATATCGCCGTCTCGATGCGCACGCCCACGCAGTACGCCGAGGACATCAAGATCCGCTATGCGTGCGCGCTCTCGCAGCTGGCCAATCCGGACGAGAGCATCGAGGTGCCCAGTGTCGGGGAGCGCCCCGCACGACGCCTCGCGCGCCAGACGCTGGCCGAGGTCGTGGAGCCGCGCTACGAGGAATTGTTCAATCTGATCCGCGAGGAATTGCAGCGCAGCGGTTTCGAAGAAGTCATCGCTGCCGGCATCGTGCTGACTGGCGGCAGTGCGCGCATGGAAGGGGCGATCGATCTGGCCGAGGAGATCTTCCATGTGCCGGTGCGCCTCGGGCTGCCGGGCCAGGTCAAGGGTCTGGCCGATGTCGTACGCAATCCCATCTATTCAACCGGCGTGGGGCTGCTGCTGTACGCGCGCGAGAACGCGTTGCCCGCCTCACGCGCGGCCGCGCTCAGCGGCAATCTGACGGGCGCGCTCGGACGCGTAAAGAGCTGGTTCAAAGGCAATTTCTGATTCATCGACCCCGGAACTCAACGTAAGGAGCTGACATGTTTGAACTGATGGATGCATACAGCCAAAGCGCTGTAATCAAGGTGATAGGCGTGGGAGGCGGCGGCGGCAACGCGGTCTCTCATATGGTAACGAGCGGCATCGAGGGCGTGGATTTCATTTGCGTCAATACCGACTCGCAGGCGCTGAAGGCCTCGAAGATCAAAACCTCGCTGCAGATCGGGGCGAGCATTACCAAGGGGCTGGGCGCGGGCGCCGATCCTGAAGTGGGCCGCCAGGCCGCAATGGAGGATCGCGATCGCATCGTCGAGCTGATCGAGGGCTGCGACATGCTGTTCATTACGGCCGGCATGGGCGGGGGCACCGGTACCGGGGCCGCGCCGGTCGTCGCGCAGATCGCGCGCGAGCTCGGCATCCTCACCGTCGCGGTCGTGACCAAGCCGTTTCAGATGGAGGGCGGCAAACGCTGCATGGTCGCGGACCACGGGATCGCCGAGCTGACCAAGACCGTGGATTCGCTGATCACGATCCCGAATCAGAAGCTGCTGACCGTGCTCGGACCTGCAACCACGTTGCTCGATGCGTTCAAGGCTGCGAACCAGGTCCTGCAGGGCGCGGTTCAAGGCATCGCTGAGCTCATCACGCGCCCGGGCCTGATCAACGTCGATTTCGCCGATGTGCGCACGGTCATGAGCGAGACCGGCATGGCCAGGATGGGCAGCGGCTCGGCCAGCGGGGAGAACCGCGCGCGTCAGGCCGCCGAGACTGCGGTCTCATCGCCGCTGCTCGAAGACATCAACCTGGCCGGTGCGCACGGCATCCTGGTGAATGTGACCGCGGGCCTGGACCTCTCGATCGGCGAATTCGAGGAGGTGGGTAATATCGTCAAGGAATACGCCTCCGAGGACGCGACGGTCGTGGTCGGCACGGTCATCGATCCGGATATGTCCAATCAGATCCGCGTGACGGTCGTTGCCACGGGGCTGGGTCGGGGAGCTGCCGCTCAACGCATGCGCACCGAGGCTTCACGCGAGGTGCTCGAGCGCGCGGCGCCGGCGATGCGCGAGACACGCACCGAGGTCACGGCACGCGACGGCGGTGGTGCGCGCATCGATGCGGGCGCAGTGCGCGCTACCCGTGCGCGCGCGCCGATGAGCCCGAGCGACTACAGCGCGCTGGAGCGGCCGACCATCGTGCGCCACCAGCAGCGCGCCGTAGGCGATGGCCTGCGCAGCGAACCGGAACCGGAGGAGTTGTTGGATATTCCGGCGTTTTTGCGACGTCAGGCCGACTAGAGCGGCGCACAGGAGCCACTGGCCTACGGCGCGAGGGGCTCGGCCTATGCTAGTTTAGCCATCAGTCACAGCAGCCAGTCCTGGAACTGCAGGATGGGCTGCGGCGGGTAAAGGATTCAGGTTCAAGCCATGGTCGGACAAAGAACTCTGCGCACCTCAATTCGGGCGACCGGGGTGGGGTTGCATACGGGCAAGCAGGTCATGATGACGCTGCGGCCGGCGGCACCCGATAGCGGTATCTGCTTTCGGCGCGTCGATCTGGCGCAGCCGGTCGACATCGCCGCGCGCGCGGCCAATGTGGGCGAGACCACTCTGGGCACGACGCTGGTCAACGGCTCGGCGCGCATCTCCACCGTCGAGCATCTGCTGTCAGCCTTTGCGGGCCTGGGCATCGACAATGCCATCGTTGAGGTGACGGCGGCCGAGGTGCCGATCATGGATGGCAGCGCCGGGCCGTTTGTATTCCTGCTGCAGTCCGCCGGCATCGAGGAACAGGCGGTTCCCAAGCGTTTCATCCGCATCAAGAAGACCGTGCTGGTTGAGGATGGGGACAAATGGGCCCGCTTTGATCCGTTCGAGGGCTTCAAGGTCAATTTCGAGATCGAATTCGATCATCCGGTCTTCAAACGCCACCTGCAGCGCGCCACGATGGATTTTTCAACCACATCATTTCTCAAGGAGATCAGTCGCGCCCGCACCTTCGGCTTCATGCGTGATCTTGAGACGCTGCGCGCGCACAACCTCGCCCTGGGTGGCACGCTCGACAATGCAATCGTCCTGGATGATGTCGGGGTGATGAATGAAGACGGCCTGCGTTACGAGGACGAGTTCGTCAAGCACAAGATTCTGGATGCCATCGGCGATCTGTATCTGCTCGGTCACAGCCTGATCGGCGAGTTCAGCGGTCACAAGTCCGGTCACGGCCTGAACAACGCGTTGCTGCGCTCATTGCTGCGCGATCCGCAGGCCTCCGAAGAGGTCGTGTTCGAGAGCCCCGAGCAGGCGCCGATCTCGTACGTTCCGGCCCATTCAGCCGCAAGCGCTGCGCTGGCTTCCTGAGCTTTAGAGCACCGCGACGCGCACGCGCGTGCGCTGCATAGCAGCATCGCGGGCAATAATCTGCGCCTCGATTGTCACCAGCGCATAGCGCAGACGGCTGCACCAGGCTGCCGAATCGGCAAAGACTACGAGCTCGCCGCGCCCCCCATCCGCCACGAGGCTCCTGGGTACGGCATTGACGATATGGGCCCCCAGTTCGGCCGGTAAGAGCGCGCGCAGCCACAGGACCCAGGACTGCTGCTGCGGCAGATGAGCCGCCAGCTCGCGCAGCTTGGGGCCTTGTCTTAGTAAGTCCTTGATTGTGGAGTGAGAGTTACCATATGAAGGGCGCTGTGAGCGATTTCGTGCGCGAGTCTTCTTGTCAGAGGCGGGCTTCTTGTGCATAGTCGGGCGCGCCGATCAAGGGCAATTCACACTTGCATCAGGCCACAACGCCGGCCACTGGTGTGCGATTGCAGCATGCGGTGGAGTCGCCGGTGAGACAAAACTAATGCATTTGGCCACAGGGAGACGGAAGCGACACCCATGAATGTCATATTGTGCTCGCGCCGCCTTGGCCAGACCCGCGCCTTCAATCTTACTCATCCCGTTACGCTGAGTCTGCTCAGTCTGCTGAGTCTGAGCGTGGTCGCTGGTGTGTTCGCACTCGGGCTGACGCTCGGGCAGCACAGCACCGCGCCGATGTCGGTGCTCAGTCCGGCGGCAGCGCTGCATGCCGAGCAGCAGCAGATGGCTGCGTTGCGATCAGACGTGCAGGACAAGGTCGATGCGCTCGCACTGCGCCTCGGCACTATCAATGCGAATCTGATGCGTCTGAACGCGCTGGGCAAGCAGCTCACGCAGATGGCTAATATCAATAGCCGCGAATTCGATTTTGATCATGATCCGCCCTTAGGCGGCTCGGAGTCTGATGGAATGGGCCGGGCCGCGCAGATACCGGACATCACGGCGATGATCGATCAGTTGGGCCGTCGCATCGATAATCGCAGTGCGCAGTTCTCCTCGCTCGAGAACGTGATCCTGGGCCGACAGCTGTCGGCGGAGATCAAACCCAGCGGCCGGCCGGTGCGTGAGGGTTATATCTCTTCGTACTTCGGCGAGCGCATGGATCCATTCAATGGCGAAGAGGCCATGCACAAGGGCGTGGACTTTGCTACCGACGCGGGCACTGACGTACTGGCTGTGGCAGCCGGCATCGTGATCTGGGCCGGGCCGCGCGAGGGCTACGGTAATCTTGTCGAGATCAATCACGGCAACGGCTATACGACTCGTTACGCGCACAATGCCCAGACGCTCGTGCACGTCGGGGACGAGGTGCAGCGCGGCCAGGCTGTCGCCGTCGTGGGCTCGACGGGGCGCTCTACCGGACCTCATGTGCACTTTGAGGTCGTGAAGGACGGCCGGCAGACCGACCCGATGGCCTACGTCGGGCACTAGCGGGCAAGTACTGGAGCAGCGTCGGGCGGCGCTCTGTCTGGCGCGCGCGCTATAGGCGCAGTCGCGCTCAGAACGACTACTTCGACGCGCTGTCTACCCTTACAATACCGAGCCTTGGCCAGGCGCGCGCTGTTCTCAAGCCGCTGATGGCGCTCATTATTTTTCCGAAGGATGGCTTGTGCTTCAGGCCCTGACGCGTGTTTTCGGCAGCCGCAACGACCGGCTCATCAAGAGTTACGCGCGACTGGTGCGCGAGGCGGGTGCCCACGAGAGCGCATTGCAGGGGTTGTCCGATGAGGACCTGCGCGCCAAGACCGCGCAATTTCGCGCGCAGCTGCAGCAGGGCAGCACGCTCGATCAGCTTTTGCCTGAAGCCTTTGCAGTCGTGCGCGAGGCGGCTCGGCGCACGCTCGGATTGCGTCACTTCGACGTCCAGTTGATCGGCGGCATCGCGTTGCATCAGGGGCGCATCTCCGAGATGCGCACCGGCGAGGGCAAGACGCTGATGTCGACGCTCGCGGCCTATTTGAATGCGCTGCCCGGAGAGGGCGTGCATGTGGTGACGGTGAACGAGTATCTGGCGCAGCGCGACGCCGATTGGATGGGTCCGATCTATCGCTTCCTCGGACTGAGCGTCGGCGTGATCCGCAATTCCCAGGATGCCTCCGAGAAGCGCGCCGCCTATGCCAGCGACATCACGTACGGCACCAACAACGAGTTCGGCTTCGATTATCTGCGCGACAATCTCGCCTTCCGGCTCGAGGATCGGGTGCAACGCTCGTTGTCGTACGCGATTGTCGATGAAGTCGATTCGATCCTGATCGATGAGGCGCGCACACCGCTGATCATCTCCGGGCCGGCCGAGGAGAGTACCGAGATATACCTGCGCATCAATGAGCTGGTGCCGCGGCTCACGCGCCAACAGGTTGAGGAGGGGCCCGGAGATTTCTCGGTCGATGAGAAGGGCAAGCAGGTGCACCTGACTGAAGCCGGGCACGAGCGCGTCGAGCAGCTCATGGCCGAGGCCGGCTTGTTGCGCGCGGGCGAGAGCCTGTATGACACGGCCAACATTCGCCTGATGCACCACCTGAACGCGGCGCTGCGCTCGCATGCGCTCTACAAGCGCGACGTCGAGTACATCGTGCGCGGCGGCGAAGTCATCATCGTCGATGAGTTCACGGGCCGCACGATGCCGGGTCGGCGCTGGTCCGACGGGCTGCATCAGGCGATCGAGGCCAAAGAGGGCGTGCGGGTGCGCGAGGAGAACCAAACCGTCGCCTCGATCACGTTCCAGAATTATTTTCGTCTGTACAAGAAGCTCGCAGGCATGACCGGCACCGCCGACACCGAGGCGCCGGAATTCCTGCAGATCTATGGGCTCGAGGTCGTCGTGATCCCGACCCACCGGCCCATGATCCGCAAGGATAATCCGGATTTCGTCTATCTGAGTCAGAAGGACAAATTCGAAGCGATCATCGAAGACATCGAGGACTGCGTGAAGCGCGCGCAACCCGTGCTGGTCGGCACGACCTCGATCGAGACCTCGGAATTCCTCTCCGGTCTGCTCAGCAAGCGCGGCATTGCGCACCAGGTGCTCAACGCCAAGCAGCACGAGCGCGAGGCGCACGTGATCGCGCAGGCCGGCCGCCCCGGCACGGTCACCATAGCCACGAACATGGCCGGCCGCGGCACCGATATCGTGCTCGGCGGCAATCTCGAGGCCGAGCTCGCGACGCTGCGCGAGGCGCAGATTCTCGAGCAGGGCGCTGCCGCTGCCGAGCCGGCGCAGACCGAGACGCAGGGTGCTGCCATACGAGCAGCCTGGCAGTCACGCCATGACCAGGTTATCGGCGCCGGCGGCCTGCACATCATCGGCACAGAACGCCACGAGTCGCGGCGCATCGACAATCAGTTGCGCGGCCGCTCGGGACGTCAGGGCGACCCGGGCTCGAGTCGCTTCTATCTGTCGATGGAAGACAATCTGATGCGCATCTTCGGTGACCCGGCGCGCACGCAGAAGCTGCTGCAATTCGCCGGCATGAAGGAAGGCGAAGTCATCGAAAGCGGCATGCTCACGCGCCAGATCGAGAAGGCGCAGCGCAAAGTCGAGGCGCACAATTTCGACATCCGCAAGCAATTGTTGTTGTTTGACGATGTGGCGAACGATCAGCGCAAGGTGATCTATCAGCAGCGCACCGAGATTCTCGGCACCGCCGACATGAGCGCAGCGATCATCGAGATGTTCGATGATGCGCTCCACGGCCTGGTGGATGAATTCGTCGTGCCCAACAGCGCACCGCAGGACTGGAACCTCGAGGGCCTGCAGCAGGCATTGCAGCGCGACTTCAACGTGAGCGTGACGCCGGCGAGCTGGCTCGAGAGCGAGCCGGAACTGGAAGCCGCGGCAGTGCGCGCGCGCGTGCTGGAGGCGGCGCGCGGCGCCTATCAGCACAAGCTCGAGCGCACCGGCGCGCCGATCATGCGACACGTCGAGCGCGACGTCGTGCTGCGCACGCTCGATCAGCACTGGCGCGATCATCTCGCGGCGATGGATTACCTGCGCCAGGGCATACATCTGCGCGGCTATGCGCAAAAAGACTACCGCTTCGAGTACAAGCGCGAGGCCTTCGAGCTGTTCTCGGCCATGCTCGATCGGGTGCGCTTCGATACCGTCTCGACGCTGGCGAAGATCGAGGTGCGCACCCAGGAGCAGATCGAGCGCGATGAGGTGGAGCGGCGCGAGCGGCTCATGCGGGCGCTGCAGGCGCAGCACGCCGAGGTCCTGCCGTTGCTCGGCGGGGCTGAGCCCGAGGCGCCGGCGCAGCCATCTGGCCGACTGGCGGGCGCTGCGCCGCTGGCCGCGCCCAGGCCAGGCGAGCCGCTCGAGCCGGTCGCGCCCTTTGTGCGTCAGGAGCGCAAGGTGGGACGCAACGAGCCCTGTCCCTGCGGATCGGGTAAAAAGTACAAGCATTGCCACGGCGCGCTGGCGAGCAGCCAATGAGTGCGTCCGTGCGCGTGGCGGCCGCGCTGCTGTTCGATGCGGCCGGACGCGTGCTGCTGGCACAGCGGCCGCGGGGCAAACCGATGGCGGGGCTGTGGGAGTTTCCGGGCGGCAAGCTCGATGGGCCTGAAAGCGCGCAGCAGGCGCTGCGCCGGGAGCTGCGCGAGGAGCTTGGAATCGAATTGCGCAGCTGTCATCTGCTGCTGCAATTGCGGCATGATTACGGCCAGTACGTGGTCGAGCTCGAGGCATTCGTCGTCGATGATTATCGCGGCGAGCCCGCGGGCCTCGAGGGCCAGACGCTCCAATGGGTGAATGTGGCCGCGCTGTCGCAGCAGGCGCTGTTGCCGGCCGACCTGCCAATCGTAGATGTTCTCAATGCTCAAGAGGTGATCGCACATGGCGCAGGATCCCGGCATGCCGGATATCCAGCTCGATAGAGCCGGACTGTATCGCGAGGACATCTTCACCGATCGCAAGGCGGGCACGATCCGGCGCCTGATCCCTGTATTGATCGATGGCAGCACCGATCCGAAGCGCGCGGTGCTGTATTCAGGGCAGACGCAATTGCTGACACCCAATGGCGTGCTGCCGCTGGGCTTCGAGATCGAGGCGCTCACGCTCGAGGAGGCGGTCGCGAAATTCCCGGCAGCGGTCAAGAGCGCGCTCGAGCAGGCGATCGAGGAGGCGCGCGAGTTTCGGCGCGAGAGCGCCTCGCGCATCGTGGTGCCAGACGTGGGCGGCGGCGCGCTGCCTGGCGGCGGCAAGATCAAGCTCTAGCCCTCGCGCGGCTCCTCGCGCGCCGCCGCCGTCTCATCGCCGAGCTCGGCGCTGTTGCCGGCGATGGCATGCTGCTCGCCGAGCCATGCGCCCAGGTCGATCAGCCGGCAGCGCTCGCTGCAGAACGGGCGATAGGGGTACGCATCCGACCAATCGATCTGGCGTTTGCAGGTGGGGCAGCGCAGCCGCATGGCCGTGGGGCCGCGCCTAGGTGCAGCAGATCAGCGTGAAAGGCACGTTCGCTTCGCACTGCGTGGCGCGCTGCTCGAGGCCGTGCCACTCGAGAAAGCGCATGCTGCAGCGATAGTGGCTGCCGCTGATCTCAGGATACAACCCGATGCCCGGCGGCAGGCTGATGCGCAACAGCTGATACGGGGTGTCGCGATCGAAGGTGATGTTGAACACGCCACCGGGTGCATGCTCTTCGCGCGCGCGCCCGTTCTGCCGCGTCAGCCACAACAGCTCCGCGATCGCATCACACAGCGGGCGCAGCAACGTGAGCCAGCGCGCGAATGATTCGATGCGACCGTCGGTCGGCTGATTGAGCCAGAAGAAGTAGTCCGGCAGATCGAACTCACAGGTGCCGCCGGGAATGGCGCTGCGGTGCTTGATGGCGGCCAGGAATTCAGAGTCGCGCAATGGCTGCAGCCAGGAGCCACCGACCCCGGCGAGCTCAGAGCGCAAGCGCACGAGGTTCGTCAGCAGGGCGCGCAGGCGCGCCGTATCGATGCCGGCGCGGTGCTGAAACTCATTCAGCGACACCAGGTGTCGCTCGAGCTCCTTGAGCACATCGGTGCGCATATCGCCGCGCGTGAGGATCGCGAGCATGTCGAGCAGACTGCCGACGGCCGCGCGGCTGCTCCAGGGACTGCCAATCTCGTTATGGTAGAGCGCCTGGCTGTAGAGGAAGTCCAGACGCAGAAAAGTGCGCATCCGCTCATTGAGCGGCTGCTCGAACATCGAGGGCTCCAGGGCGGTCTCGGGTGTGCTCGCGGGCTCAGCCATGTGAGCTATTGTGCTTGAGGCCCGCGGCGCGCGTAAATGTCCGTGAGCCGCTGGCCGCGCGGGGCTCAGGCGCTCTGGTGCGCGCGCTCGGCGGCCAGCTGCAGGTAGCGCTCGTGCAGCAGCGCGACCTGCGCGCGCAGCGCCTGCACAGCCGCGTCATTGACGATCACATCGTCGGCGATTGCCAGGCGCTCGGCGCGGCTCGCCTGCGCGGCCAGAATCGCGCGCGCCTGCTCGGCGCTGCTGCCGTCGCGCGCGCGCAGCCGCGCCAGCTGCATTGCTTCGGGGCTGTCGACCACCAATATGCGATCATAGCGCTCGGACAGGTTGTTTTCGACTAACAGGGGCACGACATGCAGTTGATAGGCAGCGTGCGTGCGCTGCGCCAATTGCTCGGTACGCTCCTGGATCGCCGGATGCATCAAGGCTTCCAGCTCACGCCGCAGGCTTGCGTCGGCGAACACGAGCCGGCGCAATGCCGCGCGATCCAGATCGCCCTTGGAATCACGGATTTGCTCGCCGAAGCGCTCGAACAATCGCGCGCGCAGCGCGCTGCCAGGAGCAACCACCTCGCGCGCGATGCGATCGGCGTCCAGTATCGGCACGCCGAGGGCCGCAAACAAGTCCGCTACCGTGCTCTTGCCGCTGGCGATGCCGCCGGTGAGGCCGACGCGCAGCGCACGGTGCTTGGCTGCGGCTGCAGTGCTCATGCGCCGCCGGCGCCGTAGAGACGCAGGTAGCGCGTGACAATCTGCGGGCCCCACATCATCGCGAGCCAGCCCGCGGCCGCCAGAAAGGGTCCGAACGGTATGGGCGCGGCGCGATCGCGGCGCCGCAGAAGAATCATTGTCAGACCCACGAGGGCCCCGACCAGAGCCGAGAGCAGTACGATCGGCAGCAGCATTTGCATCCCGAACCAAGCGCCCAGCGCGGCGAGTAATTTGAAATCCCCGTAGCCCATCCCTTCCTTGCCGGTCAGCAGCCGAAAGCCGTGGTAGAGCAGCCACAGCGAGAGATAACCGACGGCGGCCCCACCGATGGCGCTGACCGGGTCCACGGGCAGGTTGCTGCCGATTGTGCTCCAGCCCGTCAGGCTTGCCAGCAGCCCGAGCCACAGCAGCGGCAGGGTCAGAGAATCGGGCAGCAACTGATGATCCAGATCGATGCAGGCCAGCGCGATCAGGAACCAGGTCACGAGCATGGCGCAGACGCCAGGGGCCTGCAGGCCAAACCTCCAGACCACCAGGGCAGTGAGCGCCCCGGTGAGCAATTCGATCGCCGGATAGCGCAGGCTGATGCGCGCCCGGCAGTACGCACAGCGCCCGCGCAACAACACAAAGCTCAGCACCGGGATGTTGTGGATGGCGCTGATCGTCCTGCGACACGACGGGCAGGCCGATCGCGGCACCATCAGATTGAAGCGCGCGGCTTGCTCGGGGTGTGCCGCTGCCAGCGAGCTCGCCTCGGACTGCGCGCACTCGGCGCGCCACTGGCGCTCCAGGATCAACGGCAGGCGGTAGATGACGACGTTGAGAAAACTGCCGACGATCAGGCCGAGCAGCGCCGCGACCACGACGCCCGCCGCCGGGGATAACGCCAGCAGTTCCACACGGTCAGACGACGGAGCCGAGCTTGAAGATGGGCAGGTACATGGCGATGACCATGCCGCCGACGAGCACGCCGAGGACCGCCATGATCAGAGGCTCGAGCAGGCTCGACATACTGTCGACCGCCGCGTCGACATCATCTTCATAAAAGGTCGCGACCTTGGCCGACATGGCATCGAGCGAGCCGGATTCCTCGCCGACCGCGATCATCTGCACCACCATGTTGGGAAACAGGCTCGTGTTCTCCATCGCGCGCTGCAAGCGCTGGCCGGTCGCGACCTCATCGCGCATTTTCATCACGCCGTCCTCGTAGACGATATTGCCGCAGGCGCCGGCCACCGACTCGAGCGCTTCCACCAGCGGCACGCCGGCGGCGAACATCGTCGAGAGCGTGCGCGCGTAGCGCGCGATCGCGGCCTTCTTGAGGATAGGGCCGATGATCGGCAGTTTGAGCGAGACGCGGTCCAGGAATTCACGCATCTTGCGTGAGCGCTTCTTGAAGTAAAAGAAGACATAGCCCGCCGCGCCGGCGACGATGGCCATGTACAGGCCGTTCGCTTGTACGAACCGCGAGAGATTCACGACCATCTGCGTGAAGGCAGGCAAGTCGGCGCCGAAGCCCTTGAACAGGCTCTCGAACTGGGGAATCACGAAGATCAGCAGGATCAACGATACAATCACGGCCACGACCAGCACTGCGGCCGGATAGAACAGTGCCTTCTTGACCTTCTTCTTGATCGCCTCGCTCTTTTCCTTGTAGGTCGCGACCTTGTCGAGCAGCGTCTCGAGCGCGCCGGACTGCTCGCCCGCCTCGACCAGATTGACGAACAGGTCGTCGAAATACAGCGGATGCTTGGCGAGGGCCTCGTGCAGTGAGGTGCCGCCCTCCACGTCGCTCTTGATATCCAGCACGAGCCTCTGCATCGCCGGCTTCTCATGGCCATTGCCGACGATCTCGAAGGCCTGCACCAGCGGTATGCCGGCGCCGAGCATGGTGGCAAGCTGACGGCTGAAGATCGCGATGTCTTCGGCTTTGACAGACCCGCCGCGCTTGAAGGCCTGCGATTGTTTGCGAATGCGCGTGGCGACGACGCCCTGGCGGCGCAACTCGCTCTTCAGAGCCTGCTCATTCGCCGCCACGCTGCGGCCCTTGATGCGTTGGCCCTTCTTGTCCATCCCCTCCCAACGGTACGCGACGTCCCGTTTGAGGCTGCGAATTGCACTGGTCGCTTGCGCCATGGCTTTACCCTGTCTCTTGCCCCTGTGGGGCGCTCTATTCCGTGGTCACGCTGTTGATTTCCTCGAGCGTGGTCATACCGGATCGGACTTTTTCCAGACCCGAGCGGCGCAAGTCCCAGACGCCTTCTTTGACGGCCTGCTCAGCGATATTCTGCGCGTGGCCGCCAGCCATGATAATGCGGCCCAGCTCTTCGCTGACCTCCATGACCTGGTAGATGCCGACGCGCCCCTTGTAGCCATCGGTACAGTTCGTGCAGCCCTTGGCAGCGTAGATCTTGATGCCGCTCGCAATGTCGTTCTCCTGAAAGCCTTCCTTGCGCAGGGCTTCGGCCGGCACGTCCAGCGGCTGCTTGCAGTGCTGACACAGGCGTCGCGCCAGGCGCTGCGCGATGATCAGGCTCACGGAGGTGGCGATGGCGTAGGGTTTGACGCCCATGTCGACCAGGCGCGTGAGCGTCTGGGGGGCATCGTTGGTGTGCAGCGTTGAGAGCACCAGGTGGCCGGTCTGCGCGGCTTTGATCGCAATCTCGGCGGTCTCGAGGTCACGTATCTCGCCGACCATGACGACGTCGGGATCCTGGCGCAGAAAGGCGCGCAGCGCCGCGGCGAAGGTCAGTCCAACTTTGTTGTTGACGTTGACCTGGTTCACCCCGGGCAGATTGATTTCCGCCGGATCCTCCGCCGTGGAGATGTTGGTGTCTTCGCGATTCAGAATATTGAGCCCAGTGTAGAGCGAGACCGTCTTGCCGCTGCCGGTCGGGCCCGTCACGAGAATCATCCCCTGGGGTTTGGCCAGGTGCTTCATGTAGAGATCTTTCTGGAAGGACTCGTAGCCCAGCGCGTCGATGCCGAGCATCGCCTGGGAGGGATCCAGAATGCGCAGCACGATTTTCTCGCCGTAGAGAGTCGGGCAGCTGCTGACCCGAAAATCGATCGCGCGCGTCTTGGACAGGCGCATCTTGATACGTCCGTCCTGCGGCACACGCCGCTCGGCGATGTCGAGTCTGGACATGACTTTCAGGCGCGCCGCGATCTTGCCCGTGAGCTGCACGGGCGGCTGCGCCACCTCGCGCAGTACGCCGTCGATGCGCAGACGCACGCGAAAGATCTTCTCGTAGGGCTCGAAGTGAATGTCCGAAGCGCCGCGACGTATCGCATCCAGCAGCACCTTGTTGACGAAGCGCACAATCGGCGCGTCTTCGACGTCATCGCGCCCCACCTCCGCGACAACGTCATCATCGCCGCCGGAGACTTCGAGTGATTCCAGATCGACGCCTTCCTCATCGCTGAGGTTGGGCATCGTCGTATCGACCTGCTCGATGGCCTTGTCCAGCAGCCGCTGCAGTTTGTCGTCCTCGACGACGATGGCCTCGATGCCCAGGCCGCACTGAAATTTGATCTCATCGATCGCATGCAGGTTGGTGGGATCGGCGACACCCAGAAACAGCCGCTTGCCGCGCTTGAACAACGGCAGTACGCGATGCTTGGCCAGCAATTTGTCGCTGACGACGCGCACGGCCTCCAGATCCACGATCAGCGCATCCAGGTCGAGCAAGGGCACGCCGTATTCGGCGGAAGCTGCGATGGCGATGTCGCGTGCTTTGGCAATCCCGCCGACCACCAGCTGCGTCACGAAGCTCGTCTTCTTGCCGCCGGCGGCCTCGAGCGCGGCGTACATGCCCGATTCACTGACCACGCCATCCTGCACCAGGCGCTGCGGCAGGCCGCCCAGGTTCGAGCGCGATGCAATGGCTAAAGAAGCGTTATCATTCATGTACTTAGAGTGTCAGCGGCCGAACGTAGCAAGCAGTCTAGTCTACATAAGTAGGGCGGTCGATCAATGTCAAATATCCCACAGATGTTTGCACATCCCGGCTGGGCTCTGCGTGACTGGTTTCCCAAAAGGAGGAGCCTGGCGAGAAGGCGCGCCGCAGCAGTTGCCGCCCCGCGCGTACGGCTGCCGCGCGGGGCTAGGTTGACCCTGGCGCCGCGCTCAACTCTGGCAGTTGCGCGGCAGATACTTCACTTTCGTTATCGTCGTCGAGGCCACGCTGCCGGCCCCGCCGATCTGCGCCACGGTCGCGCCCGCGGGCAGAGCCTGCTTGCCACAGATCCAGACCACATCGCCGTTCAAATCCCCCGCCGCATAGATCGCCAGGGCCTGCCCCGCGATGTTGGCGTTGGCACGGTTGCCGTAGGTGGCGAGGATCACGCCGGCCGCGGGCGTGGT
>JBEKUL010000012.1:0-57666 GCA_049515055.1 Steroidobacteraceae bacterium | reverse complement strand
CGTGCGCGACCTGACGTTGAACCTCGGTCTGGCGGTGGCAGGACAGCGCGTGCTGCTGCTCGGCGCCGGCGGGGCTGCGCGCGGACTGCTCGCCCCGCTGCTCGCACTCGGACTGGCCGAGCTGCATATCGTCAATCGCTCCGCCGAGCGCTCGCGCGAGCTCGCGGGCACCTTCGCCTCGCAAGGCCCGGTGCACGGCAGCGGCTACGAGGAGCTCGACGCACTTGATTACGCACTGATTATCAATGCGACCGCGGCCAGTCTCAGCGACGAGCTGCCCGCATTGCCGCCCGGCCCGCTGGCGGCCACCACGGTGTGCTACGACCTCGCGTACGGCCAGAGGCCGACGCGCTTCGTGCAATGGGCCCGCAGCCGCGGCGCGCTGCGCACCTGGATGGGCGAGGGCATGCTGGTCGAGCAGGCCGCGGAATCCTATCTGCTGTGGCGCGGCGTGCGCCCCGACACGGCACCGGTGCTCGCGCAGCTGCGCAAGTCAGGTCAATGAAAGCCGCTGGTCAGGTGCTGCTGCTGGGGCTGAGCCTGGCTCTTGGGGCTTGGCCCGCGGCGCGCACACTCGCGCAGGAGGAGCCCTCGGCACCCCCGGCGCAGAGCGATCCGCCGAGCCGCGTGGGACGCCTGAGCGACGTCGAAGGCTCGGTATCGCTGCAGCCGGCGGGGTTGACGCAGTGGATCGCAGCTCCGACCAATCAGCCGCTGACGCTGGGCGATGCGCTCTGGAGCGACGCGGGTTCGCGCGCGGAGCTCGATTTGGGCTCGGCGACAGTGCGGATGGATCAAAACAGCAGTGTATCGCTGTCGGATCTGACTGACCGCAGCGTGCAGCTTCAGCTCAGCTCCGGGAGCGCCGATATCATCGTGCGCAGCCTGGATGCGGCCAGCGTCTTTGAAATCGATGGGCCCGATGCGGCGGCGGCAATGCTGCAACCGGGAGAATATCGAGTCAGTGTAGATAGCAGCGGCGCGACCAGCGTCTCGATTCGTAATGGTCGGGCGCAGGTGGCTCTGGATGGTGCACCGGACATGAGTCTGGCCACCGGACAGCGCGGGGTATTCGGAGCCAATGGCGCCTACGCGATCATGCCGGTGGCTGCGCCCGATGATTTTGACCGCTGGAGCCAGCAGCGTGAAACAGCCTGGCTCAATGCGCAGGCGAGCTCTCAATATGTTTCAAGCGATGTCGTGGGCTACGAGGACCTCAGCCAGTACGGGGATTGGGAAGCGCAGCCCGATTACGGGGAGACCTGGTTTCCAGCTCAGCTGGCCGATGACTGGGCGCCCTACAGCGATGGCAATTGGGTCTGGGTCGGACCCTGGGGATGGACCTGGGTCGACCGGGCTGCCTGGGGTTTTGCGCCGTTTCATTACGGCCGCTGGGCTTATATCGGGCGGCGCTGGGGCTGGGTACCGGGTCCGCCCAATCGCCACGCGCTGTACGCGCCGGCGCTGGTAGCCTGGGTAGGCGGACCCGTCGGGGGCGCGGCGCTCTCGCTGGGCGGCGGTGTGGCCATCGGTTGGCTGCCGCTGGCGCCTGGGGAGGTCTACATCCCGGGCTATGGCGTGAGCGAGCGCTACCTCGAGGCGCTGAATCTGAGCGCTACGAGCCACCTCAACGCCAGCAGCATTATCGCCATCTATCGCAATCCGGCGGCGCAAAATCGCTACGCCAATCGCGCCGCGCCGCATGCGCTGACGGTCGTACCGCAGACGGCCTTCGTGGGCGCACTGTCCGTGCGCCGCTTGCGCGTGGCTGCGCCCGGTGAGCTGGCCGCGGCGATCCCAACGGCGCGCGTGCCGGGAATCGCGCCGGAACGCTCGAGCGTGCTGGGCCCGGTGGCGCTCAGCCGCGTCGCGCACCCGCCGCCCGGGTTGCTGAATCGGCCGCTCATCAGGCGCCGTGAGCCGCCCGCAGCGCCGCCTGCATTCGAATTGCAGCGCGCGGCGATCAATGCCAATGCCGGTCTGCCGGTGAACCCGGCGCAATGGCCCCATATTCGCGCCAGCGCCATCGTGACTCACGGCGCCGCGCCGACTCTCTCCGCGCCGGCAGCCGCGCCGTTAACGCCGGGGTCCGCCGAACGGCGGGCGATTCCCGAGCGCTCCGCGCGGTTCCAGCCGCCCTCGCGCGCACCAAGCCCGAACGTGTTTGTGCGGCGAGATCAGGAGCTGCAACAGCAGCGCGCCGAGTCCCAGGGGGGCCTCGCTCCGCAGGCGCCGCGTGCGGCTCAGAGCCTCACGCAGCCATCCGAGCCGGCAATCGCCCTGCCGCCGCCCCGTCCCGCTCCACCGAGCTCAGCCACGCCGCCCCAGCCGCAGGGGCAATCCAGGCGGGCGCTCGAAACATCGCATTCGGGCTCGGCTCAGCACCCGCCCTGAGGCACAGGCGCACCGCGGCGCCTCACTCACTGCGCGGGGTCAATCCAGCCATCATCGCCCTCGACGATACGGCCAGCCTCGCGCGGACCCCAGGTGCCGCGCGCATATTCGTACACCGGCGTGATGTCGCCGAGTATCGGGTCGACGATGGCCCATTGCGCCTCGATCGCGTCCTGGCGGCCGAACAGTCCCGGGTCTCCGCGCAGCGCATCGCCGAGCAGCCGCTCATAAGGCGTCATGACCTCACCGGGCTGTCGCGTGATGATGAGCTCGACGTCCTCGCCTGCCATGCGCTCGCCGGCGACCTTTACCCGCAGGCCCAAAGCGATGATCACCTCCGGACTCAGACGCAGGCGCAGATGGCTCGAGAGGCTCGGCACCAGCTCGCCAAACACCTCGCGCGGCGGACGGCGAAACTCGACCACCACTTCGGTCGATGTGACCGGCATGCATTTGCCGGCGCGGATGTAGAACGGCACATCCGCCCAGCGCCAGCTGTCGACGTACAGGCGCACGGCGGCATAGGTCTCGACCTGTGAATTGTCGGCCACGCCCGGGGAGTCGCGATAGCCGTGATACTGCCCGCGCACCACACGGGACGGGTCGAGCGGTCGGATCGCGCGCAGCACTCGCGATTTCTCGTCGCGCAGCGCGCTGGCTGCGGGCTGCAATGGCGCATCCATGATCACACTGCTCAATACCTGGAGCAGATGATTCTGTATGACGTCGCGGATCGCGCCGGCTTCCTCATAGAAACTGCCGCGGCCGCGCACATCGAAGTCCTCCGCCATCGTGATCTGGACGCTGCGAATGTAAGTCCGATTCCAGATCGGCTCCAGAAACGCGTTGCTGAAGCGCGTGTAGAGAATGTTCTGCACCGGCTCCTTGCCCAGATAATGATCGATACGAAAGATCGAGTCTTCGGGAAAGTGCTCGTGCAGGATCTGGTTGAGCCTGCGGGCCGATGCCAGGTCGCGGCCAAAGGGCTTCTCGATCACCACGCGCGCATTACTCGCGCAGTTGGCGGCGGCCAGACCGCCGATCACGACTTCGAACACGCTCGGCGGGATGGCCAGATAATGCAATGGCGCCTTGCTGGCCCCGAGCGCCTGGCGCAGGCGCGTGAAGGTCTCGGCCTGGCGGTAGTCGCCATCCACATACCCCATCAACGAGGCAAGCCTGGTGAAGGCGGCTTCATCGAATATTCCGTGCTCCTTGATCGAGGCGCGCGCGCGCTCAACGAATTGTTCGCGGCTCCAGCCGGAGCGGCCCACACCGACGATGGGCGCATTGAGGTGACCTCGGCGCACGAGCGCCTGCAACGCCGGAAAGATCTGTTTGTACGCCAGATCGCCGGTTGCGCCGAAGAACACGAAGGCATCGGATTCCCCGACGAATGCGGCATTCTCAGGCACTGGCGCCGCCCGGCTTTTCCTGATGCCCGCCGAAGCCCAGCCGCATCGCCGAGAGAACGCGATTGGCGAAATCAGCGTCGCCGCGCGAGCTGTAGCGCGCGAACAGCGCCGTGGCGAGCACGGGCACCGGAACGCCGGCATCCACCGCGGTCTGCACCGTCCAGCGGCCTTCGCCCGAATCGGCGACACGCCCGGCAAAGTTCTCCAGCCCCACGTTGGACGCCAATTGAGCGGCCAGTAGATCCAGCAGCCAGGAGCTCACGACGCTGCCGTGACGCCAGAGCTCGGCGATCTGGTCGAGCTTGAACTCAAAACCGTGCAGCTGCTGGCTCGGCGCGGTTTCGGCATCGATCACGACGGGTTTGTCGGCCGCCGCAGTGACCCGATACAGGATATTGAAGCCCTCGGCATAGGCGGCCATGAGGCCGTATTCGATGCCGTTGTGAATCATTTTGACGAAGTGCCCCGCGCCGCTCGGGCCCACATGCAGGTAGCCGCGCGCCGCGGTGCTGCCACCAGCACCCTTGGCCGCCGGATCGCTCGCCAGCGCCGCGAACACGGGGTCGAGCTGCTGCACCGCTTCGGTATCCCCGCCGATCATCAGGCAATAACCGCGCTCCAGGCCCAGGATCCCGCCGCTCGTGCCCACGTCCAGGTAGCGCACGCCCAGCGGCGCGAGCTGGCCGGAGCGCCGGATGTCATCCACGTAATGCGAGTTGCCGCCGTCGATGACGATGTCGGTTGCGCGCAGCGCGGGCTGCAAGGTGCCGAGCAATCCATCGACCGCACCGGCGGGAATCATGATCCACACCACGCGCGGCGCGGACAACTTGGACAGCAGATCGACGGGTGAGGCTGCGCCGGTCGCACCGCGCTCGGCCAGCGAGCGCACCGCGCTTTCCGAAGGATCGTAGACCACGCATTGATGACCGAATTGCTGCAGCCGGCGCACCATGTTCGCGCCCATGCGCCCGAGTCCAATCATTCCGATTTGCACGCTGCCTCCAATCCCGGCACGGCTGAGCCGCTGCCGCGTTGTCACTCAAGGGGACGTTGCGAGCCGCCGCAATGAATCTGGCGCGCCCAAGCACGATGGGATGCGATCAGAGCACAAAAAGCCGCTGTGGGGAATTGCCTGAGATCTGACATCGCGCGCACCTGTCGCAATCGCTGCCGCAGCCGTTCAATAAAACGCCGTGCCGGTCGCCTCGAGCAGCCGGTATTCCCAGTAGCGCAGCGGCGAGGGGTCGGTATAGACCTCCGCATCGCTGGTGTATTCGGTACCACTGGGCGCACGGTTGTACCAGAGCCGATCGAACCACGCGAGCGCGTCACTGGCGGCCGCGGCGCTCGCTGGCAGCTCGGCGAGCACCGCCGCGGTCAGATTGAAATCGTTCAGATCGTAGCGCGTGAGCTCGGAGGTACCGAGCAGCAACCAGCAATTCTGGGCGCTCTGGATGAGCACGAAGCCGGGGCTGAAGCGCTCCCCGTGCGTGCGGTACCAGCGCACGCGCAGAGCGCCGTCACTGGCCGAGATCAGCTCGGAGGCCACCTGCTGGTTCGGGATACCCGAGCGCGCGTAACCGTAGCCGTCCTTGCCCGGGTCGAGCAGCAGGCGCACTTCCACGCCGCGCCGGCTCGCATCCAGCAGGGCGCGCACGAGCTCGCGCTGCGAGAGGTAGAGCGCCGCGATTTCAATCCGATCGCCCTTCGTGGTCGCATCGATGCGTGCCACCAGCGTCTCGGCGATTGCCGCCTCGGTGAGCACGCGTGCGCGCGCTGTGGCTGCAGCCGCGGGCAGCACCGCTCTGCGCTGCTGCTCGAGCAGGCGCTGCGAGCGCTCCTGCATGGCACCGTCATCGCTCCAGCCCGAAAACTGCGCGACCGCGAATTCCGATTCGAGCAACGGCTCGAGCGCTATGCCCGAGAGCTCGAGCGCCGTAGCCGAATGGATGCCCGCCTCGGCATGCAATGGACGCGAAAAGACCAGGGCCGCGAGACCGCCGGCGCCATCATCGGCAATCAGCAGTTGCCGGTGACTGCGCTGATAGCCCTGCAGCGCGCCCCAGACGCCCAATGGAACCTGCACGGGCCCAACGCCGATCGGATTGGGCCAATCCCCCGCGCTGATCGTACGAGTCCACCAGGCGCAGCACAGTCCCCAGAACGCAGCGAAGCTCGGATCAGGGGCTCGCAGCCGAGTGATATCGACGGCCAGCACCGTCATGCCGGCCGCACGCACGCGTTGCAGCAGATCCTGCGCGCCGCCGATGCTCTGGCTTGCCGGATCGGTGAGCACGAGCACCGAGAGAGCGGGCTGCTGGCGCTTGGCGCGCACGAGTGCGTCGGCCAGCTCGGTGGCGATGGGGGGGGCAGCACGCAGGTGCGAAGCGTCCGGCCCGGCGGCAGGCAGATCGCCAAACAGCCCGGTGTCGACGAGCACCAGCTCGCGGGCCTGCGAGATCATGCGCAACAGCTCGGCATCGATCTGTCGCTCTACCAGGGGAGCACCATTGGCATCGGCTGCAGTCAGATCGCGCATGAAGCGCAGCGACTGTGCGCTCAGCGCCTGCCAGGGCCCGGCGATATGCACTCCCGGGGGCACGCGCTTGTGCGAAATCCACACCGCACCGATCACCCAGGCGAGCACCAGTGCCGTGGGCAGCAATCGCAATAGCCGGCGTAGCTTCTTCAGGCCGAGACCGGCCGCAGAATTCCCGGCGCGGCTGGGACCAGGTTCGCGAACGCGGGACGGCCGTTCTGCTGGCTCAACAGCAGTTGCAATAACTCATCGATGCTGCGTGCCTCGCCAAACAGCTGGCCCTGCGCCACATCACAGCGGCTGGTGCGCAGGAACTCCAGCTGACGCAACGACTCGACGCCTTCGGCCACGACCTCCATGCCCAGACTGTGCCCCATATCGACGATGGTACGCACCAGCACGGCGTCGGCCGGATCGTCAGCCGAGTCGCGCACGAAGGACTGATCGATCTTGAGCGTGCCGATCGGGAATTGCTGCAACGCTGAGAGCGAGGAGTAGCCGGTACCAAAGTCATCGATCGACAGATGCAGGCCCATATCGTGCAGCTGATTGAGCATCTGCACCGTGCGGCGAGGATCGGCCATCAATGTGGTTTCGGTGATCTCGAGCTCGAAGTTGCGGGTCGGTACCGCATGGCGCTCGAACACCGAGCGGCAGTTCAGGATGAAGCTTGCCTGCTTGAGCTGCTTGAGCGAGAGATTCAGCGAGATGCGTCCCGGATCGTTGATATGGCGGCGCAGCGAGCGAAAATCCATGCATACACGTTCGAGCACCCATTCGCCGATGGCGCTGATCAGGTTGCTCTCCTCGGCGATAGGGATGAACTGCATTGGCGGAATATCGCCGTGCCCGGGCAATCGCCAGCGCAACAAGGCCTCAGCGCCCACGACGCGGCCATCGCGCAGGTCCACCTTGGGCTGATAGCGCACGACGAACTCGTCGCGTTCCACGGCGCGACGCAGCTTGCTCTTGAGCATCAGACGCTCGACCGCCGCGGCGTTCATCTCCGGGGAGTAGAACGCGTAGGTGTTGCCGCCATTTTGCTTGGAGTAGTACATCGCCGCATCGGCATTGCGGATCAGGTCGATGACGTTCTCCGCATCGTGCGGACACAAAGCGATGCCGATGCTCACGGTCTGGAACACCTCCTGCTGGCGGATGTGGAATGCCTCAGCCGCCGCGTGCAGCACCGTGCGGGCGAGCTGCGCGACCGGACCACTGGCTTCCTCGCTCTGCTCGCTGATGCCGTCGACGAACAAGGCGAACTCATCCCCGGCCAGCCGACCCAGCACCGCCTCTCCGCTCAACACGCGCGTGAGGCGCTCGCTCAAGACTTCGAGCACGCGGTCACCGGAAGCGTGACCGAAGGTATCATTGACTTCCTTGAAGCGATCCAGGTCGATGTAGAGCATTGCGACGCCGTGCCCGCTGCGGCGCGAGCGCGCAATGGCCTGCTGCAGCAGGTGCTGGAACTGCATGCGGTTGGGTATCTTGGTCAGCGCGTCGTAGCGGGCCAGATAGCGGATGCGCCGCTCGGCGCGCTTGCGCTCGGTGATGTCGCGCGCGACGTAGATCTGGCCTTCGAACTTCGGATCATCCGTGGCGATGGTCGAACTGACGAACGAGACCGGAATGGTCTGGCCGGAATGCGTGCGCAATACCGTCTCACCGTTCTCGCAGGCGAGCCTGAGCGCATCGCTCTCGCCTTTGTCAGACGGCTCGATCAGCGTCACAATATCTTTGCCGATCAGCTCGTTTTCGGCGTAGCCGGTGAGGCGCCAGGCCGCCTCATTGGCGATGCGCACGATACCCCCGGGGGCGGTCACGAACACCGCGTCGGTCATACTGTTGAGTACGCTGTGCAGGTAGTTGCGTGTGAAGGTGGTGCTGCGCAGCGCCTGGCGCATGTTTTCAAACGCCTGCTCGAGCTCCCCGAGCTGAGCGCGCCCCGTGCTCACGAGCGCCTGGCCGAATTCACCGCGGCTGATGGTCTCGGCAGCGCCAATCAAACCGAGCACGGTCGGGTCTACGCGCTCGCGCCGGCGCCAGAAACGCCAGCCCGGCACCATCAGGCCCGCGGCAACCAGCGCGCCCGCAAGCGCAATGATCAGCGCTGGCAGATGATGGTGACGCGCGAGATAGCTCAGCAGCACGGCCACGCCGACGGCGCCACCCCCGAGCACCAGCATCGGGTATTTAAACTGCGGGCCGTACATACGGCCTCCGTATTATCGTAGGGCTGGGATAATGCCGTATGCGGGGCCCAACGGCCACAACTCATGTCAACTCTAAGCTCCAAACAGCTCACCGGTAAGACTCGAACGCACATAATGGAGCTTCAGGAAGCGGGCTGTGCATTGCAGCCCGATGCCGCGTGCGCCTATCTGGCGTTGCAGAGTGCGGCCTTGCGCGATGGCCTCGCGGTGGCTGCCGCTTCCAGCTTCCGGCCCTTCGAGCGCCAGCTGGCGATCTGGAACGACAAGTTCCTCGGCCGCAGGCCGCTGCTGGATCGGCATGGCCACGCGCTCGAGCACGCGAGCCTGGCAGAGGCGCAGATCGTGCAAGCCATCCTGCAATGGTCGGCTCTGCCGGGCGCAAGCAGACACCATTGGGGCACGGAAATCGACGTGTTCGATCGCAATACACTGCGCACTGGGCAGCCGCAGCTGGTTGCGGCGGAGTTTGCGCCCGGTGGTGCCTTCAGCGCGCTCGAGCAGTGGCTGCAGCAGCATGCCGGGCGCTTCGGCTTCTTCCGGCCCTACGATCGGGATCGCGGCGGGGTTGCCCCGGAGCCCTGGCATTTGAGCTTCGCGCCGGTCTCGGCACAGGCGCTGCAGGCGCTCACGCTGCAGGTATTGGACGAGGCATTGAGCGGCGTCGATCTGGCCGGCGCCAGCGTCGTGCGCTTGCAGCTGCCCGATATCTACGAGCGTTACGTGCTGGCGGTGGCTGCGCCCCCATCGCAAGCCCTGGCGGCCGGCGGCACGAGCGCAGGCTAGTCCTGCAGCCAGGCCTTCTTGAAGTAGCCCAGCATCAGGCTGCGCACGCGTCCGAGCGTCTCCGGATCGGCCGCGTGCAGGGGCGGATTGCGTCGCAGCATTCGCCAGCTCTCACTGCGCAGCACCTGCTCGAGATACTGCATGTTGCGATCGATCGATTCGATATAGGGATTGCGGCCTTCGAACAGAATCTCCAGATAGCGGTAGGAGCGCTCGAAGTCCCGATCCAGTCTGCTCGCGCGCGTGTTGGCCACGAACCCCGGCGTCTGGCGCAACAGGTCCAGGCCCGATGCGTAACGCACTTCCGGTCCGCCGCCGCCGGCTGACAATGCTACGCCGCCCAATACGAATTCCGGGTACAGTCGATCGCGGCATTTCTCCAGATAACAGCGATCCGCCAGCTGCGCGATCATATCGGCCGTGCCGAGCAGATGACCCAGCTTCAGATCGCGCGCATCAGTGGTCACGATCTCGCTGAACGGACGCTCATAGCCCGTAAAGTGAATGATCTGCGCGGCCACGTCAGTCCACGGCGCCAAACCCAGTTGCGGCAGGTAATGCTGCAAAAACTCAGCGCCCCGGGTCACGTGGTTACGCGTGAATTCGGCTCCATTGGCCTGCTCGCGATCGCTGCTGCGCCTGAGATAGCCGACATCATGAAACAAGGCGAGCAGCACGCCGACCACGGCGCGCGCGCTGGTGAGCGAATACTGCGCGTCGACTTGCCGCTCATAGCCGGCCAGCAGCCGCGCCATGGCCAATGTGACATCGAGCGTGTGTTGCCGATCGTGGTAGATCGTGTCGACGCCGGCATAGCCGGGCATGCGCCCGGCGAACAGCGCATCGAAATCCTTGAATGCGCGCTCCACGGGCGCAAGATCGATACGAGGCCAGGTGCCCAGGAGCAGCTGCGCAGTCGCGCGCAGAACTTCCGGGGGAGAGCTGACTCGTACCGTGTTTGTTATGTCGAAGTCGCTGCGGCGGGTGCCGGCCATCAATGAGTCACCGTCTGTCGGCGCCCCGAGACGCTCCGGGCCTGGCCGTCATTGCGTCGCAGTCTAGGTCAGGGCTCGCAGCGGCACCAGCGACACGGTGCACAGTTCTGTCGCGCGGCACGGCGCATTTATATGTCAAAGCTTGCCAGCACCGGGGCGTGATCGGATGCGCGTTGCAGGGCCCGCGGGCTGCGATCGATCCAGCATGCCGTGCAACGCTCTGCCAGCGCCGGGGAGGCCAGCAGCAGATCGATGCGCAAACCGTGATTGCGCCGGAATGAGCCCGCACGATAATCCCACCAACTGAAGGACTGCGGCGGCTGCTCGAAGCGGCGAAAGACATCGCTCAGACCGAGCTGCATCAGCCCGCGCAGCGCCGTGCGCTCCGGCTCGCTCACATGCACCGAGCCGATCCATGCCGCCGGATCGTGCACGTCGCGGTCCTCCGGCGCGATGTTGAAATCCCCGAGCACCACGAGCTGTGGATAGCGCTCGAGCTCCTCGCGCAGCCACTCGCGCAAGGCCCGCAGCCAACTGAGCTTGTAGTCGTATTTGGGCGAGCCGACCTCCTGGCCGTTGGGCACATAGAGATTCACGATGCGCAATGGACCGCAGCACGCCGCGAGCACGCGCCGCTGCGAGTCGTCGAAGCGCGGAATCGCGAGTGCCGTCCAGCACGCCGCGAGCACGCGCCGCTGCGAGTCGTCGAAGCGCGGAATCGCGAGTGCCGTCTCGCTCAGAGGGCTGCGGGCGAGAATCGCCACGCCGTTGTAGCTGCGCTCGCCGTTGAAGACCACCTGGTAGCCGGCCGCCTCAATCGCCGCCCTCGGGAAGAGCTCATCGGTGACCTTGGTCTCCTGCAATGCCACGATCTGCGGCTCGTTCGCCTGCAGCCACGGAAGCAATTGTTCCAGGCGCACGCGCAGCGAGTTCACGTTCCAGGTGGCGATCTGCATGCGACAACCATAGCGCCGCAGCGGCGCCGGTGCGAGCGCCGCGCGGTTCAGTGGAGAGCGTCGAGTGCGAGATTGAGCTCGAGCACGTCGATGCGCTGCTCGCCCAGGAACCCGAGTAACACACCGTGCTCGTGTGCGATGATCAGCGCCTCAACCTGCGGCAGCGCGAGCGCGCGAGCGCGCGCGACGCGCGCGGCCTGGTAGCGCGCGCCGGCCGGGCTGATCTGCGGATCCAGACCGCTCGCCGAGGCCGTCACCAGTTCGACCGGAATGGGCTGCCGATTGTCGGGGTCAGCATCGTGCAGGGCCTTGGCGTTTGCCTTGACCGCGTCGAGCAACGCGGGATTGAGCGGGCCCAGGTTTGAGCCCGACGAGCCCAGCGCGTTATAGGGCTGCGGTGTCGTGGCCGAGGGGCGACCCCAGAAATATTTGGGATTCGTGAAGCTCTGGCCAATCAAATGCGATCCGATCAGCTTGCCGTCCTGGTAGATCAGGCTGCCTTCGGCCGCGCGCGCAAACAGCAGCTTCGAGAGCCCGGTGATCACTGC
The DNA here is from genome assembly GCA_049515055.1 of Steroidobacteraceae bacterium. Lineage (GTDB taxonomy): Bacteria > Pseudomonadota > Gammaproteobacteria > Steroidobacterales > Steroidobacteraceae > FEN-1191. The sequence continues at coordinate 45,817 of JBEKUL010000012.1, read as the reverse complement.
CGGGTAGAGCAGGCCGAGCAGTATCGTCATGACGAGCAACAGGCTCAGTGCCGGGCGCAGTTGGCGTAGCAACATAGCGCCGCTCCTCACGCCCAACCGACTACCGACAGCAGCATGTCGATCAGTTTGATACCCGGGAACGGTACAATGATGCCGCCGAGTCCGTAGATCAGCAGATTTCGGCGCAACAGCGGACCCGCACCGAGCGGCCGGTACTTCACGCCCTTGATCGCCAGGGGTATCAACGCGACGATGATCAGTGCGTTGAAGATCACTGCCGACAGAATCGCCGTCTGGGTGCCGAGGTGCATGATATTGAGCGCGCCGAGTTGCGGATAGGTCAACGCAAAGGCCGCCGGGATGATCGCGAAGTACTTCGCGACGTCATTGGCGATTGAAAAGGTCGTCAATGCCCCGCGCGTCATGAGCATCTGCTTGCCCGTCTCGACGATCTCGATGAGCTTGGTCGGGTTTGAGTCGAGGTCGACCATGTTGCCGGCCTCTTTTGCCGCCTGCGTGCCCGTGTTCATGGCGACGGCCACATCGGATTGGGCCAGCGCGGGCGCGTCGTTGGTGCCATCCCCGCTCATCGCGACGAGGCGCCCTTGTGCCTGGTGCTCGCGGATCAGCTTGAGCTTCGCTTCGGGCGTGGCCTCGGCCAGGAAATCATCGATGCCCGCCTCGGCGGCAATCGCGGCGGCGGTGAGTCGGTTATCCCCGGTGATTATGATGGTCTTGATGCCCATGTGCCGCAGATCCGCGAAGCGCTCCCTGATACCGCCCTTGACGATGTCCTTGAGCTCGATGACGCCGAGCACGCGGGCGTCGTCGGCGACCACGAGCGGCGTGCTGCCCTGTCGGGCGACGCGCTGAACCGCATCTTTGACCGCCTGGGGGAACTGCTCGCCCAGGCCCTCCACCTGCGCGGCAATCGCATCGGCGGCGCCCTTGCGGATCTGGCGCGCGCCAATATTCACGCCGCTCATGCGCGTATGGGCCGAGAACGGCACGAACACGGCGCCGAGCGCGCCCAGATCGCGCTCGCGCAGATTAAAGCGCTGCTTGGCGAGCACCACGACGCTGCGCCCTTCCGGGGTCTCATCGGCGAGCGAGGCGAGCTGAGCGGCATCGGCGAGCTCCTGTTCGCTGACGCCCGGCGCCGGCAGGAATGCCATCGCCTGGCGGTTGCCGAGCGTGATGGTGCCGGTCTTGTCCAGCAACAGCACGTCGACATCACCGGCCGCTTCCACCGCGCGACCGGAGGTGGCAATCACATTCGCCTGCAACATGCGGCTCATGCCGGCCACGCCGATCGCGGAGAGCAGGCCGCCTATTGTGGTCGGGATCAGGCACACGAGCAGCGATACCAGCGCCGTCAGCGTCACGGGACTGCCCGCCTTGCTGACCTCGACACTGAAGATCGAATACGGCAGCAACGTGACAATCACGACCAGGAACACGAGCGTCAGCGCCACGAGCAGTATGGTCAGCGCGATCTCATTCGGGGTCTTCTGCCGCTTCGCGGCCTCGACCATCGAGATCATGTGATCCAGGAAAGTCTCACCCGGGTTGACCGACACGCGCACCACGATCCAGTCGGACAGCACCTTGGTGCCGCCGGTCACCGATGAGAAGTCGCCGCCCGACTGACGGATCACGGGCGCGGACTCACCCGTGATCGCGCTCTCATCGACTGACGCTGCACCCTCGACCACCTCGCCATCGACCGCGATGGTGTCGTGGGTCTCGACCAGGATCATGTCTCCCTTTCTGAGCTCCTCGGCGTTGACGCGCAGCGTCTCGCGGCGCGTGCGATCGACGAGTTTCTTCGCGAACACGGTCTGGCGCATGCTGCGCAGCGACGCCGCCTGGGCGCGGCTGCGGCCCTCGGCCAGCGCCTCGGCAAAGTTTGCGAACAGCACCGTGAACAATAGCCAGATCGTGATCGCCAGGATGAAAGCCGCCGGGGCCTCGCCATGGCCTGCCAACGCCTGGATGTAGAGAATCGCCGTGACGATCGTGCCGAGGTAGACCACGAACATCACCGGATTGCGCCATTGGGTGCGCGGATCGAGCTTGCGCACCGAATCGAGCAGCGCCGGGCCGATGAGCTTGCGATCGAACAGTGATAATGCTTGCCGTGACACGTGCATATCGCTAGCTGGCTGCCGCCAGCATGAAGTGCTCTACGGCCGGTCCGAGCGCGAGCGCGGGCACATAGGTCAGCACGCCGATCAGCAGAACCGAGCCGATGAGCAGTGCGACGAACAGTGGGCCGTGCGTCGGCATCGTGCCTGCGGTAACCGGGACACGCTTCTTCGCGGCCATCGAGCCGGCGATCGCGAGCGCGGCGACGATCGGCCAGAAGCGGCCGAACCACATCGTCAAGCCGGTCGCTACGTTATAGAAGACGGTATTGGCCGACAGTCCGGCAAACGCACTGCCGTTGTTATTGGCAGCTGAGGTGAATGCATAGAGTATTTCGCTGAAGCCATGCGCGCCCGGGTTGGCGACCCCGGCCTTGCCGGCAGTCACGCTGACAGCGACCGCTGTGCCGATCAAGGCGGCGAACGGCGTGGTCAGGATGAAGACCGAGGCCATTTTCATCTCGAACGACTCGATCTTCTTGCCCAGATACTCTGGCGTTCGACCGATCATGAGCCCGGCAATGAATACACCGAGAATGGCGTAGATCAGCACCGTATATATCCCGGTGCCGACCCCACCGGGCGCGAGCTCCCCGAGCTGCATCAGAAACAGCGGCACGATGCCTCCGAGTGGCGTCAACGAGTCGTGCATTGTGTTGACCGCGCCACAGGAGGTCGCAGTCGTGACCGCCACGAACAAGGCGGAGGCCGCGATGCCGAAGCGCGTCTCCTTGCCCTCCATGTTGCCGCCCGGCTGAGCCAGGCTCTGCGTCTGATCGATGCCCTGCTGCGCGATCAATGGGTTGCCCGATTGCTCAGAATGATAGGCGAGCGTGACGAGCGGCACGAACAGGATGATCATCGCGGCCAGCACGGCCCAGCCCTGGCGGGTATCCCCAACCATGCGACCGAAGCTATAGGTCAGCGCGAACGGAATCACAAAGATCGCCAGCAACTCCAGCAGGTTTGTCAGCGGCGACGGATTCTCATAGGGATGAGCCGAGTTCGCGTTGAAGAATCCGCCGCCATTGGTGCCGAGCTCCTTGATGGATTCCTGCGAGGCCACCGGTCCCATCGGCAGCGTCTGCGTGTGGGTCGTCACGGTCTCGGTCACGGCATTGCCGGCCGCATCCTTGACCGGATTGCCCTGCGCGTCCGTCTTCGGATTCTGGTAGGTCAGCGCCTCGACAGTGGTCGCATCCTTGTTGGCACCGAAGTTCTGGATCACCCCCTGGCTCGCGAGCGCGAGTGCGAGCACGACGGCCAGGGGTAGCAACAGGTACAGTGAGGCGCGCGTGAGGTCGACCCAGAAGTTACCGATGCTCTGTGCGCTGTGGCGCGCGAAGCCGCGCACCAGTGCGAGCGCGACCACGAGACCGGTCGCCGCGGACATGAAATTCTGCACGGCGAGCCCGGCCATCTGCACCAGGTAGCCCATCGCCGACTCGCCGGAGTAGCCCTGCCAGTTGGTGTTGGTGATGAAGCTCACGGCGGTGTTGAACGAGGAGTCCGGACTCACGGCCGTGAAATGTTGCGGATTGAGCGGCAGCCAGAACTGCAATCGTTGCAGCGCATAGACACTGACGGCGCCGAGCACATTGAACAACAGCAGCGCGATCGCATATTGCGGCCACGTCATCTGCGCGAGCGCATCCACGCCGCAGAGCCGATACAGGCGCGCCTCCAGACCCGCACCCAGGCGCAGCGCGAGGTTCGGCCTGCCTTCCATGACATCGGCGATGTAGATGCCAAGCGGTCTGGTGCACAGGACGGCCAGACCGAGGAACACGATCAGCAACAGCGCGAACACGATTTTCTCAGAACCGCTCGGCCTTGATCAGCGCGTACAGCAGATAGCCGAACAGGAACAGCGCCAGCAAGCCCGAGAGCCAGTACATGCCGGTCATGGCTGATTACCCAGACGCGCGAACGCTCTGACCAGAGCGTGCGTGACGGCGTACAGGGCGGCGAGCAATAACAGATACACGGCGTCCATGACGTCCCCCAGTAAGGAAGATCACGGCCACTGTAGGTGCGGGGGTATCAAAAACCCGTAAAAAATCCAGGCGCTTGCGCCGTTGGAGCCTTTCGGCGAGCCTTGCTGTCAGGCATTCCCCGCTTGAAGCGCAATGAACGATAACCGCCCCGATCCGGATCAACTGCTGGCCAGACTGCAGGCCGGACAGGCGCGCGCGCGACGCGGGCAACTCACTATTTTCTTTGGCGCCAACGCGGGAGTTGGCAAAAGCTACGCCATGCTGGAGGCCGCGCAGAGCCGGCGGCGCGAAGGCGCGGACGTCGTGGTCGGTTATGTCGAACTGCACGGCCGCGAGGAGACCGAGCGCTTGCTGGTCGGGCTCGAGCAACTGCCGCCGTTGCAGATGCAGTTTGGCGGCACCGAGCGCCGCGAGTTCAATCTCGATGCCGCTCTGGCGCGCAAGCCGCGCCTGCTGCTAGTCGATGAGCTCGCGCATACCAATATCAGCGGCGGGGATCCGCCGCCGCGCCACGAGAAGCGCTGGCAGGATATCGAGGAATTGCTCGACGCCGGCATCGACGTCTACACGACCGTCAACGTACAGCACCTGGAATCCCTGAACGACGTGGTCGCCCAGATCACCGGCGTGCGTCAGCTCGAGACCGTACCGGATCGCGTCTTCGATCATGCCGATGAGGTCAAGCTCGTCGACCTGCCGCCCGATGATCTGTTGCAGCGCTTGCGTGAAGGTAAAGTCTATGTGCCAAGTCAGGCCCGGCACGCGCTCGGGAATTTCTTTCGCAAAGGCAATCTGATCGCACTGCGCGAGCTGGCGCTGCGCAAGACCGCTGATCGCGTTGATCAGGCCATGCGCGAATACCGCAGCGAGCAATCCGTGCGCGGCAGCTGGGCTGCGCGCGAGCGGCTGCTGGTCGCGGTCGGGCCCGATGCGCAGGCCGAGCGCCTGACGCGCGCCGGCAAGCGGCTGGCTGACGCCCTGGATGCCGAATGGATGGTGGTGTATGTCGAGACGCCCAACCTGATTCGCCTGTCGGAGGCCGAGCGCAATCGGCGTATTGCGATCCTGCGGCTCGCGGCCTCGCTCGGGGCCGAGGCGATCACGCTCGGCGGCTCATCGGCCGCCGCCGAGCTGCTCGCCTACGCGCGCACACGCAATGTCACACGACTGCTGGTCGGCGCTCCGAGCCGGCCGCGATGGCGGCGCATATTGCGGCCCTCGACCACCGATGAGCTGCTCAGGGCAAACCGCGACGTCGACGTCATCGTCATCGGCAATCAAGACGCGCAGCCCCGGCGCAACTCCACGATCAGCGCTCCGAACGTAGTGCCCGCGGGCCATGAGCGGCGCTCGCTACACCGCTACTCGCTGGCGGTTGCCGCTACGCTGGCGGCGACGGCGGCCTGCGTGGCGCTGTATCGACTCATTCCGCATCTGGCGCAGGCCAACCTGGTGATGGTCTATCTGCTGACCACCGCCCTGGTTGCGGTCTATGCGGGCCGACGCTCGGCGATTCTCCGCGCCGTGCTCGGGGTGCTCGCCTTCGACTTCATGTTCGTGCCGCCGCGCTATTCCTTTGCGGTCAGCAACGTGCAGTACCTGATCACCTTCGCGATCATGCTCACGGTCGCGCTGATCATCGGCAATCTCAATGCGAGCGTGCGGCTGCAGGCGCGCGTGGCCGGACATCGCGAGCGCCGCACGGCGCTGCTCTACGCGATGACCCGTCAGCTCGCGCAGACCCGCGGGCGCGACGACATGGCGGCCGTGGCGGTGCACCACGTGAGCCAAGTATTCGACAGTCGGACAGTCCTGCTATTTGCCGACGAGCGCGGCCGCGTGGTGCATCCGCGCGAGCCGTTGCCCGGAATCTCCTACACCGGCGCCGATCTGGGCATCGCCCAGTGGGTCTTCGATCACGACAAGCCCGCGGGCCTCGGCACCGATACGCTGAGCGCGGCGGCCGCGCTCTACCTGCCGCTCGCGGGCGGCGAGCGTGTGTTTGGCGTGCTGTCGGTGCTGCCGAGCAATCCGCGGCGCGTGACGCTGCCGGAGCAATTTCGATTGCTCGAGACCTTCGCCGCGCAGATCGGTCTGGCGCTCGAGCGCGCGGACTTTGCAGCGCACGCACAGGCGGCCGAAGTGCGCGCCGAGACCGAGGCGATCCGCAATGCGTTGCTGGCCTCCATTTCGCACGATCTGCGCACGCCGCTGGCCACGATTGCTGGCGGTGCCGCCACGCTCGCTGGCAATCTGGAGGCGCTGAGCCAGGCGGATCGCAGGGCGCTCGCGACCTCGGTCAGCGATGAGGCCATACGCATGAGCGAGCGCGTCACGACGCTACTTGATCTGGTGCGCCTGGAGACCGGCGCGATCACGCCGCGCCTGGAAGAATACGAGCTCGGCGAGCTGGTCGGATCGGTACTGCACCGGCTCGACTCGCGCTTGCGCGAACACCCGGTGCGCATCGAGTTGCCCGAGTCGCTGCCGCTGCTGCAGGTGGATGGCCGCCTGATCGAGCAGGTGCTCGAGAATCTGATCGACAACGCCAGCAAATACACGCCGCCGGGCAGCGAGATTCGCATCAGTGCGCGCGCGCTCACGCGTCAGGTCGAGGTCAGTGTCGAGGACGATGGACCCGGCCTGCCGGGCAAGGATCCGGAGATCCTGTTCGAGAAATTCCAGCGCGGTGCGCCCGAGGGCGCTGCCGGCGGCATTGGGCTCGGCCTGGCTATCTGCCGCACGATCGTGAGCCTGCATGGAGGTCGCATCTGGGCCGAGAATCGCTCCCCGCATGGGGCCGCGTTCCGTTTCAGCGTGCCGCAGTCCGCGGCGCCGCCCGTGATCGCACGGCTCGAAGCCCGGTCGGCATGACCGTAGCGAGCCGCGCGGTATTGATCATCGAGGATGAGCCGCAGATCCGGCGCGTGCTGCGCACCTTGATGGAACTCGAACAATTCCGGGTCATCGAGGCCGATACGGCCGCTCTCGGGATCAGCGCGGCGCGCACCTACAAGCCCGATCTAATGATCGTTGACCTGGGACTGCCCGATCGCAACGGCATGGAAGTGATCGCCGAGGTGCGCGCCTGGTCGCGCGTGCCGATCATCGTACTGTCGGCGCGCAGCGACGAAGCCGACAAGGTCGCAGCCCTCGAGGCGGGCGCCGACGATTACATCAGCAAGCCATTCGGCGCGCGCGAGCTGGGCGCGCGCGTGCAGGTGGCGCTGCGCCATAGCGCGGGCGCGGGAGCGGCCGGAACATCCCTGAGGATCGGCGACTGGCAGATCGATCTGCACGCGCGCACGGCCACGAACCAGACCGGCCAGAGCCTGCATCTGACGCCGATCGAATATCGCCTGCTGGAAGTGCTCGCCGAGCGCATCGGCCTGGTGGTCACGCATCGCGTGCTCCTGCAGCAGGTGTGGGGTCCGGGCAGCGCCACGCAGAGGCACTATTTGCGCGTCTACTTGAAGCAATTGCGCAGCAAGCTCGAGCCCGATCCTGCCCGGCCACAGTGGCTGCTGACCGAGACCGGCGTCGGCTATCGCCTCGCGCAGCGCGATTAGCTGCGAGCCTGCGCCATGGAAGCCTTCCTGATCTGCGCGAGCGCTATTGTGCTGGGTGAGATCGGCGATCGCACGCAGCTGCTCGCACTGATACTGACCACGAGGTTGCGCCGGCCCCTGCCAATCATCTTCGGAATTCTCGTGGCCACGCTTGCCAACCACATGCTCGCCGCGCTGTTCGGGCAATGGGCCGGCTCGCTGCTGAGCGCACGAGTTCTGCGCTGGACTCTGGGCATCTCGTTCCTGCTGCTGGCGGCATGGGTACTGGTGCCGGATAAAGCCGACAGCGGCGCACCGGCGCGCGGCGGCGGCTACGGCGCCTTCATGCTGACCGTCACAACCTTTTTCCTCGCCGAGATGGGCGATAAGACGCAGATTGCCGCCATGGCCCTGGCGGCCCGATTCCGCAGTCTGGCCGTGGTGGTAGCGGGCACCACCTGCGGCATGATGCTGGTCGAGGTGCCCACCGTGCTGCTGGCCGGCCGTGTGACGCGGGTATTGCCGCTGCGCTGGATTCGTCTCGGGGCGGCGATCGCCTATGCGCTGCTCGGCGCGCTGACGCTGTGCGGACTCGCGCCTCTGGGATTCTAGCGAACGGCGCCGGCTAGGCGGCCATCCCATACTGGCGCAGCAAGGCGGCTACTTCAGGCTTGCGGCCGCGGAATTCGACGAAGGCCTCGAGCGCATCGCGGCTGCCGCCGCGCGCCAGGATGCTGTCGAGAAAGCGCCGCGCTGTCGCGCGATCGAACGCGCCGTGCTCGACAAAGGCGCCGAAGGCATCGGCCGCGAGCACTTCGGCCCACTTGTAGCTGTAATAGCCGGCCGCGTAGCCGCCGGCGAAGATGTGGCCGAAGCTGTGCGGGTAGCGGTTCCAGTCCGGAATGCGCAACACCGCGACCTCGCGGCGCACCTCGCCGAGCAGCTCGTAGATGCGGCCGCCGCGCGCCGGATCGTATTCGGCGTGCAGGCGCATGCGATGAGCTGGCGCTGCACCTGCGGTGCGATCGGTTCACCATTACGCACGTGCGCAGAGATGCGGTTCAACACATCGCTCTGCCAGGCGTAGTTCTCCATGAACTGGCTCGGCAGCTCCACCGCATCCCAGGCCACCCCGTTGATGCCGGCCAGGCTCGGGTAGTTCACGCGCGTGAGCATGTGATGCAGCCCGTGGCCAAATTCGTGAAACAGCGTCACGACATCATCGTGCGTCAGCAACGCCGGCCGATCGCCCGAGGGCGGCAGGGAATTGCACACCAGATAGGCCACCGGCAGGATCGTCTGGCCGTTGAGCGCTTTGCGACCCACGCAGTCGTCCATCCAGGCGCCGCTGCGCTTGTGCGCTCGCGCGTAAGCATCCAGGTAAAAGCTCGCCAACGGCGCCCCGGAGGGGCTCTGCACTTCGAAGTAGCGTGCATCCTCGTGCCATATCGGCACGCCGGCGCGCTCGCGGATGCGCACATCGAAGAGCTTCTCGGCGACCTCGAACAGTCCGAGCAATACTCTGGGCAGCGGCAGATACTCGCGCAGCTGCTCCTGCGAGACCGAATAGCGGCTCTGCTGCAGACGCTCGGAATAGTAGGTAATGTCCCACGGCTCGAGGCTGCAGCCGGCGAACTGCTCGAGCTCGGACAGCTCGGCTGCACCCGCCGGCTTGGCGGCGCGTACCAGCTGGCGCAGAAAATCGGTCACCTCGGGTACCGTGCGGGCCATGCGATTGGCCAGCGCATACTCGGCAAAATTGTCGAAATCCAGCAGCTTGGCAGCCTCGTGGCGCAGGCGCAGGATCTCCTCCATGACGGCCGTGTTGTCGAATTTACCCGCGCTCGGCCCCTGGTCGGAGGCGCGCGTGGACCAGGCCTCGTAGAACGCGCGGCGCAGCGGTGCCGCATCGGCGTCCGTCACGATCGCCACATAGGTAGGCTGGTCCAGTCCGAACAGCCAGCCTTCCATACCGCTGTCTGCGGCTCGCCGCCGCGCCTGCTCCACTATGCCCTCGTTGATGCCCGCGAGCTGTGCGCGCTCGCGCACGTGATGCGACCAGGCGTTGGTGGCATCGAGCACGTTTTCCTCGAACTTGGCCGACAGGCGCGAGAGCTGCATCATCACGGCCTTGAAACGCGCCTTGCGGGCCGCATCCAGTGCAACGCCAGCGAGCCGGAAATCCCGCAGCGCGTGCTCGACCACTTCGCGCTGTACCGCATCCATGGACGCACGCTCGCTCTGCGCGATGTGCGCGTAGGCGCGATACAGCCGCTCGCTCTGCGACAAGTCAGTATGGTATTCCGACAACAGCGGCAGGCAGGCGTTATAGGCGGCGCGCAACGCCTCGCTGTTCATGACCGCGTTCAGGTGCGCGACCGGCGACCAGACGCGGCTCAGGCGATGCTGCAATTCCTCGAGCGGCTCGACCACGCTGCTGAAGCTCGGGTTCGGTTCGGCCTCGATCTGCGCCACGCGCAGGCGCTGCTCGGCAATCAGCTTCGATATGGCCGGTTCGATCATCTCGGGCACGATCGCCTCAAAGCGCGGCAACACTGAGTCTTGCAAGAGCACGTTGGCGCTGGCATCGCCGGACATCGTAGCTGTGGGCATCGGTTCTACCTTTGGCGTATTGGCAACCATTTTAGCGCCGCGCTCGCGGTGTAACATGATCAATGCGACGAGCGCACTTCAGCCTCGAGGCTTTCCGGCATGGAACCTGAATACGACCTGGTGGTAATCGGCGGCGGCAGCGGCGGGCTGGCCTGCGCACAGCGTGCCGCCGAATTCGGTGCGCGCGCGCTCGTCATCGAGCGCCACCGGCTCGGGGGCACCTGCGTGAATGTGGGCTGCGTGCCCAAGAAAGTCATGTGGAATGCCGGTCAGATCGCCCATGCGCTGCATGATGCGGCCGACTACGGTTTCGAGGTCAATGTCGCTCGCCACGACTGGGCGCAGTTCAAGCGCAAGCGCGATGAGTTCGTGGCGCGGCTCAACGACATTTACCGGCGCAACCTCGAGCGCCGCCAGGTCGCTCTGCTACGCGAGCATGCACGGCTGCGCTCGGCGCAGTCGGTGCAGGTTGGCGAGCGCCTGATCACGGCCGGCTCAATCGTGCTGGCCACCGGCAGCGCGCCGATCGTGCCCGCGCTGCCCGGCGCCGAGCTGGGCCTGACCTCGGACGGTTTTTTTGAGCTCGAGACGCGGCCGCAGCGCGTTGCCATCGTCGGCGGCGGCTATGTCGCGGCCGAACTCGCCGGCATCTTCGGCGCGCTGGGCTCGGCTACGACCGTGATCCTGCGGCAAGGGCGCATTCTGCGGCAATTCGACGCCATGCTGGGCAACGCTCTCATGCAGATCATGCGTGATGAGGGCATGGCGCTCGCCATCGACGCGATACCGGCGGCACTGCAACGCAATGGCGCCGGACTGCTCGAGCTGCGCGTTGCCGATGGCCGCGTGCTGGGTCCCTTCGACAGCCTGATCTGGGCGATCGGACGCGCGCCGGTCACGCGCGAGCTGGGGCTGGAGAGCCTGGGGGTGGCGCTGGACGAGGGCGGTCATGTGCTCACGGATGCCTACCAGCGCACCAGCCTCGAGCACCTGTACGCGATCGGGGACGTGACGCAGCACGCCGGACTCACGCCAGTGGCCATTGCGGCCGGCCGGCGTCTGTCGGACCGCCTGTTCGGCGGCCAGAGCGAGCGCAAGCTCGACTACGAGGATATCGCTTCCGTTGTGTTCAGCCATCCGCCGATCGGCACCGTCGGTCTGAGCGAAGAGCAGGCACGCGGCCGCTACGGCGATGCGGTGCAGGTGTACGTGTCAGAGTTCATTTCCATGTATCACTCGATGACCGCGCGCAAGCCGCTTGCCGCGATGAAGCTGGTCACGCTCGGGCCGCAGCAGAAGATCATCGGCATTCATGTCATCGGCGAGGGGGCTGACGAGATGTTGCAAGGCTTCGCCGTGGCCTTGCGCATGGGGGCGACCAAACGCGACTTCGACGACACGGTGGCCATCCATCCAACCAGCGCTGAAGAGCTCGTCACGATGCGCTAGTCGGCAAGCGGGGCAATGTTGGCCGCCAACTGCGCCAGCGTCTGGGCGGTTGCCTGATCGAAAGCCGCGATCACGGCCTGCATGCGATCGGCATCCGCCCTGACCTCGCTGTGCGCCGCGAAGCTCGCGAGCACGACGCGCTCGCTGCGCCGGCCCAGGGTGCCCACGAGTGCGACCCGAATAATCGGCGGCCCGGCGTTGTCATAGACCGCCTCGAAGTGCTGCAATTCCAGGCTCAGCACGTAGCGGGAGGCAAACGGCTCGGCATCGGACTCGACGGCCGCGAAGCGGCCCGCATGGCGCAGACTATCGATCACGAGCGCCTGCATCATCGCCGGCGCACCGCTGGCCCAGCGCGCATCAGTATAGAAATCCAGCCGCTGTCCGGTGCGCATGACCGCGATGCCATCCTGCCCGAGCCCCGGCGCGGCGCTCGGCCTGAGCACCTGCACGCTGGCCGTGCTCAGTGCAGCAGCGGCAGGCTCAGCGGACGGCTCGGCCGACTGCGCAGGCGCCGGCGCGCCCTGCAGCACATAGCGCTGCTGCGGCGGAATCTTGCTGTTCAATCCGCTCACGCAGGCTGGCAGCGCCAGCAATGCCGCCGCCGCCGCCATCCGTGCGACGCGCGATGCCAGCCAGGCTATGGAGTGCATCATGGGGGAATACTCACGCCGGTCACGGGCGCCTGATAGATCAGGCGCGAGGGATTGTCGCGCAGACTGCTCGAGAGCTCGCGGATCTGCTGGGCCGCATCGCGGCTGTCGCGCAGCAGCGCCTCGACCTGCGGCAATCCTTCCTGCACGAAGCCGCTGAGCTGGTTGCCATTGTCTTTCACGAACGCGTCCAGCTCGCCGCTGGCGCGCTCGAGGTTGTCGCTGGTGGAGCTGAGTTTTTTCACCACCGCGAGCAACTCGACGCTGGCGCTGGCAATCGGGGTGTGAATCTGGCCCAGCAGCTGCTGCGCCTCGGTCGCGCTCGAGCGCAGGCTGGCCAGCAGGTTGTCGAGCTGGCGTGCGCTCTGAGGCAATCCCGAGCTCGCCTTCGCGAGATTATCGACGATGTGATTCACTGCGTGGATGTTGGCATCCGAGAGCATCTCCGTGCCGCGGTCGACCAGTTCATTCAGATGTGCGGCCAGGGATGGCAGGCTGCTCAACAGCTGATCCAGATCAGAATGCTCCGAGCGGATGACCGGGTAGCGCTCGCTTGGCACCGCCGCGAGGATGCGTCGCGCATTGTCGGTCTCGCGCTCCTGTCGCAAATCGATATAGAGCACTCCGGTTACGCCCTGCAGTGACAGTTGCGCCAGCGTTTGCGGCGAGATCGGTGTGGTCGCATCGATATCCGCTACGACCTGCACGCGATTGGCCGCGCGTGGATCGATGGTTATGCGCTGCACCCGGCCGACGTCGACGCCCAGATAGCGCACCGGACCGCCCTCGGACAGTCCGCTGATACTGCCGTCAAAATAGATCTCGTAGTGCTCGTAGTTGCGATGTTCACGGCTGTCCGAGTACCAGTAGACGAACAATGCGCCCATGACCAGCACCAGCAGGACGAAGCTGCCGACCGCGAGGTAGTTGGCTTCACGTTCCAGGGGCTTCTCCTGTGCGCTCGCGCGCGCGCGCGCCGTGGAAGTAGCGGCGTATCCAGGGATCCTGGTTGTTCACGATACCCGCCAGCGTATCGCTGATCATGCGCCCGCCGACGATGACACCCACCCTGTTGCAGGTACGGAAAATCGTGTCCAGGTCGTGCGTGATCATCACTACCGTGAGCTTCAGCTCGTGATGCAGGCAAATCAACAGCTCGTCGAAGGCCGCGGCGCTGATCGGATCGAGTCCGCTGGTGGGCTCATCCAGCAGCAGCAGGCGCGGATCGAGCGCCAGCGCGCGCGCCAGCGCCGCGCGCTTGATCATGCCACCAGACAATTGCGAGGGATACTTCGGCGCCGCGTCGGCCGGCAGTCCGACCAGCTGCACCTTGAGCAGCGCCAGCTCATCGAGCGCCGGGCCTGTCAGCTGCCAATGCTCGAGCATCGGCGCCTGCACGTTTTGCTGCACACTGAGCGCGCTGAACAACGCGCCTTCCTGAAAGGTCACCCCATAGCTGGCCTTGAGCTCATGCAGCGCCGCGGGGCTCATACGCTGCAGATCGCGGCCGAGGAAGCGCACGGTCCCGGCATCGGGCCGGCGCAGGCCGAGGATCGTACGCAGCAGCACCGATTTGCCCACCCCGGAGCCACCGATGATACCGAACACCTCGCCTTCTTCGACCTGCATGTCGAGGCCGTCGTGCACCGTCTGAGCGCCGAAGCGGGTCACAATACCCTGCACTTCCAGCAGCGCGGCCATCAGATGTCGATCTGCAGGAACAGCACCGCGAACAGCGCATCGGCCAGCAGCACGCCGAATATCGAGATCACGACGGCGAGCGTGGTCAGACGGCCAAGCTCGCGCGATGAGCCACGCACGCGCATCCCGCAATAGCAGCCGGCCAGCGCGATCAGCGCGGCGAACACCGGCGCCTTGATCATTCCGGCCCAGAACGTGGTCGAGGCGATCGCGCTTTGCGCGCGGGCGAGGTACTGCAACAACGGCATGTGCAGCAATGTATGACACAGCAGGCCCCCGCCCACCAGCCCAATCAGGTCGGCAATGATGGTCAGCAATGGCAGCGCGACCAGCAGACCCAGTACGCGCGGCAGCACGAGCGCGTCGATCGGATCGATGCCGATGGCCTCGAGCGCACTGACCTCTTCATTGAGCTGCATGGCGCCGATCTCGGCCGCGAAGGCGCTGCCCGAGCGGCCCGCGACGATGATCGCGGTCAGCAACACGCCGAGCTCGCGCAACACCCCCACGGTCACGAGATCGACCACGAAGATATCGGCGCCGAACTTGCGCAGCTGCTGCGCGCCCATGTAGGCGAGGATCACGCTGATCAGAAATCCGATCAGCGAGACGATCGGTATTGCCGTGATGCCGGTGTCATAGACATGGCGTGCGATCGAGGCGACGCGCAGATGCCGCAACGCGCCGAGCGAACGCACCAGCGCGACGCAAACCCGGCCGAAGAAATCCAGTCCGTCGAGCACACTGAGCCAGCTGCTCACCGTTCGCCGTCCGATCTGCTCGACGGCTTGCTCGGGGCTCAGCCATTCGTTGGCAGCGACACGCGCGGGCATCTCGCCCGTATAGGTGCGCTCCACCAGTCGCAGCGCCGAGGGTACGGTCCCATCGAAGCTCGACTCCACGCCCGCCGTGCGGGCTCGCTCCAGAAACTCGCGCAGCAGCCAGGCCCCGGACAGATCCAGCTGCGCAGTGCCCGCCACCACGCGCACATGGCGCGCGCCGGCCAGATCGATCCTCTGGAGCTCGGCCTCAATGGCCTGGAACTGCGTGGCCCGCCATTCGCCCTGCAACTCCAGATTCAGCTCGTCCGCGCTGCGCCGCGCCGTGATGAACATGGGAGTCGCGCTTAACCCGGTTCCATTGCCCCGATGCTAACAGCCTGCCGCCGGGCCGTCAGCGCTGGCGTTGCGGTGGCGGCTCGTGTTGGAATCGACGCTGGCATCAACCGTCGGGAGTGCGTGCATGAAGCAGCCTTTGAATGTCGCCATCACCGGTGCGGCCGGCCAGATCGGTTACGCGCTGGCCTTTCGCGTGGCCTCAGGCGCGATGCTCGGCGCCGAGCAACCGATCAATCTGAAATTGCTCGAGATCACGGCCGCACTGCCGTCGCTCGGCGGGGTGCTCATGGAGCTCAACGACTGTGCTTTCCCCACGCTCAACAGTGTGTTGGCGACCGACGAGGCCGCGCTCGCCTTGCGTGACTGTCACGTGGCGCTATTGGTTGGTGCGCGACCGCGCGGACCGGGCATGGAGCGGCGCGATCTGCTGCTGGCGAATGCGCAGATCTTTGCCGCGCAGGGCAAGGCCCTCAATGAGCATGCCGACCGCAGCGTGCATGTGCTCGTGGTCGGCAATCCGGCCAACACCAACGCGCTGATCGCCAGCCGCAATGCTCCGGATCTGGACCGCAGATGCTTCACGGCGATGACCCGCCTGGATCACAACCGCGCGCTGTGGCAGTTGGCCGATAAGACCGGCACGCACGTAAACGACATCAGGCACATGAGCATCTGGGGCAATCATTCCACGACGCAGTATCCGGACATCAGTCATGCGCTCGTGCGTGGCAAGGCCGCCACCGGCCTGGTCGATCGCGAATGGGTAGAGAAATATTTTATCCCCACGGTACAGCAGCGCGGCGCGGCGGTCATCAAGGCGCGCGGCTCCTCGTCGGCGGCTTCGGCCGCATCGGCTGCAATCGATCATGTGCGCACCTGGATGCTCGGCACCCCGGAGGGTGACTGGACCAGCATGGCGGTCGCGGCCGACGGCAGCTATGGGATTGAAGAGGGCGTGATCTATTCTTATCCCGTAACCTGCCGCGGCGGCGATTATCGGATCGTGCCGGGGCTGTCGATCGATGATTTCAGCCGCGCGCACATGGACGCGAGCGCAGCCGAGTTGCTTTCCGAGCGCGACAACGTGAAGGCACTGCTCGATCCATGATCGGCGCGACCATCACCGTGCTGTTCGTCGCCGCGGTGCTGTATCTGGCCTACAGGCGCCTGCCGTTGTTGTCCTTCACGGTCGCGTTCACGGTATTGCTGCTGGCCTACAGCGCGTTGGGCAGCCCCGCGGAGCTCTGGCAAGGGCTGCTTTGGCTGCTGTTGCTGGCCTTCTGGCTGCTGAACGTGCCGCCGTTGCGCATCGCCTTGCTCAGTGGTGCGTTCATGAAAGCCTATCGGCGGCTGTTGCCGTCGATGTCACCCACTGAGCGCGATGCGCTTGCGGCCGGCACCGTCTGGTGGGATGGGGAGCTGTTCACCGGCAATCCGGACTGGCGGCGCCTGAGCGGCGCAGCCCCGCCGCGCCTGTCGGCCGAGGAGGAAGCCTTCATCGATGGGCCCTGCGAGACCTTGTGCGGGATGCTCGATGATTTCGATATCACGCACCGGCGCGCCGATCTGCCGCCGGCGGTCTGGGACTACCTTAAAGCGCAGCGATTTTTTGCCATGATCATTCCACGCCGATATGGCGGCCTGCAATTCTCGACCTACGCACATTCCTCGGTACTGGTGAAGATCGCGGCGCGCAGCGTCACCTGCGCCTCGACGGTAGCCGTGCCCAATTCGCTCGGCCCGGCCGAGCTGCTGCTGCACTATGGCACCGAGGCACAGAAGGAGTATTACCTGCCGCGGCTGGCGCAGGGACTGGAAATCCCGTGCTTTGCGCTCACCGGACCGCGCGTCGGCTCGGACGCCGCGGCCATTCCGGATACCGGGGTGGTGTGCCGAGGAAGCTGGGAGGGCCGCGAGGTCCTGGGTCTGAAGCTCAACTTCTCCAAACGCTATATCACGCTGGCGCCGATCGCCACGGTGATCGGGCTGGCCTTTCGCATGTTCGACCCCGAGCATCTGCTCGGCGAGCAGGTCGATATCGGCATCACCTGTGCGCTGATTCCGCGCGACACCGCGGGCATCGACATCGGCCGTCGGCATCTGCCGCTCAATATTCCTTTTCAGAACGGCCCGCTGCATGGCCGGGATGTGTTCGTGCCGCTGGAATGCATCATCGGCGGGATCAAGATGGCGGGACTGGGCTGGCGCATGCTGGTCGAGCAGCTCTCAGTTGGCCGCGGCATCTCCCTGCCCGCGAATGCAACCGGCGGCGCGCTGGCCGCTACGGTCGCGACTGGCGCCTATGCACGCATCCGACGCCAGTTCAATACGCCCGTGGGACGCTTCGAGGGCGTCGAGCAGGTGATTGCGCGCATGGTTGGCCTCACCTACATCATGGACGCGGCGCGCAGCGTGACGACGGCAGCGATCGATGCCGGCGAGAAGCCGGCAGTGCCGGCTGCGATTCTTAAATGCCACCTGACCGAGATGGGGCGGCGCGTCGCCAACGATGCCATGGATGTGCACGGCGGCAAGGGCATCATGCTCGGGCCGAAGAACTATCTGGGCCGAGCCTACCAGTCGGTTCCGATTGCGATCACGGTCGAGGGCGCGAACATCCTGACGCGCAACCTGATCATATTCGGCCAGGGGGCGATCCGCTGCCATCCGTTCGTGCTGCGCGAAATGACTGCCGCGCGCGACGAGGATCGGCGCCGCGGCGTGCGTGAATTCGATCGCGCGCTGTTCGCCCACATGGGCTTTGCGATCTCCAATGCGGTGCGCTCGCTGATCATGGCGCTGACTTTCGCACGCTTCCAGAGCGTGCCCGAGACCGGTCCGACCCGGCGCTATTATCAACACATCGGGCGCTTCAGCGCCTCGTTCGCTTTCCTGACCGACGTCGCCATGCTCACGCTCGGCGGCTATCTGAAGAAAAAAGAGACCATTTCCGCGCGGCTCGGCGATGTGCTGTCGGCGATGTATCTGTCCTCGATGGTGCTCAAGCACCATGCCAACCGCGGCCGACCGGCCGAGGAACTGCCGGTGGTCGAATGGGCCTGCCGCGAGCTGCTGTATCGTGCGCAGGAGCAATTGCACAGCGTGCTGCGCAATTTTCCGAACCGCGCGATCGCCTCGCTGGCACGAGCGCTGATGTTCCCGCGCGGCCTGACTTATTTCGCTCCGGCCGATCGGCTCGGCCGCGCCGTAGCCGAGCTCGTGCTGTCCGACAGCCAGACGCGTTCCTACCTGAGCCGGCTGCTGTATCGGGCTGCCGAGCCCGCCAATGCGCTTGCGGCGCTGCAAACGGTGCTGGAGATGGCCCCGGTAGCCGAGCCGCTCGAGAAGAAATTGCGCGTCGAGGGGCAGAAGAGCGGCCGCGTGAGCGCGCTGGATCTGCCCGCTCAGATCGAGCAGGGGCGCGCGCTGGGCATTCTGAGCGAGCAGGAAGCGCAGTTCCTGGCCGACTATGACCGACGCGTGATGGCGATCATCGACGTGGATGATTTTGCGCCCGAAGAGCTGGGCCTGGCGCACAATGATCGCGTCGAATCAACGATGCGTACATAACTGATCGCGGCACGAGGAGGTAACGCCACCGAATGTATCTGCAGTTCTTCGGACTGACGGAGAAGCCGTTCGCGATCACCCCCGATCCGCGCTATCTGTATCTGAGTGCGCGCCACGCCGATGCGCTCGCGCACCTGGTCTACGGCATCAACGAGGCCGGCGGCTTCATCCAGCTCACCGGCGAGGTCGGCACCGGCAAGACCACGACCATTCGCTCACTGCTGGCGCGCGCGCCGAAGAATGCGGAGATCGCGCTGATCCTCAATCCGCGTCTCTCGGCAATCGAGTTTTTACATGCGCTGTGCGAGGAGCTCGGGCTGGCCGCCGACGACAGTACCGACGGGCAGACCAAGTCGCTGGTGGATCTGCTCAACCGCTACCTGCTCAATGCGCATGCGCGCGACCGGCGCGTCGTGCTGATCGTCGATGAGGCACAAAATCTGGCACCCGACGTGCTCGAGCAGGTGCGGCTACTGACCAACCTGGAGACCGAGACGCACAAATTGCTGCAGATCATCCTGATCGGCCAGCCGGAGCTGCGCAAACTGCTCGCGCGCGAGGACTTGCGTCAGATCGCACAGCGCATCACCGCCCGCTACCATCTGGAGGCGCTGTCGCGCGAGGAAACCTGCGCCTACGTGCGCCACCGACTGCGCGTGGCCGGCGCGACCGCGGATATCTTCACGCGTGCGGCGCTGCGCGCCGTGCACCGGGCCAGCGGTGGCATCCCGCGCCTGATCAACGTGCTGTGCGATCGCTCGCTGCTGGGCGCCTACACCCAGGACTTGCACCAGGTCCCGGCGAGTCTGGTGCGCCGCGCCGCGGCCGAAGTATTTGGCCAGCACCCCGGCTCACGCTGGATGCCGGCAGTGCTCGCCTGCCTCGCATTGGCGGTGCTGGCTGGCAGCGCAGTGCTGTTGTGGCGCTATGCGCCAGCGCAATTCACCCTGCACGTGCCCGGCCGCTCGGTGCCAGCCCGAGTACAGGCCCCGCCGGCCGCGCAGCCGGCCACGCCAACGGGCGCCGCGGTTGCTGCGCTGGACGCCGCAGAACCGGCCGGCGCCATGCCGGCAACGCACAGTGGCCCACCGGCAGCGACCCTGGCGCAATTGCTGGGCGCCTATCGGGACAGTACTGACGCTGACAGCGCTTTCCTGCAGCTGCTGAGCCTGTGGAAGGCCAGGTACGTGCCCAGCAGCACCGACGGCTGCACGCAGGCGATAGAGCAGGGCCTGCAATGCCTGACTCAGCGCGGCTCGCTGGCGCAATTGCGCCTGCTCAATCGCCCGGCCATTTTGATGCTCAGCGACGACAGCGGCTCGATGTTCCAGGTCGTATTGCGCGGCCTGAGCGATGATGCGGCACAGCTGCAGCTCGGCACGCACCTTGAGAGCGTGGCGATCGCAGAGCTGGCGCGCTACTGGTTCGGTGACTTCGTGCTGCTCTGGCGTCCGGCTAGCCAGAGTGTTCGCGATCTGAGTGCGGGTATGCACGGAGTGCAAGTGCGCCGCCTGCGCGAGCAGCTCGATCGCTGGCGCGGCGCCGCCAGCCCCGCCCCGGGCGATGACTATGATGAGAATCTCATGCGACTGGTAGAACAGTTTCAGCGCGCCAACCGCCTGTCCGTCGACGGCATCGCCGGGATTGAAACTCAGGTGGCCCTGGACGCCGCGATCGCCGCGCCCGACTCACCACTGCTCGCGCCCCGCGGCTCGCCAACCGGCATGCGAGGCGGCTGATGTCCTTCATATTGGATGCGCTCAAGAAGGCCGAAGCGGAGCGGCAACGGCAAAGCGGACCCACCTTGCTCGAAGTGCGCGTGAGCTCGCCGCGCCGGCGCTTTCCGCTCTGGACCCTGGTCCTTGGGCTCTTGCTCGTGATCAACATGATCCTGTTGCTGCTCTTTGCGCTGCACAAGCCCGCAGCACCGCTCGGCGCCGGAGCCACTGCGGCCGTTGCGCGCACGAGCGGGCCTGCGCCTGCGCCTGCGCCTGCGCCGAGCGCCGCCTCCAGTACCACCGCTTCGAGCGCCCCAGCTTCGGCGCCGCTAGCGGGCGCGACTGCAGCCGATACCGGCGCGGCAGCCCTCGCCGGCAGCACCGCACCGGCGCAGCCCAGCGCCTTCGTATCAGCCCCGGCCAGCGCGCCGGGCGCGGACGCGGCTGCCAATCCGGCCGACGATCAGCCGGCTATTGCTGCCCGAGGCGAGCGCCGCAGCGCCGATGCGGACACAGCGTCCATCAACCCGATGGATTTGCCGAGCCTCGCGGAATTGGGAGCTGACATGCCCGAGCTGCGGCTGGACCTGCACGTCTATGCCGAGCACCGTGCCGATCGCTACGCGCTGATCAACATGCACAAGGTCCACGAGGGCGACGCGCTGCCCGAGGGACCGCGGGTGTTGCAGATCTTCCGCGACGGCGTCGCGCTGAGCTATCGCGGCACCGAGTTCATGCTCCGCCCGCAGTAGCCTGCTTGAGCAGGCTCTGCAGATCGAACGACGCATCGGCGACCTGCGCGGGGGTCGGTGAGATCCCATGATCCAGCAGGCGCTTGGCCTGCATGTGGTCGGAGGGACGGCTCAGGGAATCGACCGCCAACAGCCGGCCCTGGGCAAAATAAAACGCCGAGAAGGCGGGCTTTGCCAGATCTCCGCGCAACACGACCTGATCGTAGCCCTGACTCAAGCCGACCATCTGCAGTTTGACGTCGTACTGGTCTGACCAGAACCACGGCGCACTGCGAAACGCTCGCTCGCGCCCCATGAGCGCCGCAGCAGCAGACTTCGCCTGCTCGACGGCGTTCTGCACGGATTCGAGCCGCACGAGCTCGCCATTGGGCAGCCGCCGTGCGGTGCAATCGCCAGCGGCTACGATGAGCGGATCCGAGGTGCGCGAGCACTCGTCGACCACGACGCCACGCTCGCACAGCAGCCCGCATGAGACGGCGAGCATGTCATCGGGCTGCGCGCCGATGCCCACGACCACGCAGCCGGCCGGGTATTCGCGCCCGTCGGCGGTGCGCACGCCCACGGCCTGGCCCTCGCTGCCAACGATCTCCCGGACCTGCGCCTCGAGCTGCAATTGCACGCCGTGCGCGCGATGCACAGTCGCGAAAGCCTCCGAGACGATCGGCGCCGTGGACCGTGACATGAGCCGTGGCAGTCCTTCGAGCACGGTCACGGCTGCGCCGAGCTTGCGGGCGCTGGCCGCAACCTCCAGACCGATGAAGCCGCCGCCGATGACGACCACGGCCTGCCCTTCGCTCGCGCAGCGACGGATCGCCGTGCCGATCGCCAGCGAATCCTCGATGCCGCGTAATGCCAACACGCCGACCAGCGATGCGCCCGGGACCGGCAGTGCACGCGCCAGCGAGCCGGTCGCGATGGCGAGCTTGCTGTAGCGCAGGCGCTCACCGCTCGCGAGCTGCAGCTCGCGCTCACGGCGGTCGATGGCCGTGACACGCGCCCCGAGCTTCAGCTCGATATGGCGACGCTCGAGCGCCTCACGACCGCGCAGGGCCAGGGCGCTGGTGGGACCGGCCTCGATCAGCCATTTCTTGGATAGCGGCGGGCGCTGGTAGGGCGCATGCGGCTCCTCGCCGAGCAACTGCAGCGCGCCGGCGAATCCCTCCTGGCGCAATGATTCGGCGATCTGCACGCCGGCCTGGCCGGCACCTATGATCAAGATCGGCGCCTCGGATTGCACGACGAACTCGCTGTGAATCAGCTCTGGCGATCGGGAAAGCGCACCGTGAGCCCATCGAGCTCGGGTGCTACGATCAACTGGCAGCTCAGACGGCTTTCAGGCCGACGTTCGGCCGCGACATTGCTTAGCATCAGCCGCTCATCATCCGAAGGCGGCGGCAATTTGTCCAGCCAGGGCGCCTGCACGTAGCAATGGCAGGTGGCGCAGGCGCACTGGCCACCACATTGCGCCTCGATGCCCTCGAGGTGCGCGTCCATGGCGCCGCGCATGAGGCTCTGGCCGCTGCGCAGCTCGAGCGCGCGCTCGCGACCATCGGGCTCGATATATATGATGCGCGGCACGTTCTAAGGCAACAACGATTTGCGATAGAGCGTCCAGCCCTCGTGCGCTCTGGCGCCGAACTCGCGATAGAAATCGATCGCTGACTGGTTCCAGTCGAGCACCGCCCACTCCAGCCGCCCGCAACCAAGCGCGCGCGCGCATCGCTCGAGCTCGCGCAACAGTGCCGAGCCGATGCCCCGTCCGCGCAACGCGGGCCGCACATACAGATCTTCCAGGTAAAGCCCGGGCCGGCACAGAAACGTCGAGTAGTTGAAGCAATAAAGCGCGAATGCCGCCGCCTTCCCGTCCCATTCGGCCAGCAGGGCCTGCGCGTAGCGCGGTTCACCGAACAAGTGCCGGCGCAGATCCGCGACCGATCCCGAAAACTGCGAGCGCAGCCGCTCATATTCGGCCAGCTCGCCGATCAGCTCATGGATGTGCGCGACATCGGCTTCATTGGCAGCACGCAAGCGCAGCATGGACACCTCCGCCTTCGGTGAGGGCCGTCACACTATCGACGCGGCCGCCCCGATGGACCTCACAGTTTTATCGCCGCTCTGACGCCAGAGCATTGTCCGCGCAGATAGACAGCATAGAGTCCACAGGATCGGTCGCTATTGTCAGCGATCAACGTAAGCTGAACTGAAGAGAATGCAATCGCAAGCTCCCTCGCCGGCCCCCCAGGTCGAGGTCGTAGAGTTCGAGGCTTGGCCAACCGACGCCGTTGCCGCCTCCGGCGTGCCCGATGCGCCGCCGCTGGCGCGCATCGTGGCGCTCTCGGACGACCCGAACTTGCTCGACGCACTCTACGGCGCAGCGCAGGCGCAGGCCCTGATCGTATCGCCCACGGCCGATCGTTTCATCGATCAGCTCGTCGCCAACGCGGCCAGCATTGCGCTGATCGATGCCGCGAGCGCACCGGTGCCGCTCAAGGCGTTCATCGCGCTGCTGCATGAGCAATTCCCGCAATTACTGCTGATACTGGCTGGCGCAGCTCCGGTGCACGCGCAACTGGCCGAGCCGATCGCTGCTGGCACAATTTTTCGCTTCGTGCACAAACCGGTCTCGGGTCAGCGGCTAAAATTCTTCATCGATGCGGCGCTGAGCGCTCGCACTCCCGGGGAGCCGCCAGGCGCCACGCCGGCGCCCAAGGGGCTGAAGAGCGCCGAGCGGCCGCGCCTGGGTCTGAGCGCAATGCCCGGCGTCGGCCTGGGGCTGACTGTGCTGGCGGCAGTCCTGACCGCAGCAGCCATCGCCTGGAGCCTCTCACACCACGCGCTCGCGCTTGCGCCATGAAGCCGAACATCCTGATCGTCGAGGAAGAGCGCGAGCTGCGCGACTGGCTGCGCCGTCATATCGAGCTTCTCTGGCCTGAAGGGCTCATCGAGGAACTGCAGCCCTCGCAGTTCGAGGGGCGCATTTGGGCGGCCAACGGCATGGAGCTGGATCTGATCGTGCTCGGTGCGCACTGCGGCGACGCGCTCAGCGGCGCCCTCGATGCGGTAGATGCGCTGGAACAATTGCGTGCGGCACGGGCAACGAGCCAGGCACCACCGGTCGTCGTCATCGCCACGGGCGGCAATGAGATCAGCGCAGTGCGTGCGATTCAGCTTGGCGCCAGTGACTATCTGCCCCGCCGGCTGCTCAACGCCCAGCTCCTGGCCAGCGCTCTGCGCGCCGCGCTGCGCGCGCCGCGCGCAGCTGCAGTGCCGCGAGCGCGCTGTTCCGGCACGGCACGACGCGCCGCTGATGGCCCGTATCTGCAACTGCCTCAGTACACGCTGCTGCATAAGCTCGGCGAGTCCGCGTGCGCTGCCGTGTACCTGGCCTACAGCGTCAAGCTCGGGCGCAATGTGGCGCTGAAGATCAGCAAGACGACGCCCGATGGGGCCACGGATTCGCAGGAATTCGCGCGCGAATATGCCGCCATCAGCGCGCTGCAGCACCCCAGCGTGGTCAGCATCTACGACTACGGTTTTCACGATGGGCGCGAATTCATCGCCATGGAATACTTTCCCTGCGGCGATCTGAAGATGCGATTGCGGCAACCGATAACCATGCTCGAGAGCATCGAATATGCGCAGCGCATCTGCGCCGCACTGCACGTGGTGCATGCCGCCGGGCTCCTGCATCGCGACCTGAAGCCGCCGAATGTCATGCTGCGCGCAGACAGCTCCGTGGTGCTGATCGATTTTGGTCTGGCCAAGCGGCTCGAGTTCGCGCATCTGAATACGGCCGTAGGCATGCTGCGCGGCTCGCCCTACTACATGAGTCCGGAACAGGCCCAAGGCCTGCCGTTGGACGCACGTAGTGATCTGTACAGCCTCGGGGTCATCCTGTACGAGATGCTCACGGGCAATAAGCCCTATCTGGGCGCCAGCGCGGTCGAGGTCATGCAGCAGCACGTGCACGGCCCGCGACCGGCGCTGCCGCCGGCATGCGCAGCCCTGGAGCCATTGCTCGATCACCTGATGGCCCGCGACCGCGAGGAGCGCTTGAGCGATGCGCTCGCGGCGCAGGCCGAGCTGGGCGGCGCGATCGCGATGTTGCGGCCCCCAACGGCTCAGCTGCACGCCGTGGCGAGCCTGCAATGAACGATACCTCGATGCGCGTCTCGCCTTCATTCCAGCTCGAGCTCGAGACGCTGCGCGATCAGCGCGATCTGTACCGCTCGCTGCTGCTGAGCGAGCCAGTGGCGCTGGCCAGCGGCATGACACAGGCACTGGCGAGCGTGCGGCAGATTCAGTCATTGCTGCAGGCCTCCACGCGCGAGAGCGCGGCCTTTCGCGGCAAGATCGAGCTGCTGCTGGCCGAGCTGCAGATACTCGGCGAGGCGCTGCTGGACCTGCATCTGCCAACGGTCAGCGCCCGGCTGCAGAGCGCACAGGCCGCATTGCGCGAGATCGAGTTGCGAGCGCAGATCACTGGCAATGATCTGCTGCCGGCGATGGTGGTGCTCGGGGAGCTGTGCAGCCACATCTCGATCGCAGCCGACTCCGCCGCAGTGCACGTGCCGGTGATCGATGACGGTCGAGCCGAAGCAGAACCGTTCGAGAGCGCGCGGCGCGCACCGCCCCGATTGCTGGGAGCCGTGCAGCGACTGACGGCGAGCCTGTCGCAGGAGCACGGCAAGAATGTGGTGCTCGAGGCCGAGGGCCTGGAGGATATTCCAGAGCCGTGGGTCCCGGCATTGTTCGACGTGCTCGCACAGCTGGTGCGCAACGCCATCGAACATGGCATCGAGAGCCCTGCACAACGCCTCGCCCAGGGCAAAGCAGAGCAGGCTACGCTGGCGGTGCAGTTCAAGCCGAGTCAGTCCGGAGGCTACGAGCTCGACCTGCAGGATGATGGCGGCGGCCTGGATGTGCAGCGTATCGCCCAAAGCGCTATCAGACGGGGACTACTGCCGGCGCAAGCCGCCCACGATATAGAGGTGCCGCGGCTTGTGAGCGTCATTTTTCAGCCCGGTATTTCGACCGCCGATCCGGCAGCAAAACGCGGTCAAGGCCTGCAAATCGTCAGCGAGCACGTGCGCCGGCTCGGCGGAGTCATCCGGGCCTCGACCAAGAAGGGTCGCTACACCCGCTTTCAGATCGAATTGCCAGCCCTGGCGGCGTCCGACACCCGTATGGCGTTTGGTGCTTGACAGCAAAATGACATAACGATGCAATGCTGCCTCACTCGTGGGGCACAGCATGCACGTGGTCGACACAACGCTCTTCTACTCGCTCACGAGCGGCGGCGTGAAGCGCTATCTGACTGCCAAGCAGGCGTGGCTGCACGCCAACACTGCGCATCGGCACACCCTGCTCGTGCCGGGGCTTGAGAATCGTCTGGTGCGCAATGGCGTCAGCACTGTCGCCGGAATGCGCCTGCCAGGAACCTTCAATTACCGCCTGCCGCTGGCCGCGCGCACCTGGAAGAGCATGCTGTTGGAGCTTGAGCCCGACCTCATCGAGGTCGGCGATGTCTTCCATCCAGCCTGGTGCGCGTTGACCGCAGCACGTACGCGCCACGTGCCGGTCGTGGCCTTCTTTCACTCGAATCTGCCGCGATTGCTGGGCAATCGTTTCGGCTCCGGCGTCGAGCGCGCGGTCACGCGCTACCTGCGCCTGGTCTACGAGCGCGTCGACCTGGTGCTCGCGCCGAGCCGCTCGATGTGCGCGTACTTGCGCCAGTGCGGTGTGCCGAACGTGGCATTCCAGCCGCTCGGCGTGGATACCGCGCTGTTCTCGCCCCAGCGGCGCACCCTCGAGCTGCGGCGCATGCTCAATCTGCCCGATGATGCGCGCCTCGTGGTGTTCGCTGGGCGCTTTTCCGAGGAAAAGAAGATTCATGTGCTGCGCGCGGCCATGGCGCTGCTGGGCGAGCCGTATCATCTGCTGCTGGTCGGCGGCGGTCGCAGTGCGCAGCCGAGCCAGAATGTCACGGTGTTGCCGTACCGGCGCGACAGCGTCGAGCTTGCGCAGTGGCTCGCTTCCGCCGATGCGCTCGTGCATGCGGGCAACCGCGAGACCTTCGGGCTCGTGGTCGTCGAGGCGATGGCTTGCGGCCGCCCCGTAGTCGGCGTGCGCGCCGGCTCGATCCCGGAGCTCGTCGATGAGCGCGTCGGGGAACTCGCCGAGCCGGATGACGCACCCAGCATGGCTGCGGCCATCCGCCGGCTTTACGAGCGCGACATTCATGCACTCGGGGCCCAGGCGCGTTCGCGCGTCTTGCAGCGCTACACCTGGGCGCAGGCGCTGACGCAGCAACTGGCGACCTATGCCAACGTCCTGGGTGCCGTGCACGCGCCGCGCAGCCTCAGCGCTGCCATGGAGCTGGAATCCCCGGGACCATAGACCGGCGCGATCCTAGCAGTCGAAAATCGAAAGACCTCCGCTCGCATCCCCGACTGCAAGGCGCTCGCCGTTGCGCGCATAGCGCAGCACGGTGCATTCATCGGCGAGCAGATGCGCGTCCTGTGGCGCATCGCTGAAGCCAAGCCGCCAGAGCAGCAGCCTGCGGTCGCGCGCCGCGGAGACGAGCCAGGTTCCGCTCGGTCTGCAGGCGAGCGCGCTGATGCGCTCGGAGTGCGACTGCAGCTCAAGGGGTCGCGAGCCCTGTGGTCCCTTGCCGCTGAAATCCCAGGCGATCAGCGAACTGCCCGCGGCGCTTACCAGGTAGCGGCCATTACCGCTCCAGGCGGTCGCAGCGACCTTGGTGCCGTAGCCGCGCATCTGCGATTGGGTGCCAAGCACGACGTACCACAGATGCACGCTGCCATCCTGCATGCCGGCTGCGAGCACACGCCCATCGGCATTCCAGTTCGCGGTCAGGCAGGCGCCCTGCAACGGGTAGTCGCGCGACTCCAGGCTCGGCTCGAGCCGATGGATGCGCACGCCGCCGTTGCCCGCGGCCGCGATCTGGCTGCCTCCGGGCCGCCAGGCCAGCGCGGCGATCGCGCCCGGCTGCGCCTCGAAGCTCCCCTGCAAGCCGCCGTCGGCGTCGAACAGCCGCAACGTGCGGCCAGTGGCCACAGCCAGCGATCGCCCCCGCCGGTCGAATGCCAGCTGCTCGCTCCATTCGGCGGCCTGGTGGATCGATCGGGCCGCAAGTGAGCGCGCGTCCCACAACAGTACGGCGCCATCCTGGCCCGATGAGGCAAACAGGCGCCCGCTGCTATCCCAGTCCACCGCCAACGCGCCGGTAGGGTGCTGGCCAACCCGGCGTACGCCCAGAGGCTCGCTGATCTGCACCAGCATGATCGCGCCCTCGCCCCCGGCCACGACGAGCGCGGCGCCATCGGGCGACCAGGCCGCGTCGACCGGACAGTCTCCAAGCTCGATGCGGCCGCGCAGTCGCAGGCGAGTGGCGGCCACACTCATGCGACACAGGATTGCAGGCCGGCCTCGAGCTCCTCGCGATCCAGGTGGCGGCCGATGAACACCAGCCGGCTGCGGCGCACCGGGCCCCAGGCACGCTCGAGCTGGCCATCGTAGACCATGTGCACGCCATGAAAGACATAGCGCCGCGACTCGCCCTTGAGGCTCAGCACGCCCTTCATGCGCAGAATGTCCGCCCCACGGCTTTGCAGCAGATACGAAAGCCAATCGTTGACCTTATTCGCATCCAGCGCTCGGGCCTCCTCCAGCCCGATCGAGCCGATCTGCGGATCGTGATGATGCGAGCCGAAGCGGCGCTCCTGCAGCAGCGTGGCGCCGGTCAGGCGCAGTCCGAACTCCTCGGGCGCGTGCTCACAGAATAACGCGCACTGCCCGGCGCGCTCGAGCTGCACCAGGTAGTGCGCGCCGTCCTCGAGCCCGAGCCGCGCGAGTTGCCGCGGCGGCAGCAGCGCGAGCGGCTCCAGAGCGAGCGCCTGGCTCGCAAACATCGTCGAGGCGAGCGCCAACAGCGCATCGATGCCCTGCGCCACATCCACGGGCAGCAACAGCACGCTGACCTGCTGCAATGCCTGCGGGCGCGGCTGTGCGTCATGCTCGTGCAGGCGCGCACCAGTGCGCAGCGCGTACTGCTCGGCGCCGAGCGCATAGAGCCCGGCCCACTCGAAGGGCAACGCCGGTCGCAGAAAATCCGCATCCTGCGCGAGCGCTCGCTCCAGATCGAAGGCGCCCACATCGAGCACGCGATCGAGCGGCGCCTCGGCGTTGCGGGTGCGCAGCACCTGCGCCGTGCCGTTGATGCCGCGCAGCCGCTGCTCAATGCGTGCGAGCTCGCGCTCATCGACCAGGTCAATCTTGTTGAGCAGCACGATGTCCGCAAAGGCGATCTGCTCGCGTACGATCGGACTTTGTTCGATCTCGCGATCGAAATGATGTGCATCCACGAGCGTCACGATCGCATCGAGCGCGAAGAATTCCTTGACGTCCTCGTCGGTGAAAAATGTCTGCGCCACCGGCGCAGGATCCGCGAGCCCGGTGGTTTCGATCAGGATCGCATCGAAGCGCTCGCGGCGCTTGCGCAGCTGCGTGAGGATGCGGATCAGATCGCCGCGCACGGTGCAACAGATGCAGCCGTTGCTGCTCTCGAAAATCTCCTCCTCGGCGCCGATGAGCAGCTCGTGATCGACGCCGATCTCGCCGAACTCATTCTCGATGACCGCGATGCGCTTGCCGTGCTGCTCGGTCAGGATGCGGTTGACGAGCGTGGTCTTGCCTGCCCCCAGAAAGCCGGTCAGCACCGTGACTGGAATGCGCCGGCTCATCGTTAGTCGGGCCGCCCGAGCAGCAGCCGAGCCGCACCAGGCACGCGCAGCACCGCCAGCAACAGCATCCAGCCCAGCCGCAGCCGCCAGGGCACGCGCGGCGCCGGCACGGCGCCGAACAGCTCGGGTGCGGCCTCACGGTGCAGCTGCAGGCTGCGGGCGCGCAGCTCGAGTTGCCATTCCTGGGCGCGAAGCAGATAGCGGCATTCCCCTGGAGCGCCTTCGAGCTCGAACAAGCTCGCGCCATGCAGACGCGGTGGCACGGATGCCTCACTCGTCGGCAGCCGCGCGCCGCGGAAGAGCGCCGCCGCCGCCGTGCGCGGCGCCTCGAGGCCAGCGCGCTCGAAGCCGCGCAACACGAGGTTGATCGGACCGCTCTCGGCGCGGCACTCGAGCATGCCATCGAAGCCGATCAGCTCGCGCATCGAGGATCGTTCAAGCCGCCGCGTCCAGGTTCCAGAGCGTCAGGGGCAGCTCGCGCTTGAGCCACAGCCCGCAGCCGAGCGGACGGAAGGCGTGTGAGAGCTCACGCCGGTACCACGCGCCCGCACGCAGGCCCGGGATGCGATCGGTGCGCTGCTGATCGCAGTTCTCGCGCCAATCCTCGCGCGTCAGGGCACCGAAATACAGCGCGCCGCGGCACAGCCGCGCCAGATTGGCGATCGCGCGGCGCGCCTGAATGGGCGACAGATACTGCAAAACGTCGTAGCAGATGACCAGATCGAAGCGCTGGCGGCTGCGGAAGGTCTCGACCGAGCCCTGGCGCCAGCCATAGCGCTGGCACAGGTAGGGGCTGTATTCCAGACCGACGTAATCGGCACGCCGCAACGCGCGCTTCAGCGGTGCGCGCAACAGCCCGACACCGCAGCCGGCGTCGAGGATCCTGGCCACCGGCAAGCCGATATAGCGCAGGCAACCGACGATAAGGCTCGCGCGCGCGCTCATCTCGGAGCGCGAGGTCACGGCGGTGCGCGCATTGAAGTAGAAACGTCGGTAATAGTCGCGATCAAAGGCCATGCGTCGATCCGTCGCGCTCGCTCAGGTACACTTGCGGCCCCATTGTACTGGCCGGCAGCCCCCGACAGGCAAACCAGGGCCAGGATCAAAAAATGCCGCAACCCGCCCCAGTAAGCACTGCGCCAGCCACGCCCGGCCGCGCGCCGGCCGTCGGCTTTGTCAGCCTGGGTTGTCCCAAGGCATTGGTCGATTCCGAGCGCCTGATCACCGAACTGCGCGCACGCGGCTATGAGATCGCTGCGGGCTACGCCCAAGCCGACCTGGTCGTGGTCAATACCTGCGGCTTCATCGATGCCGCGATCGACGAATCGCTGGACGCCATCGGCGAGGCTCTCGAGCGCAACGGCCGCGTGCTCGTGACCGGCTGCCTGGGCGCTCGTGCGCAGCGCATCCTCGAGCGCCACCCGAAGGTGCTGGGTGTAACCGGCCCGCACGCGACTGAGCGCATGATCGCGGCCGTCAACGAGCATCTGCCCGCCCCACACGCGCGCTTGCTCGATCTCGTGCCGCCGCAGGGCCTGCGGCTCACGCCGCGCCATTATGCGTACCTGAAAATCTCCGAAGGCTGCAATAACCGCTGCAGCTTCTGCGTGATTCCCGCGTTGCGCGGCCGGCTGGTGAGCCGGCCGCTCGATGAGATCATGCGGGAGGCCGAGGCGCTGGTCGCCGGCGGCGTCAAAGAACTGCTCGTGATATCGCAGGACACCAGCGCCTATGGCAGCGATATCGCCTACCGCGACGCGCTCTGGCGCGGGCACAGCTACGCATCGAGCTTCGTCGAGCTCGTGCGCGCGCTCGCGCAGCTGGGCGTCTGGGTGCGACTGCACTACGTCTATCCCTACCCGCACGTCGATGCAGTGATCGCGCTGATGAGCGAGGATGGGGTGTTGCCGTATCTGGATGTGCCGTTCCAGCACGGCAGCCCGAGCGTGCTCAAGCGCATGCGCCGGCCGGCGCATGCGGAGAATACTTTGCGGCGCATCGAATCCTGGCGCGCACAGCGCCCGGACCTGACTGTGCGCAGCAGCTTCATCGTCGGCTTCCCGGGCGAGACCGAGGCCGAGTTCGAACAACTGCTGTCCTGGCTCGATGGCGCGCAGCTCGATCGCGTCGGTTGCTTCAAATACTCGGCGGTCGAGGGCGCCGCCGCCAATGCCATCGCCGCCGCGGTACCCGAGCCGATCAAGCAGGAGCGCTATGAGCGCTTCATGGCAAGGGCCGGCGCCATCAGCGCCGCGCGCCTGCAGGCGCGAATCGGCCGGCGCTGCCGCGTACTGCTCGACGCCATCGAGCGCGGCGTCGCCATCGGGCGGGGCACGGGCGATGCGCCCGAGATCGACGGGGTCGTGCGCGTGCGCGCTGCGCCGGGGCTGAAGGTCGGTGAATTCGCCGAGGTCCAGATCACGGCCGCGAGCACCTACGATCTGGAGGCTCGCTATTGCGGGGCGCCGCCGTCGGGGCTGCGCAGTCAGTCGGGCAGCGCGAAGGCCAGATAGCCCGCGGAGCTCGCGATGCAGACGTATTGCTTGCCTGCGAGCATGTAGGTCATGGGCGAGGCCCAGAATTTTTCGTTGGCCGCAAAATGCCACAGCGGCTTGCCGGTGCGCGCATCGAGCGCGGTGAACACGCCGCTGTCGCCGCCAAAAAATACCAGGCCGCCGTCGGTGGACAGCGTGCCGCTGGCGCTGCT
Source organism: Steroidobacteraceae bacterium (assembly GCA_049515055.1). Taxonomy (GTDB): domain Bacteria; phylum Pseudomonadota; class Gammaproteobacteria; order Steroidobacterales; family Steroidobacteraceae; genus FEN-1191. The sequence continues at coordinate 13,082 of JBEKUL010000012.1, read as the reverse complement.
GCCATCGCCAGTCTGTACGTAATCCCAGACAATCTTGCCCGTCTGCACATCGAGCGCGCGAATCGAATGCGTGCCGCCGGGGACCCTGCTCCCGGCGCCATTAAAGAAGCGCTTGCCCATCTCAAATGGAGCCGGCACCAGCTTGATGCTCGAGCATCGATCGGTGGCTGCGAGGTAGAACAGTTTCGTCGCTGCGTTATAGGCGGCCGACATCCAGTTGGTCGCCGAGGCCGGGCAGCCCACATTGCCCTCCAGTGTCGGCTCGGAATTGGGCAGCACGATGGCCTTGCCCTCGCTGGTGTAGCCACTGGCCCAGGTGATTTTGCTGACGAAGGGCGTGGCGCGCAGGAATTGCCCGTTCGTGCGATCCAGCAGGAAGAAGAAGCCGTTGCGATCGGCCTGTACCAGCAGCTTGCGTGGCCGACCCTCGTAGCTGGTGTCGACCAGCATCATCGGCTCGTCCGCGTCCCAATCATGCGTGTCGTGGGGCGTGAACTGGAAATACCACTTGAGCTCGCCGCTCTCGGGCTTGAGCGCCAGCACGCTGTTGGTATAGAGATTGTCGCCCTGGCGATCGGCGCCGTTGAAGTCCGGGCATGGATTACCGACGGCCCAGTAGATCAGGTCCAGCTGCGGATCGTAGGAGCCGCTCATCCAGGTCGCGCCGCAGCCATGCTCCAGCGCGCTGCCCACCCAGGTTTCCGACAGCTTCTCCCCGGGTTTTGGAATGCTCCAGAACTGCCATTGGCGCTGACCCGTCGTGACGTCGTAGGAGGCGACGAAGCCGCGTGCGCCTTCCTCGCCGCCTGCGACGCCGACGATCGCGTGGTCGCCGATGATCAATGGCGCGCCGGTGGCGCCGTACTGCGATACCGGCCAGTCGGTCATCGCGACGTCCCACAGCAATTTGCCGTTGTTCTTATCGAGCGCGAGCAGATGCGCATTGTCGGTGAGCATGAGCACGCGGCTGCCCGCAATGCCTACGCCGCGATTGGCACCGCCCGCCGCCTCGCCCAGCAGTCCCGCAGTGCGTGCACGCCGATAGCTCCACAACTGCCGCCCGTCGCGCGCGTCGAGCGCGAACACCGCATTGGCGGCGGTCACATACATGACGCCATCGACCACGACCGGAGTGGCCTCCAGCCGCGGCGCCCAGGTTATCGGGAACATCCATTGCAGCTTCAGAGAGCGCACGTTCGATCGATTGATCTGAGCCAGCGTGCTGTTGCGATTGCTCGTGAAACTGCCGTCATAGCGTGGCCAGTCCACCTCGGGCCGCAGACTCGGCTCGCTATACACCTCGCCGTCGCGCGACAGCAGGTGAATGCGGCCATCGGCGCTCGCGAGTTGCAGATCGAAGTTCGTCTCGTTGAGCACATCGCCCTGCAAGGACTCGCCCGTATTGAGCCTGATCGTACGGGGCGATGGGGCGCTCGGGCTCGCGCCCGCGAGCGGTCCGAGTGTGTGCAAAAACGCCAGCAGATCAGTCATTTCCGGGTCGGCGATCGTGTGCGCCGGCATGGCCCTGACGCCCGTGCGTATCAGCGTGGCAATCTGTGCATCGGGATTGGCCGCGACAAAGGCGAGCAGGCTGGGTCCACGATCGGTGCCATTGCCATCACCGCCATGACACACTGCGCAGCGGGCCGTGAATGAGGCGGCGCCGCCGGCAGTGCTGCCGGAAGGGGTCTGCTGCGCCCCGGCGGCACAGGCCACGAGCAGCAGCCACAAATGAGTCGCTTTCATGAAAACTGCCCGCGTGTCGTACGGCCGCACTCAGCCGCGATGCTTGTAGGTTTTGGAGAACCCATTGCGTGTATTGGTGACCGTGAAATCCCCGTTCGCCTGCGCGGAGACCTTGATCCAGTAGGCCGGGGCGTGGTTCGGATTGCCGATGTCCGGCGGACGCGTGCCCGCAGCGATCGGTCCCGGCGGATGCGTGATGACCTCAGCGACGGTTTCCGGTGTCTCGATGTTGGCGATACGCACACCGGCAACGTTGTGCTCCTGCAGGGTGTTGGCCGACCAGTGCAGCTGCCATAGGTCTTCGAGCCCGGGCGCGGATTCCAGGGTCTGCAGGTACTCGGGCGCGGCGCCCTTGCGTACGCCATTGTTCATCACGATGACCCGCGGCCGCAGTGCGTCGATCAGCGCCGGCACGCCCGACCAGGCGAGCCCGTGATGCGTGGTGAGCATCTCATCGACCGTGCCGATCTTGTTGACCGGGCAGGCGAGCTGCGCTTCCCAGTTCCAGAGCAGGTCGCCCAGATCGACGGTGCGGAACTTGCCATAGCGGATCACGCTGCCGACGGACTGAGCGTTCTCAAGGTCCACGGTAATTTCCTTCGGCTTGTAGTCGGCGCAATAGGGGTTCTGGAGGCCAGCCCCAGGCTCACCGGTCATCGGGGCGGCAAGCACCTTGCCGGCCGAGGACACAATGGTCCAGTCCAGCCCCGCGATCGGAAGCTTGTCGCCGGGCTTGGCGATGATGTGCGGGTGGGTCTTGACGGCCGCGTCGTACGCGGTCCTCGAATCGAATACCTGTTCAGGCTGCACCGTCTGGCCGTGATCGACGTAGTGCAGGATCGGTATCTGCTTGGCGAGTTCCAGGTAGCCCCCGACATGATCGCCGTGATAGTGCGTGATCAACAGGTAGTCGATCTGCTTCACGCCCGCCGCCTGGGTCACCTCGATGATGCGGTTGGGATCGCGTGTGCCGGTATTGCCGGTATCGATCAGTACCGTCTGCCCACCCGGGGCGACGAACAACGTCGCCTGGCCGCCCTCGGTGTCGATGTAGTAGATATCCAGAGTCTTGGGAGCCGTCTGCGCGAGCGCAGCTGCGGCCGGGAATGTGAAGGCGATCAGGAGCGTCAAGGCGCGCAGCATGGATATTCCCCCGTCTGTTGTCTGAAGCGCGATTCTACGGCATTTCCCGTGAGATTCTCGATATAGTGCGCGCGCACCGGGATTCATTCGCGGCGTGCGAGGCTGTGATAGGGTCTCGCGCCACGAATGAAATGGGCTTGAAGGGGGTCGTTTCGAATGCAACCTTCCACTATGCGGCTCCTCTTTGGGGCTTTATTCACAGGCGCGTTGGTTTCAATGCCGCTACAGGCCTTCGCGCAGATCTCGATCGGCATCAGCGTCAACATCGAACCGCCCGCTCTGCCGGTTTACGTTCAACCTCCCTGCCCGCAACCGAACTTCATGTGGACACCCGGTTACTGGGCGTGGGACGGCGTTGGCGACTACTACTGGATCCCGGGCACCTGGGTCGCCGCGCCGCAACCTGGCTATCTCTGGACGCCGGGTTATTGGGGCTGGGGAGATGGCGGTGTGTATGTCTTTCATGCCGGCTACTGGGGGACACACGTTGGCTTCTACGGCGGTGTGAATTACGGATTCGGTTATGGCGGAGGCGGCTTTGCCGGCGGTGAGTGGCGCGGTGGCGTCTTCGCCTATAACACCGCCGCAGTGCACGTGGACACGACCGTGATCCGCACGACCTACGTCAATACCACGATCGTCAACAACACAACGATCATCAACAACACCCACACCAGTTTCAACGGTGGGCCGAACGGAGTTGCCGCGAAACCCACTGAGCAGCAGCGGGCCGCCGCCAATGAGCCTCATCTTGCGGCCACCCCGGCGCAGCAGCAACATGAGCAGGTAGCGAAACAGGATAAGTCCAACTTTGCTTCCGCGAATCATGGCGTTCCGGCCCATGCCGCCGTGCCGCGTCCGGTCGCGAGCGTCGCGGAGCTGCAGCACAGCGCGGTGACTGCCAGCGCTGCTCCCGGCGCAAAGCCTTTTGCTCCTCATGCGGCTGAGGCGAAGCCCCCGGCAGTGCCGGCCGCAACGGCAGGACCGCAAAATAAGGCCTTTTTACCGCCCCATCCCGCACCGGCAGCACCGAAACCGCCGCCGAAGCCGGCACCGCATTCAACCAAGGCGCCACCGCCGGAACATCATCCTGAAAATTAGCAGGATCGGATGAGAGGCGTGGCTCGGCGAGGCCTTCGCTTGAACTGACGCGATGTCAGTTCATCACTTCAGGACTTCGCTTTCTTCGAAGCTTTCGGCTGGCCAGAACGGTTGAGTGCCACCGCCTGGCGAATGAGCGTCGTGAAGGCGCGCTCGTCAACTTCTTCACCTTCATGAAGGTCGATCGCGCGGCGTACGTTGCCGTCGAGACTCGAATTGAACAGTCGCGCCGGATCCCTGAGGGACGCGCCCTTGGCGAAGGTCAGCTTTACGACCTTCTTGTAGGATTCGCCAGTGCAGATGATGCCCGCGTGCGACCACACCGGGGTGCCCCTCCACTTCCACTCCTCCACGACATCGGGGTCCGCTTGCTTGATGAGCTGGCGCACTGTGCTGAGGGTCTGCCCGCGCCAGTCCCCGAGTTCGGCGATTCTTTTGGTGATGAGCTGCGAGGCCGGCTGGCCCTGGCGTGCGCCCGACTTCTTCATGTCCTTATCCTCTCTACTTGCTTGATTTGTCGATAAATTACCAGATATTTAAGGTACGTAACTGATTTTGATACATACCGTATGTATGATATATTGTATGTAATCAAAACTATTTAGGCGGTGTCATTGGGTACCGCAGGAGCCCTAGCATGAACGAATCGGCTTGCAAGAGCGCCGCCAGCGGCGCCATCAGGAGGAACAAAGGGATCACCGGGCCAGGCGTGCGCGAGAACTCGCTGGCGGCCGGCGGCTGGCGTGACAGCACGCGGGGTCGGGGACGGCGCCGACGCGTCAAGGTCGCGCGCCTGCAGGTGCACGACTCGGGTTTCCGCATGTTCCGGGTTTTCTAAAAGCCCGGCTGCCCGACTTGCTGCCCGCAGAGGCGAGGGACGATCGAGTCAACCCGCCGTGTCAGCGCTTTGCGCCGCGAAAGCGCGCTGCAGGGCATGCATATCGACCGGCTTGATCAGGTGATCATCGAACCCGCATCAGCCGCTCGGAGGCTTGCTGGACGGTGCCCGATCCGCGCGAGCGCGTCGCCAAGTCCCGCAACACGCCCAGGCGGCGCTCGCCGATCACGCGTTCTGTGACTTCGGTGACTACGCAGAGCATGCCGGCGACACGGTTGTCATCGTCGTAAACCGGGCTGTAGGAAAAGGTGTGGTAGGTCTCCTCGGGAAAGCCGCTGCGCTCGAGATACAACAGCAGCGCTTCGTCCCACGTGGCCCGGCCATCCTCAAGCACCTGCTGAATACGCGGTCCGATGTCGAGCCAGATCTCTTCCCAGACCTTGTCGGAGCGGGCACCGAGCACCCAGTCGCGCTTAATACCGACCGTGGGCAGATAGGCGTCGTTGCAGAAGAACGTCAGTTCGCTGCCCCATAGCATCCACATGGCGTAACGCGAATCGAGCATCATGCGCACAATGGTCTTGAGCGACTGCGGCCACGCGGCGGGCGGACCGAGGGGGGTCTTGGTCCAATCGAGCCGGCGCATGCGCGCACCCATCTCCCCGCCGCCGGCGAGAAAGCTCAGCTCGCTGCGTGCCTTTGCGGACCAATCCTCGGCAGGCTTATTCATGCCAGGATGACGCGTTATTCGACCGTGACGCTCTTGGCGAGGTTGCGCGGCTGGTCGACGTCCGTACCCTTGAGGATCGCGACGTGGTAGGCCAGCAGCTGCAATGGGATTGCGTAGACGATCGGCGCCTGCAGCTCGGCCACGTGCTTGGGCATGAGTATCACATGCACGCCGTCGCTCGACTCGATGCCGGAATCCGGATCAGCGAACACGTAGAGCTCACCGCCGCGCGCTCGCACCTCCATGAGGTTGGATTTGAGCTTCTCGAGCAGATCATTGTTGGGCGCCACTGCCACGACCGGCATGTCGGCGTCGACCAGCGCCAGCGGGCCATGTTTTAGCTCGCCTGCGGCATACGCTTCGGCGTGAATGTACGAGATCTCCTTGAGCTTCAGCGCGCCCTCCATCGCAATCGCCTGCATCGCGCCGCGGCCGAGGAACAAGGCGTGGTGCTTGTCGGCGAATCGCAGCGCCAGTCGGTGCACCAGCGGGTCGAGCTCGAGGGTCTTTTCGAGCAACGCGGGCAATTCGATCAGCCGCGTGACCAGCGTGCGCTCGCGCTCGGGATCGGCACCATTGTGGCGTGCGAGCGCCGCGGTCAGCATCGCCAGCGCCGTGAGCTGGGTGGTGAAAGCCTTGGTCGAGGCGACGCCGATCTCGGGGCCGGCGCGCGTGAGCATGACCAGCTCGGACTCGCGCACCAGCGAGCTCTCGGGTGCGTTGCAGATCGCGAGCGTGGACAGATAGCCGTTTTTGCGCGCCATGCGCAGCGCCGCGAGCGTATCGGCTGTCTCACCCGACTGCGAGATCGCGACGAATAAGGTGTTCTTCGAGATCACCGGATTGCGGTAGCGATATTCGCTCGCGATCTCGGCGCGACACAGGATGCGGCAGATCTGCTCGATGTTATAGCGAGCCACCAGGCCGGCGTGATAGCTCGTGCCGCAGGCCACAACGTGCACCGCCTCGACGCGCTCGAACACCGCGGTGGCGGCCGGCCCGAATGCGGCCTCGAGCAAGCGCCCGTTGGCCACGCGTTCCTGCAGGGTGTTGGCGACGGCGCGTGGCTGCTCGTGAATCTCCTTGAGCATGAAGTGCCGGTATTGACCCTTCTCGGCCGCGTCGGCGGACAATTCGCTTTCCCGCACCGGCCGCTCGGCACTGTTGCCCTCACGATCGATCACGCGCGTGCCGGCGCGGCGGATCTCGGCCACATCGCCCTCTTCGAGGAACATGAAGCGGCGCGTCACCGGCAACAACGCGGCCACGTCCGAGGCCACGAAGTTCTCGCCCAGGCCGATACCGAGCACCACCGGGCAACCCACGCGCGCCGCGATGAGCCGGTCCGGATCCTGCTCGCTCACGACCGCAAGTGCATAGGCGCCTTCCAGCTCCGCCACCGTCGCGCGCACCGCCCGAAACAGGTCGCCGAGTTTCTCGCGGTGAAAGTGCACACGGTGCGCCACGACTTCGGTGTCAGTCTCGGAACTGAACTGGTAACCGGCTGCTTTGAGCGCCTCGCGCAACTCCTCGTAGTTCTCGATGATGCCGTTATGCACGATCGCCAGACCGTCGCGTGACAGGTGCGGATGCGCATTGCGCTCGCTCGGCACGCCGTGCGTAGCCCAGCGCGTATGCGCGATGCCCACATGGCCCTCGATTGGCAAATCGATCAGTGCCTGCTCGAGCTCACGCACCTTGCCGACCGTTCGCAGCCGCTGCATATGGCCGGCATTGTTGATCACGGCGATACCGGCCGAATCGTAGCCGCGGTACTCGAGCCGCTTGAGCCCCTCGATCAGCACCGGCGCAATGTTGCGATCGGCGACGCCACCGACTATTCCACACATATCAGGCTCATCCTGTCAGCGGGTGCGGCTGGGCGGTCACGACTTACCCGTGAGCTTGCCGGGTCGCTCCCATTGTTCGATCGTGACCTGGCGCGAACGCGCCAGCGTCAGTTTGTCGGCCGGTGCATCGCTCGTGATGGTCGAGCCCGCGCCGATGGTCGCCCCGTCACCGACCTTCACAGGCGCAACCAGCATCGTGCCCGAACCGATGAAGGCACCGCTGCCGATATCGGTGCGCCATTTATTCGCCCCGTCGTAGTTGCAGGTGATCGTACCGGCTCCGACGTTGACGCGACTGCCGATGTCCGTGTCCCCCACATAGCTCAGATGATTGACCTTGCTGCCTTCGCCAATCAGGCTGTTCTTGATCTCGACGAAATTGCCCAGGTGCACCCCATCGGCGAGCCGGGTCTGCGGCCGCAGGCGCGTGAAAGGACCGATCTGACAGCCCGCGCCGATCTGGGCATCGTGCACGACGCAATTGGCGTGCACTACCGTTCCGGCACCGACGCTGGCGTTGGCCAGCACGCAGTTCGGCCCGATGCGCACGCCGTCGGCCAGATGCACCGGCCCATCCAATACCACATTCACATCGAGCAGCACATCGCGTCCCACGGTGACTTCTCCGCGCACGTCGATGCGTGCCGGATCAATCAGCGTAGCGCCCTGGCCCATCAGCTCACGCGCGCGGCGGCGCCGGTATTCGGACTCGGCCGCGGCGAGCTGCAGCTTGTCGTTGACGCCGAGCACCTCGGCGTAATCCCCAGCTTTGACGGGCAGCACGCGCGCGCCGGCCTTAAGCGCGCGTGCGAATACGTCGGTCAGATAAAATTCGCCCTGCGCGTTGCGCGGCTGCAATTGTCGCAGCCACTTGCGCAGGGGCGCCGCGGGCGCGAGCATCACGCCGCTGTGCACTTCGCGAATCGCGCGCTCGCGCGCCGTGGCGTCGAGCTCCTCGACGATGCGCCGCAAACCCCCGCGCGCATCGCGCAGCACGCGGCCGTAGCCCGTCGGGTCCGCCGGCGCGGCCGTCAGTATCGCCAGATCACGCGCGTGCGCACGCTCGATCAACGCGCGCAGCGAATCCGCGCGCAACAAGGGCACATCCCCGTACAGCACGAGCACGCGGGCAGCGTCGGGAATGGCCGGCATGGCCTGCAACAACGCGTGGCCCGTGCCCAATTGCTGCGCCTGCAAGGCCCATTGCACTGGCGCGTGCGCGAAGTGCTCGCGCAGCAGCTCACCGCCATGGCCATAGACAACGTGCACCGAGGCGGGCGCGAGCTGCGCGGCCAGATCCAGCACATGCGCGAGCAAGGGCCGACCCGCCAGCGGCTGCATGACCTTAGGCAGGCGCGAATGCATGCGCGTACCGCGGCCGGCTGCAAGCACGACGACGTGGAGCGGGGCTGGGCTGGAGCTGCGATCCGCCGGCCGGCGCGGTGCCTTCGCGGAGGGCTTTAGCGCGGCCTTTGGGTCCTTGCGGGGCATCTGAACAATTGTAACAGTACCGCTCGCCACGATTGGACCGCAGCTCGAGCGGGTGCGCAGCGGTTCACAAATTCGGCGCGCAGGGCGCGCGATTTCAGCGCCTGAGCCTGTTCAATTTTGCGATGAGCTTGAGCTGTGCGATCGCACGCGCCAGCTCGGCAATGGCTTCAGCATGGGTGATGCGGTCGATCTTGCCCGCCAGAATCTGCTCGGCCCGTTGCTGCGCCTCGAGCGCGGCCGCCTCGTCCAGATCCTTGGCGCGCGCCGCCGTGTCTGCCAATACCGAGACTCGCTTGGGCTGGATCTCGAGCACGCCGCCGCCGACAAAAAACGATTGCTCCTCGCCATCGGGGGTGCGTACCCGTACCTCGCCGGCCTTCAGCAGCGACAATAATGGCGCGTGGCGCGGCGCAACACCGAGCTCGCCTTCGGTGCCCGGCAGGAACACCATGCTCGCCGGACCAGAGAAGATCTGGCCCTCAGCACTCACGATATCGACCTCGATCGTGTCCATCACTGCAGCGTCTTGGCCTTCTCGACCGCCTCGTCGATGGCCCCCACCATATAGAAAGCCTGTTCAGGCAAGGCATCGAACTCACCATCGATGATGCCCTTGAAGCCACGGATCGTTTCCTTCAGCGGCACGATCTTGCCGTCCTGGCCGGTGAAGACCTTGGCGACATTGAACGGCTGGGAAAGGAAACGCTGGATCTTGCGCGCCCGGTAGACCACAAGCTTGTCGGCTTCCGAGAGCTCGTCCATACCGAGGATCGCGATGATGTCCTGCAGCTCCTTGTAGCGCTGCAATACCGCCTGTACCGCGCGCGCGGTGTTGTAGTGTTCCTCTCCAACCACGAGCGGATCGAGCTGCCGGCTGGTCGAATCAAGCGGATCGATAGCCGGATAGATGCCGAGGGCCGCAATCTGACGCGAGAGCACGACGGTCGCATCCAGATGCGCGAAAGTCGTCGCCGGGGACGGATCGGTCAAATCGTCAGCCGGCACGTACACCGCCTGGATCGAAGTGATCGAGCCGGTCTTGGTCGAGGTGATGCGCTCCTGCAATACACCCATCTCCTCGGCCAGCGTCGGCTGATAGCCCACTGCCGAAGGCATGCGCCCCAGCAACGCCGAGACCTCGGTGCCCGCGAGCGTGTAGCGGTAGATATTGTCGACGAAGAACAGCACATCGCGCCCGCGGCCGTTAGGCTGCTTCTCGTCGCGAAAATATTCGGCCATCGTCAGTCCCGTGAGCGCCACGCGCAGACGATTGCCCGGCGGCTCGTTCATCTGCCCGTAGACCATCGCGACTTTGGAGTTCGGCAGATTCTGCAGGTCGATCACGCCCGACTCGGCCATCTCGTGGTAGAAATCGTTGCCCTCGCGCGTGCGCTCGCCAACGCCGGCGAACACCGACAGACCTGAATACTGCTTGGCGATGTTGTTGATCAGCTCGAGCATGTTGACGGTCTTGCCAACGCCGGCGCCGCCGAACAGTCCGATTTTGCCGCCCTTGGCGAAGGGTACTAATAAATCAATAACCTTGATGCCGGTGACCAGCAGGTCCTGCCCGCCGGCCTGATCCTCGTAGCTCGGCGCCGGACGATGGATCGGCCAGTGCTCGCGCGACTGCACGGGACCGCGATTGTCCTGCGGGGCGCCGAGCACATCCATGATGCGGCCGAGCGTCGCCGACCCGACCGGCACCAAAATCGGTGCGCCGGTGGATTCGACCGGCAGACCGCGCTGCAGACCCTCCGAGATGCCCATGGCGATCGTGCGCACGACGCCGTCGCCGAGCTGCTGCTGCACCTCGAGCGTCAGGTCCACATCCTTGAGCCTGAGTGCTTCGTAGATGTTCGGCACCGACTCGCGCGGAAACTCCACGTCGATGACCGCACCGATGATCTGCGTGATCTTGCCCGTCGTCACATTCGCTGTCGCCATATTCGCCATCCTTTAAACTGCTGCCGCGCCGCCCACGATCTCGGCCAGCTCCTTGGTGATCGCCGCCTGCCGGGCCTTGTTATAGACCAGCTGCAGCTCGCCGATGATCTTGCCGGCGTTGTCCGAAGCGCTCTTCATCGCCACCATGCGCGCGGCCATTTCGGAGGCCACGGTCTCGACCGCGCCCTGGTAGACCTGCGACTCGACATAGCGCGTCAGCAGTCCTTCGAGAATCGCCGCAGCATCCGGCTCGTAGATGTAGTCCCAATGTTCGGGCAGCGGATCGACTTCTGCGGCCACCGCTTGCGCGGGCAGCAGCTGCAATGCCACCGGCTTCTGCGTCATGGTGTTGACGAAGGTCGCATTGACCAGGAACACGCGATCGAGCTTGCCGTCGCGGTAGGCATCGAGCATGACTTTGACCGTGCCAATCAGATCCTTGATGTGCGGCCGGTCGCCGAATCCCCCAGCGCCGCCGAGTATCGGCAGCCCGAGCCGGCGGAAGAACGCCAGGCCCTTGTTGCCGAGCACCGACAGGCTTAACGTTGCGCCCTTTGCCTGCCACTCCTTGGCCAGCAGCAGCACGCTCTTGAATACGTTGCTGTTGAGGCCGCCGGCAAGCCCGCGATCGGTGGAGACCACGATGATGCCCACGCCCTTGGGCTCACGTTCCATCAGGAACGGGTGCCGGTAATCCGGGTTGGCCTCGGACAGACGACTGATCAGCGCCCGCATCTTGGCGGCATAAGGCCGCGCGGCGCGCATGCGCTCCTGCGCGCGGCGCATCTTGCTGGCCGCGACCATCTCCATGGCCTTGGTGATCTTCTGCGTACTCTTGACGCTGGCGATCTTGGAGCGGATTTCCTTGGTGCCGGGCATGGCGGTCAGTAACTGCCGGTGGCCACGAAGTCTTCGCAGATTTTCTTCAGCGACGCCTCGTGCTGCTTGAGCACCGGGTTGTCGTTGATGGCCTGCAGCGTCGCGCGATTGTTGGTGCGGGCAAAATTCTGCAGAGCCGCCTCGAAGTCCACCACCTTGGAGCGCTCGACCTTGTCCATGTAGCCGTTGTTGACTGCGTAGATCGACAGCGCCATCTGCGCCACCGACATGGGAGCGTACTGCTTCTGCTTCATGACCTCGGTGACGCGCTGGCCGCGCTCGAGCTGCTTGCGGGTGGCCTCGTCGAGATCGGAGGCGAATTGCGAGAACGCCGCCAGCTCGCGATACTGCGCCAGCGCCAGGCGGATACCGCCGCCGAGCCGCTTGATGATGTCGGTCTGCGCCGCGCCGCCGACGCGCGACACCGAGATGCCGGCGTTCATGGCGGGACGGATGCCGGCGTTGAACAGGTCGCCTTCGAGAAAGATCTGTCCGTCGGTGATCGAGATCACGTTGGTGGGCACGAACGCGGTCACGTCGCCGGCCTGGGTCTCGATGATCGGCAGGCCCGTCAACGAGCCGGTCTTGCCCTTGACGCGGCCCTTGCTGACCTGCTCCACGTACTCCTCGTTGACACGAGCGCTGCGCTCGAGCAGGCGTGAGTGCAGGTAGAACACGTCGCCGGGGAATGCCTCGCGGCCAGGGGGGCGGCGCAGCAGCAGCGAGATCTGCCGATAGGCCACGGCCTGCTTCGACAGATCGTCATAGATGATCAGCGCATCTTCGCCGTTGTCCATGAAGTACTCGCCCATGGTGACGCCCGCGTACGCCGACAGGTACTGCATCGAGGCTGGCACCGAGGCGGAGGCCGCGACCACGATGGTGTGTGCCATCGCGCCGTGCTCCTCGAGCTTGCGCACCACGTTGGCGATCGAGGACTGCTTCTGTCCGATGGCCACGTAAATGCATTTAATCCCCGAGCCCTTCTGATTGATGATGGTGTCGATCGCCATTGCGGTCTTGCCGGTCTGGCGATCGCCGATGATCAGTTCGCGCTGGCCGCGGCCGATCGGCACCATGGAGTCGACCGCCTTGTAGCCGGTCTGCACCGGCTGGCTCACGGATTTTCGATAAATGACGCCCGGCGCCACGCGCTCGATCGGAGCGGTTGCCTTGGCGTTGAGCGGCCCCTTGCCATCGATCGGACGCCCGAGGGCATCCACCACGCGGCCCAGCAGTTCTGGGCCTATGGGCACTTCGAGGATGCGGCCCGTGGTCTTGACGATGTCGCCTTCGGTGATGGTCTTGTAGTCGCCGAGCACCACCGCACCCACCGAGTCGCGCTCGAGGTTCAGTG